>NZ_JBZEEQ010000160.1:0-500 GCF_058310155.1 Chryseobacterium sp. DT-167 | reverse complement strand
CATGGAGAAGCTCGACAACACCAACCCCGACCAAATATTCGGGAGCCGTCTGAAGGCCGCTCGTGAGCGTCTCGGCCTGAGCCAGGAGGAGCTGGCGCATCGGATGAGGTGGCGCGGCCTGGACTTCCATCACTCGACGATCTACAAGATCGAATCCGGCAGGCGGAAAGTCGGACTTCATGAGGGCCTCGCCCTCGCACGAGAGGTCGACAGCACTGTCGAGAGCTTGACGCTCCCGCTCATCGAGGGCGAGACGGTCCAACTCGAGCATGTGCACGAGACCGCCGTCCGCTTGCTCGACACGATCGGAGAATTCGACGAGGAGACTCGCACATACACAATGACGAGGGCTCAGCTTGAAGGCCGCGTCAAGCTCTTCTCGCAGGAGTATCCACTCCGCGCAGACGAAGTACGAATCTACGAACAGCTGCTACACGCCCTGCCTCACAGCCCCTTCGAAGGGCTCGGTCGCTTCTTCGCAACGAAGGAAGGACGCGTCT
>NZ_JBZEEQ010000159.1:0-501 GCF_058310155.1 Chryseobacterium sp. DT-167 | reverse complement strand
ACGGCGACACGTACTCGGCGATCCCGTTCAACGGCGCGGTCTACACGGCGGGTCATGCACACTACTGCCGCGGGGTCGGTGGCTTCGATGACGACACGTGGAGCGCGACGTCCACCAACTACCATCGCGCCATCGCCTTCTCCGTGAAGGCGACCCGCACTCTCGCACCGTGGACGCGAGGGGCGACCTACACCGACTACGCGAACAAGCAGGCGCCGAGCCTGCTCGACTGGTACCCGGACCTCGCGCCCGGAGCCTTCACCGGGTCGACCCAGGCGGCGTGGGACGTTACTGCCGCGGGCAAGTACGTTCTGTTCGGAGGCGAGTTCCCCTCCGTCAACGGTAAGAGACAGCAGGGCCTCGTGCGCTTCGCCGTCACGACGGTTGCGCCGAATGCCGACGGCCCCCAGCTGGGCGGCGACGACATGAGACCGTCCGCTCTCGCGATCGGTGGCGGCAAGGTGCTTGTCAGCTGGTTGGCGAACTATGACCGTGACAACG
>NZ_JBZEEQ010000158.1:0-501 GCF_058310155.1 Chryseobacterium sp. DT-167 | reverse complement strand
GAGGAGGTAGAAGAAGGCCTCGCACCCGAGCGTCCAGCTCACGGAGTTGCCCACCCCCAACCAGTCGACCGACCAGGTGTTGACGAGCAGCAGATTCGCGAGGAGCGCCGCCGGGTCGTCGACGTCGATCGTGCCGACCGGGATCGTCCGAGCGATGAGGATCGCGAGGACGAGCGTGACGACGTGGAGCGGGTAGATGCGTGCAACCCGACGACGCCAGAAATCCCTCGCCGGCTGCCGGGTCCGGTCGGCCCACGTGAGGACGAAACCCGAGAGGATGAAGAAAAGGGAGACGCCGACCGCTCCGGCCCCCGCCGCTCGCGAGAGGGCGACCTGCAGCGGCCCGTCGACGAGGTCGGCATTCCGCACGTGGAGCGCGAAGACCGCGAGCGCGGCGATCCACCGGAGTCCCGTCAGCGAGGGGAGGCTCCGCTGCATCTTCGCGAGATCGATCGCGGACGGGCGCGGCAGGAGGGCGCTCTTCATCCAGGGCATTGCCGC
>NZ_JBZEEQ010000157.1:0-502 GCF_058310155.1 Chryseobacterium sp. DT-167 | reverse complement strand
CGAGCTCTATAGGACGAGCCGAGTGTTGATTGATCAGAACCTGCGACGGATTGACGGCGTCGTCCGGGAATTACGACTTCGCCGTCGCAGGTCCGCGCTAGCTCTGAAGACACCAGAGCGCCTCGGGGACACTCTGATCCGATACATCTCAATAGCTGATCGCATTCCGCGCTTGACGGGGCGGTCGATGACGCTTGACGGGGCGCAGGTGACCGATGCCGACCTTCGGACACTTGCCTTCTGGGAGAAACTGGTGTCTACAGGCGCGTCTTTGAGCGTGACTTATGCGGACCCATGGACGACTTCTCGAAGTTACGAATTGAGTCGAGAAGAGATCGAAGCCGCTGTTGGAGAACGACCTAATCCGACCGATTGGGTTGCCGACGACAAGGCGAGGTTCGAGGCTAGGATCCGCAGCTTGCAGGACGACCGAAACTTCCTTGGCAAGGCCGACATGGCGCAGCTTCTTCAAAGAAGCGAATTCGAGCTTGTCGAAGGCGAG
>NZ_JBZEEQ010000156.1:0-503 GCF_058310155.1 Chryseobacterium sp. DT-167 | reverse complement strand
CGCCGTCGGCGACTATTAGCCGAGCATTCGTAGCTCGCAGTTCGGGCAAATCCATCCGCGCCCGCGCGGTTCGCAGTTGACCCAGCATGTCGGAGAGACCGGGATCGAAGGGTTCAGAGGTTCCGACGGCTGCTCGTCAACTCCGAACAGTTCTGACACCTGCTTCATCGCGTGGCGCAGGCGTGCGTCGTTCCCGCGTCTCTTGTAGGACCGGGTCATCATCCGTGTTGAGTGCCCTACGAGTTCGACGATGATGTCCTCGGGAATCCCCGCCAGGTAGAACAGGTCGACGGCAGTGTGCCTGAGATCATGCAATCGCACGTCCTTCTTGATGCCGGCCGCCTCCCGAAACTTCGGCCATTCCATTGACATCCGGTCGGGGCGTATCGCCCTGCCGTCGCGCGAGAAAACCAGTCCGTGCGGGTGCTCGAGCGTCGACTGCATCTGGCGCACCAGCATTGTCCTCAGCGGTTCGACGAGCGGGACTACGCGCCAACCAGCCC
>NZ_JBZEEQ010000155.1:0-503 GCF_058310155.1 Chryseobacterium sp. DT-167 | reverse complement strand
GAGCGCATGGGCGCCGGTTTCACCGGTCCGCGCGTGCTGCTGGAGCTCAGCGGCTACTGAGCGGCGTTTCCTACCGGTTGCCTGAGGCTGGCCCGGCCTCAAGTCCTCCGACCGCTACACCTGTCGCCGAGCGCTCCACGAACAGCAGTAGCGCTCGGCGGAAGCTGTAGCGCTCGGGATGGACGGCCGTCAGGTGAGCGGCCACCATGCCGGGACGAGCGTGCGGAAGAGCGCGAAGAACCCGTCGACGTCGCGAGGTGGTTCCGTCGTCAGCCACGCGTCGATCGCCCCGACCGTTCCGTCTGCGATGAACCGCGCGACCGCGTCGTCCCGCAGCGCCGGGTTGAGACCCGGAGCGGGAGGCGGCGTGACGGCGCCGCTCTCGAGGAGGGACAGCACCGATCGTCGGAAGTGAACGCTCAGCATCCCGTGGAGATCGGCCGATCCCGCACCGCCGAGTCCGCGCCGGTAGATGGTCGCGTGCGAGTCGACGTGGCGGAGCA
>NZ_JBZEEQ010000154.1:0-503 GCF_058310155.1 Chryseobacterium sp. DT-167 | reverse complement strand
CTGGTCGCCGACCGCCGCCCATGTCGAGTTGGTTCCCACTCGGTGCATGCTGACGGTCGCCGTGGGGTTCGGGAAGTAGGACGTCACCACGAGATCGGAGTCGGCGCCGACGGGCAGTTCCACGGGGTCGCTGCGGATCTCCGCTCCGACGGGGATGGTCACCGCGGTCTGCCCCCCGAAGGTCACGTTGCGGATGGTCGCCGGATCGAGGGATGACGAGCCGCTGTGGCCGGGCCGGTTCGCGACGGTCGTCCGCCCGATCGTGAGAGGCGCCGAGCCGAACTGGTTCGAGAGGCGGAGCCGAACGGCGGAGCCCCCGGCCGTCAGCTCGGCGATCTGGCGCATGGACCGGTTACCGGCCGTCATGGGAATGGGGTTCGGCGACTGGGGAGTCGGCGCGGGTGAGGCGTGAGGAGCCGCGTACCAGCTCGTCACCCATCTCTCCGATGGCGTGGCACGAGCGGGTGCGTCATCCCACGACAGGGTGGGAACGACGGCCAGCA
>NZ_JBZEEQ010000153.1:0-504 GCF_058310155.1 Chryseobacterium sp. DT-167 | reverse complement strand
CATGACGTCCGGTCGCTCACGGCGAGCGAGCTCCACGGCGGCGCGGCCCGTCGCCGCCTCGCCCACGACCGCGATGTCCGTCTCGTTGTCGAGCAGGGCGCGGAACCCCGCCCGCACGAGGTGCTGGTCGTCCGCGACCACGACCCGGATCACGAGGCTGCTCCGACGGGCAGTCGAGCGGTGACGACGAATCCGCCCTCGGGGCCGGGGCCGGCGGACAGGTCTCCGCCGGAGAGCACGGCACGCTCACGCATCCCGAGGATGCCGTTGCCGTCCTCTGATCCCGCCGCGCCGCGCCCGTCGTCTCGGACCTCGACCACCACGGCATCGCCCTCGAGGTGGACCGCGACCTCCGCGTGCTCCGCGCCCGAGTGCCGCACGACATTCGTGAGCGCCTCCTGCACGATCCGATAGGCGGAGGCACCGACCGTCGCCGATGCGGTCGCGGCGGCGTCGTCGTCGACGGTCACTGAGACGTCGATCCCGCTGCGTCGAACGCCCTCG
>NZ_JBZEEQ010000152.1:0-504 GCF_058310155.1 Chryseobacterium sp. DT-167 | reverse complement strand
CGCCGCGAACCTCGTCTACACGCCGTTCCCGATCGAGGGCGCCGAGCCCGGCACGGACGTCTCCGTCGCGATCGACGCGTTCCCCGAGGTCTTCGCGCACGGGGTACCGCTCGAGACCGCGCAGGTGCTCGCGGTCTCGCAGCGGCCGCTCGCCGCCTTCGCATTCGGCGAGCCCGCTCCGGTCGCGGCCTGGGCGACGACGCCGGCGTGGGGCATCGTCTCGCGCGACGACCACACGATCAACCCGGACGTCGAGCGTTTCGGCTACCAGCGGGCGGGACTGCGCGCGGTCGTCGAACTCGATTCGCCCCACCTCGTCATGCTGACCCACCCGGCGGAGGTCGCACAGGTCATCACCGACGCCGTGAACGCGGTCTCCTGAACCGATCGTCGAGTCGCTCGAGCCCACGCGGGACCAGGACGTCGCCATGACCGGAGCCGACCCGCGCGGGTTCGTCCTCGAACCGCTCGCTCTCGCGTTCGCGGAGGCGACGAGCGCGCCGC
>NZ_JBZEEQ010000151.1:0-505 GCF_058310155.1 Chryseobacterium sp. DT-167 | reverse complement strand
CTCGGGGTGCCTCATGTGCCGAAGCCCGTCGATCTGCGACGTGGACTGCAGGTAGAAGGCGTCGAGCCAGTCGTCGCGGTGGTTCGGGTTGTTGGCGAAGATGTGGTGCTCCGTCGGAGGTCGCGTCCCGGCGATGCTCGGCACGAACGTGTTGATCGGGTAGTCGAGGTCGACGACCCTTCCCGTCCGGACGAGGGCCGTCGCGGCGATCGTCTCGGCCGCTCCGATGAAACCGAGCGTGCCGAGCTGGTCGCCCTCGCCGAACACGCCCCACGACGATCCGGCGGGAGCGTCCGTGCGTTCGAGGAGCTGCCGGTAGGTGGGGGCGGTGCCACCACGCGCCGCCCCCACCAGCTGATGATCCGAGCTCACGCGTTCCCCCGTCGGGCGCCGGTGTCGGCGGTGCGTGCGTCGGCGGTCTTCGGGGCCTTCACGACGGCGTCGTCCGACAGGCCGATGCCCCGCGTCTCCGGCGAGAGGAGGACGCTCACGATGATGAGCACTC
>NZ_JBZEEQ010000150.1:0-508 GCF_058310155.1 Chryseobacterium sp. DT-167 | reverse complement strand
AGAGGGAGACCACCCCGACCATCGGGGAGAGGTAGAGGAAACCGAGGGCGAAGTTGGCGCGGAGGTTGATCTTCCGCTCGAAGCGCGGCTCGTAACCGAGAGCACGGAGGTGCTCGTCGTCGCCTGCAGAGGGAGTGCCGGTGTGTCCGTTGTTGCCGTGCATTACAGTCTCCTGAAGTAGAGGTCGGATCACTGCTTCGAGGCGGATAGCCGCTGTGTGACGCTCCTTTGCGCCGCAGGCACCGGTTCGGATGGTCGTCCGGGTCGGGGTGTCGAAAAGGCTACCTCAGTTTGCCTTTTGTGGCAATTGAATTTTGGTCGCGCCCGCGGCCGGGATCGCCGAGACGGGCCCCGCGGCGCGTGAAACCTGTAATGGACAGTTTCATTGACCTTTGCGTGGCGCTGTGTTTACACTGACTTCCGTTCGGTCCGGCCAACGTCGAGATCGACGCTCGCGTCGCCCCTTCGAGCGCCGCGCTCGCGCAACGTTAGGAACGCACGTGGTTTC
>NZ_JBZEEQ010000149.1:0-508 GCF_058310155.1 Chryseobacterium sp. DT-167 | reverse complement strand
GGGTCGCGAGCAGCCCCGAGTTGAAGATCGCGGCCGACACGACGTCGACGCCGTGCGCGAGCGCCGCGGGCAGCAGGTCGGCGGCGGCGCTCTGATCCAGGAGCGTGTACCGACCCGCGACCATGACGACGTCGAGGTCGACCTCCTCGATGAAGCGCGTCAGCATGGCGGACTGGTTCATCCCGGCGCCGAAGGCGCGGATCACACCCTGGGCCTTGAGCTCCGCGAGGGCCGGGAACGCGCCGTCGAGTGCCTCGCGTTCGTGCTCGTCGGGGTCGTGCACGAAGACGACGTCGACGCGATCGAGCCCGAGCCGCTCGAGGCTGTCGTCGATCGACCGCAGGACGCCGTCCCGCGAGTAGTCGAGAACACGCCGACGCGTCGCGGGCACGTCGAAGAGGTTCGCGATGTCCGTACCGACGACCTCACCGTCGACCGGTTCGAGCAGTCGACCCACCTTGGTGGAGACGACGTACTCGTCGCGCGGAAGGCCGGCGAGCGAGGCACC
>NZ_JBZEEQ010000148.1:0-509 GCF_058310155.1 Chryseobacterium sp. DT-167 | reverse complement strand
CTCGTCCCCGCGCCGCGACGACCTGCTCGGCGACGGGTCCGACGGCCGGATCGATCACCGTGCCGCCGAGGGATGCGCACAGGGCCCGCCGATCGGCGTCGGGTTCGCTCACGACCACGTTCCCGCCGGCGCGCATCGCCGCGAGAGCGACGGACTGACCGATGGGTCCGCCGCCGAGCACGAGAACGATGTCCCCGTCCGCGACCGCTACCCGATCGACCGCGTGAACGGCGACGGCGAGCGGCTCGACGAGCGCGCCCCACTCCGGAGGTACGGAGTCGGGCAGTATGACGACGTTCGTCGCCGGTACGACGAGGCGCTCGGCGAACGCGGCGGGGCGCGACGGGTCGACACCGATCACACGCCGGTCGGGTGCGTGCTGCTCCCGTCCGGCGCAGTCGGAGAGGCTCGACGACGGCACGACGAGAGGGTTGAAGGTCGCGATCGCGCCGAGCGGAAACGCGTCGGCGTCGGCGTCGGCGCCACGCGCCACGATCCGGCCGACCGAC
>NZ_JBZEEQ010000147.1:0-509 GCF_058310155.1 Chryseobacterium sp. DT-167 | reverse complement strand
CTGCCCAGTCAGGGCCGCCACCGCCGTCCCCGAATGCCTCGGCGACGCGCGGCTCGGGCGCCGGGAGTGGCGTCTCGCTCACCACGCGAGCCGGGCTCGTGGCGAGGAGAGTCAGAGAAGCGAGCAGTTCCGGCCTCGCGAGCGCGAGCTCCTGGGCGAGGCCGCCTCCCATCGAGAGGCCGACGACGTGCGCCGGGGCCGAGTCGGTCGCCTCGATGAGCGCGGCGAGGTCGTCCACGAGGTCGCTCGCCCGATAGGTGGCCGACCCCGGCGCCGCTGTCGTCGAGCGGCCGGTGTCCCGGAAGTCGTACCGGATCACGCGGCGACCGCTCGATGCGTCTCCCGCGGCGAGCAGGCGGCACAACTCGTCGTCCCACCAGTCGCGCGAACTCGCGCCGCCCGCGACGAGGACGATCGTCGGCGAGCCCTGCTCGCCGAACTCCTCGACGGCGAGGGAGACGCCGTTGACCTGGAGATCGCGATCGATCGAGGGGACGTCGCTCATGGTC
>NZ_JBZEEQ010000146.1:0-511 GCF_058310155.1 Chryseobacterium sp. DT-167 | reverse complement strand
GCCGTGCTCGTCTCGAGGAGGGGTTCCGACGAGCCCTGGTGGTCGAGGATCGGCGTCAGGTGGTCCGGCACCGCGTTGCTCGTCGGCGTCTTCGTCGGGTTGCTCGCGCGGTCTGTCGCCTTTGTGATCGAGATACTCGCGACGGGTCGCATCTCCGGAGGGTCGGTCGGACTCGACGGATCGGTGGGAGGTGTCGCCGGGACAGCTGCCCTGATTGTCGCGTCCGCGATCGTCGGGCCCATCGTCGAAGAGACCTTTTTCCGGGGAACGCTCCAGCCGGCGCTCGTCGAACGCTCGGGGCGGA
Source organism: Chryseobacterium sp. DT-167 (assembly GCF_058310155.1). Lineage (NCBI taxonomy): Bacteria > Pseudomonadati > Bacteroidota > Flavobacteriia > Flavobacteriales > Weeksellaceae > Chryseobacterium > Chryseobacterium sp. DT-167. The sequence continues at coordinate 207 of NZ_JBZEEQ010000146.1, read as the reverse complement.
GTGCGGCGGCCCCGTGGCTCGGAATCATCGTCACCGCCGCGGTCTTCGCGGGAGTGCATGCCCTGGCCGGCGCTTCCGTGATCGGCACGGCGATCACCTTCGTCGCCGGACTGGGATTCGGGGTCGTCGCTCGCTTGTCGGGGCTCGTCGCGGCGGTCGTCGCGCACGCCGTCTTCAACGCCTCGGGTCTCGCGCTTCTGCTTGCAA
>NZ_JBZEEQ010000145.1:0-511 GCF_058310155.1 Chryseobacterium sp. DT-167 | reverse complement strand
CTCGGCCCAGAGGAGCAGGTCCACGATCCCGACGAGGGCGGCGATACCGATGACGGTGCGGATCAGACCGAGGAGCGGGAGGAAAGGGTCGCGGGACGCCGCGCGACGCACCGCTGCGGGAGGAACGTCGTGAGGGACCGTCCGCGCAGCCTGCGCGAGCTGCCGTCCGAGGAGGAGGCGATCGGCGGATTGCGCCGACGCCCACACCACGGCGGCAGCGGCGGCGATGCCGGCGAGCACCGCGATCCACGTCCGGGAGATCGGATCGATGTCGTACTCGATCCAGAAGCCCGTGACCGCCTCCTCGAGCGTGATCCACAAGCCGAGGACGAGGACGAAGCCCACCCCCGACGCGACGAGCGCCGACAGCGCGCCGACGACGAGCGTCGAGGTCAGGACCCGCGAGGCCCCGAAAGGCGGCTCGACGAACCGGTGCGCGGTCGCCGGCTCAGCCGACTGCCGCCCGCGTCGACGAGCCACGCTCCTCTCCCCCGCGGACGAGCGTCAGGCG
>NZ_JBZEEQ010000144.1:0-512 GCF_058310155.1 Chryseobacterium sp. DT-167 | reverse complement strand
TCGGAGATCCCCAGGCGCTCGTCCTCGACGAACCGGTCAATGGCCTCGATCCCGACGGCGTCGCGTGGATCCGTCGGCTTCTCAGCGACCTCGCTCGTGAGGGTCGGACGGTGTTCCTCTCGTCTCATCTCATGAGCGAGCTGTCGCTCATCGCCGACGACCTCGTCGTGATCGGACAGGGCCGTTTGCTCGCGGCGGGTTCGGTGGATGAGATCATCTCGTCGGTGTCGCCGAGGAGCGTGCACGTCGTGACGCCGCACGCATCGACGCTCGCGCACGCCCTCCGCGGTCCGGGTGTGACCGTCACGTCGACCGATCACGAGACCCTCGAGATCGAGGGATGCGAGGCGCGCGACGTCGGCGCGATCGCGGCTGCGGAAGGTGTCACGCTCTTCGAACTTGTCGCGCGCAGCCTCTCTCTCGAGGACGCCTTCATGGAGATCACCAGGAACGCGGTCGAGTACTCGACACCCGCGGAGACGGCTCGATGAGCACGACCACGACCGCGCAGA
>NZ_JBZEEQ010000143.1:0-513 GCF_058310155.1 Chryseobacterium sp. DT-167 | reverse complement strand
CGTGCGATGAGCGCGTCTCGGATCGCTTCCGCGAGCGCCGTCGATTTGAGCAGCTCCCGCTCGCGCAAACGCTCGTCGGCCTGCACGATCGAGCGACGCAACGCGATGTCCTCTCGCCAATCAGGGAAGTCGGCGGACGCGACGGCGCGCAAGCCGTGCATGACGAGGTCGAAGGGCGAGAGATCGCCGGGCGCCGTGGCGAGCAGCGTCGAGACGACCGTGGGGAACTCCCGCTCCCGAAGGAAGAGCACCTCGCGCTTGTCGGCGAAGTGGCGGAAGAACGTCCGCGTCGCGAGCCCGGCGCGCGCGGTGATCTCGGGCACGCTCGTTGCCGCGTATCCCCGTTCGGCGAAGAGTTCGAGGGCTGCCCGCTCGAGTCGGACGGCGGCGTCGGGTGACCAGCGGCTCATTCCCCCATGCTAAGTGATGACACACCGTGTCGTCACTCGTATACTCATGACACGTCGTGTCATCACTCGCGACGCCGCTCCCGCCCCAGAAGGTCGTCATGCC
>NZ_JBZEEQ010000142.1:0-517 GCF_058310155.1 Chryseobacterium sp. DT-167 | reverse complement strand
CCAGACGGTGCAGAATTCGAGCGCGTTCTGGACGCGAGTGGCGCGACCGACGTTGTCCGTGAAGACGGAGGCCGCGAGCCCGTACCGGGTGCCGTTCGCGAGCGCGATCGCCTCCTCCTCGGTGTCGAAGGCCTGGACCGTGAAGACGGGGCCGAAGATCTCCTCCTGCACGATCTCGTGGTCCTGATCGACGTCGACGATGACCGTCGCCGGGAAGTGGAATCCCGCGCCCTCCGGCCGGTGTCCGCCCACGACGACGCGGGCACTCTCGGGGAGGCCCGCGATCTTGGGTTCGACGCGAGCGCGCTGCGCCGCGGAGCTGAGCGGACCGAGCACCGTCTCGGGGTCGAGGACATCACCGGCGGGCACGGCGGCGATGCGCTCGGTCAGACCCGCGACGACCGCGTCGAGGGCAGCGCGCTGGACGATGAGCCGGCTCGCCGCCATGCACTCCTGGCCGGCGTTGTAGAGGCCGCCGACCACGATCGCGTCGAGGGCGTCGTCTACGCGGGCGTCG
>NZ_JBZEEQ010000141.1:0-519 GCF_058310155.1 Chryseobacterium sp. DT-167 | reverse complement strand
CGGCGACCGGCAGCATGATCGATCGGCCGAGCTTCTGGAAGAACTTCATCGAGGCCTCGCAGTGTGGTGGGGGACAAGGAGCGGGAGTGCGTCACAGCGGCCGGCAAGCGCCGGGGGATTTCTTGTTAGGAAGGTACACTAAATCGGCCGGGCGAACTAGGGTGGCATCATGCCACTGCCGCCGCGACGCCACGACGCCCGCTCCGGAACGGCGGCCGTGACCTCCCGCGGGGCCGATGTGGAGAGTCCGCTCAAGAGCCTGCCAGCGGACGTGCGGTCGCGGAACCGCGCGCTCATCTCGGGGATGCTCTTCCACGACGGGCCGTTGAGCCGGGCGGACCTCGCGAGACGATCGGGCCTCACGCGCGTCACGATGTCCGACCTCGTCGGCGACCTCGTCGCCTCGGGGCTCGTCATCGAGCACGGCACGCAGGCGCCGAGCGGCCGCGGGAAGCCGGGTGTGCTCGTCGATGTCGACCGCGGCGGTCTGCACGTCGTCGCGATCGACCTGTCGAGACC
>NZ_JBZEEQ010000140.1:0-519 GCF_058310155.1 Chryseobacterium sp. DT-167 | reverse complement strand
GACGGTGTCGCCGCCCTCTTCTTCATGACGACGTTCGACGGTGCGGACGGCGTGGTCGGCGAGGAGCGTCGGGGAATCGCGGTCGCCGAGGCGGCGGCACGCTCCGGCGTTCCGCGCGTCGTGTACTCCTCGGTCGGCGGCGCCGAGCGGGAGACGGGGATCCCCCACTTCGAGAGCAAGCGCGCGGTGGAGCGACGGCTGAGCGAACTCGTCCCGGCGACGTTCGTCCGTCCCGCGTTCTTCATGGAGAATCTCACCCCGCAGTTGACGCGAGACGACAACGGCGACATCGTGATCCGACTCCCGATGCCGGCCGACGTCCCCCTCCAGATGGTCGCCGTGCGCGACATCGGCTCGGTCGCGTCGCGCCTGCTCATCGATCCGGGTTCGATCGACACGGACGCCATCGAGATCGCCGGCGACGAGCTCACCCTCGCTGCGGTGGCCGACCAGGTCGGACGCGCCTACGGCACGCGTGCGCGGTTCGAGGAGGTCCCCCTCGAGGCGCTGCGCGATGAC
>NZ_JBZEEQ010000139.1:0-521 GCF_058310155.1 Chryseobacterium sp. DT-167 | reverse complement strand
CACCGCATCTCGGCGGGTCGCTACGCCGAGATCCGCAATTGGGCGACGCTCGACGAACTCGAGCGCCACCGCCTGCTCGTCATGGCCATCGCCTCGACGACGGCGAGCGATCCGGTGTTCTCCCATCACGCTGCCGCGGCACTCTGGCGTATCCCGATACTCGGGCACTGGCCGCCGAAGATCGATGTCACCGTGCCGTCCGCAAGCGGCGGTCGCTCGAGCGGGCAGATCCGACGGCACTGCCGCGCATCGTTTCCGCCGCCTCTGGCTCAAATCGATGGAATGCTCGTCACCACTCTCGCGCGGACGGCGGCCGACCTCGCTCGCGCGCTACCGTTCCGAGACGGAGTGGCAGTGCTCGACGCCAGCCTTTCCCCGCGCTTCGGCGACCACGAGAAGACGCGGGCATCGATCGCCGCCGAGTTGCGGTCTGGGTCAGGCGGCCGCGGTGTCCGCACCGCCCGAGCGGCTCTCGACTTCGCCACAAACCTGTCGGAGTCCGTGTGGGAATCTGCGAGCCG
>NZ_JBZEEQ010000138.1:0-524 GCF_058310155.1 Chryseobacterium sp. DT-167 | reverse complement strand
AACGGCTCGGCGGGGTCGAGAGCTCCCGCGTTCGTGCCGCCGCGAGGCCGAGCGGGGATCGCGCGAGCGAGCGGCGCGACCGGAACGGGAGCTTGCGCGGCGGCGACGACGTGTCCCGCCTCGGCCCACTCCGTTGCGTCCCGCAGCACCGCGGACACGGTGATCCACAGTTCGCCGTCGCCCGGATCCGCAAGCGTGTCCCCGAGGGGGACGACGACGGTCGCGGATGCGCCGGCCTCGACCGGGCCGCCGCCGTCTCCGGGGACGGCCACGACGCCCGACGCGATCTCGACACCGTCGCGCTCGACCCGCCACAGGAACACGAGGTCGGAGGCGTCGGCCGAGTGGCGCCGGTTCGTCACGGTCACCGACGCGGCATCGCCGCGCTCGTCGGTGTCGACCGCGATGCGGACGGGTGCCGCGACGGCCGCGAACTCGACGAGGCCCGGCGTCGGGGTCCCGTCCGAGAGGACCATTCCGTCCATGCAGAAGTGCCCATCGTGCACCCCGGTCTCGCCGAAGTC
>NZ_JBZEEQ010000137.1:0-525 GCF_058310155.1 Chryseobacterium sp. DT-167 | reverse complement strand
AGGTGACGACGATCGCGTTGCGGGAATCGATCCCGAGGACGGGGCGTACCTGATTCTCCGCCGCCGCGTTGTCGAGCAGCACACCTACGGGGTGCCGGTCCGTCGCGACCCGCCACATCTTCACGGCTTCCGATACCGTCGACGGAACCTTCGTCTCGTATCCCGGCATCTGACGCAGCAACGAGCTCAACACCTGCAATTGGGTGAGCGGGAGGGGACCGAACCCGTCCAGGTTCAGGAACAGGATCGACTCCCATCGATCCGCTTCCCGGCTCAGTGCCTCCCACGCGACGGTCGTCTTGCCCGTTCCGGGAGCCCCGGCGATGACGACGGATCGCGCGACGGAGCCCGCACCGACCCGGGCGCGGAGGATCTGCAGTACCGTCGCCACCTCGGCTTCGCGACCCGTGAAGTCGTTGACCCGATTGGGGACGAGGGCCGACTCGGGCCTCTCAGCGGACCGGGTCTTCCGCCCCGCACGGGCTGCTCGAAGGAACGCTTGAGCCTGCGCGTCGTCCAAGCCCA
>NZ_JBZEEQ010000136.1:0-527 GCF_058310155.1 Chryseobacterium sp. DT-167 | reverse complement strand
ACGGGTCGCCGCCGGATGGTCGCGCCCGATGACCGGCAAATCCAAGAGATAGGTCAACCGGCCGGGGCGCTCGATACGGCGGAGAGAGCTCCCGTAGCGACGGCGAGCCTGCGCCTGGAAGGTAACGATCCACGCGATATCGCTCCCCCTCCAGGGTCTCAACGCACGCATCGGGTCCTCAATGAGTGCATTCCGAGGCCCCTGACAATTTGTCATGGAGCCCAAGAGCGTACTGGCGTGGCTGCCGCGGCGGGAGCGGCCACCGCGCCAGAGGTCACGAGTGTCGGTGCGCCGAACGCTGAAGACGGCTTCCCCTTGGGAGCCTCGTGGAACTGAACGCCTTCTCGAAGGATGGCATCGCGCGACGGGGCTGGCAGCATCTCGGGGTCGTTGAACAGGTCGGCGAGCTCCTTCTGTGCGAGCGCGGGATAGCCGGCCACGTCGTACATGATGGCCTTTTCTAGCTTCGACAAGGCGTCCTCAAGCTTCTTGATGACCACTGTAGGTGGAGCGTTGAGTTTGATTGG
>NZ_JBZEEQ010000135.1:0-529 GCF_058310155.1 Chryseobacterium sp. DT-167 | reverse complement strand
CCGTCACGAAGCCCGCCCACGTCGATCCCCTGGAACCCGAGCCTCGTCACCAGGGAACCGAGCACGCGCTTCGAACCGTCATGGTCGCCCGAGAAGAAGATGACGCGCCGACCGCCGCCGACGTGAGGATCATCACGCAGCAGCCCGGGGCTCAACGTATTGAACGCTTTCACGACGTGAGCACCCGTGGCATACGAGGCGACCACTTCGCTCGAAGTCATGCCGCCGAGGTCGATCGGCTGGAACGTCGGCGCTTCGATGGGGTTCGTCGTGTCGACGAGGATGCGACCGGCCCAGCTCGGCACCCGCCCGAGGGCATCGGGGATCCTGCTCCACGGGACCGAGAGGACGACGATGTCCGCCTCCGCCGCGTCGGTCGCGGTCCCCGGGAAGACCCGCGGACCGAGGTCGCGGGCGAGCGGAGCGAGAGTTTCGGGATCGCGACTGTTACTGAGGACGATCCGCTCGATGCCCGCGGAGACGGCTCTCGCCGCCAGCGCGGACGCGATGTTCCCCGCGCCCAGGAACC
>NZ_JBZEEQ010000134.1:0-529 GCF_058310155.1 Chryseobacterium sp. DT-167 | reverse complement strand
GAGCGTGCACGTCGACGACGGGGTCGGACAGCGTCGGGGCCCCGGTCGCCGCGAGCTCGGCGAGACCACCGACCGCCCCGTCGACCCGCTCGTTCCACTCGTCCTCGCCGAACGCGTCGTAGTCCGTGTACCCCGAGTCCGCGTTCATGAGGGCGCTGTAGAGCTCCGCGAAAGTGCCGCACCCCTCCGTCAGCGCGTCGTCGTAGACGAAGGGCGCCGTCGAGTACGTCGGGGTCGCCGTCCAGGCGACACCCTCGGGAATCGTGACCGACAGGACCGGCTCGGTCTCGTCGGTCACCGGCCAGGAGAGCTCGCGCGTGCCGTCGCAGACCCCGTGAAGAACGGCCTGCTCGAGCCTCATCGAGTCGCCGAACTCCACGACCGCGTGTTCGCCGCCGTCGCACGCGAATGCGATGCTGACCGACCGGGCATCGTCCGGGATCGTCAGTGGCGCGCCCGATGCGGGGGTCGGGCCCAGCCCCGTGATGGGCTCGGCCTCGGTCACGACCACGGGGGGCTCCGACGCGGC
>NZ_JBZEEQ010000133.1:0-531 GCF_058310155.1 Chryseobacterium sp. DT-167 | reverse complement strand
GGCGAGGTTGACGTGGAGACCGGTGTGATCGGACGTGCGCGCCTGGGCCGACGACAGGGCGGCCGTGAGCGGTGCGGGCAGCCGTGCGGCGTCCCCCACGTGCTGGACCCGCCAGTTGCGGAAGTGCGAGACGTCCTCGGCGAGATCGGCGACCTCCTCACGATGCTCCGTGCCGACGGCGAGGACGAGACCGCCGCCCCGCAGCCCGGGCTCGGCGAGCTCGACGCCCTGCTCGCCGAGTTCACGGGTGCGGGGCTCGACGTGACGCTCCGGACCGAAGGGGACGTCGCGCGAGTGTCGCGGGCGGTCGACGTCGTCGCCTACCGCGTGATCCAGGAGGCGCTCACGAACGCGCACAAGCACGGGGGCGGCGGACGCGCCCACGTCCTGGTGTCGGTCGGGGGCGACTCCGCCGAGATCGTCGTCACCAATCCCGTCGCAGCCCGACCCGGCATCGGCTCGGCCGCGGGAGCCGCAGACTCCCACGGCGGTCACGGCCTGCTGGGGCTGCGCGAACGCGTCGCGGCCGTC
>NZ_JBZEEQ010000132.1:0-533 GCF_058310155.1 Chryseobacterium sp. DT-167 | reverse complement strand
CGATGCTCCTTCCCGGTGAAGGTGAACTCGATCGCGGATCCCCTCACCACGACGTGTCGACGTGTGAGCGTCGTGAGGCCGTACGTGTGGTTGTCCCGCGCGTAGCGATCGGATCCGATCCGGAAGAGCCCCTTGTCGAAGAGCCGGACCACGGCGGCGGTCGTCCGCCGCACCCGGGCGGAGAGGCCGCCGCCGGGATCCGCGAGGGTGCGGGCGACGTTCGCACGGAGCGTCGGGAGCGTCGCGCCGAACTCGAGAACGTCGTCGAATTTGTGGCGCGCGGCCTGAGCGCTCGCGACGTCCGAGTAGCGGTACTGCGTGCGTCCGCGCGCATCGATGCCCGTCGCCTGCACACGCGCCAGCGCGTCGGGCGCCACCCAGACGTCGGTCCACGCCGGGGGGATGGCGAGCCGTCGCACGCGCTCGAGGGTGGCAGGATCGGTCACCGGCGCTCCGGCGTCATCCGTCCACGAGCCGTCGCCCGGCGAGCGGTGCAGCCCGGCCGCGCGGCAGAAGCGCACCGCCGACGGCGA
>NZ_JBZEEQ010000131.1:0-534 GCF_058310155.1 Chryseobacterium sp. DT-167 | reverse complement strand
CCCGACAGACGTGAACGTCGCCGAGGGAGTCAACACCATCGTCTACGCCTGGGGCAGCCTCGAGGACGACAACCTGACGGTCGCCGTCCAGACGATCGAAGGACTGCACTCGGCGCCCGGTGGGGTCCCCGCCGGTGAGGCCGGCCTCGTCGCGACGAACGCCCCCGGTGCCGCGAACGCGTTCTGGGTCGTCGTGGGAGGCCTCGCGGCCCTCGCCGCCGCCGTCGCCGCCTCGTCCGCCCACCTGCGCCGCCGGACGGTGGCCTCGGAGAGGGTCGACCACTGAGCCGTCGGCTCCCCGCACCGAGGATCACGGCGAGCGCCGCAGCAGCGCTCGCCGTGATTCTCGCGCTGTCCGCGTGCTCCGGCGGGACGAGCGCGCCGAGCGCGCCGAGCGCGACCGCACGGCCGGAGACCGCGACGACGGCACCGACGCCCTCATCGGAGTCGAGCGCCGAGCCAGAGTCGCGCGTGATCCCGGACGTGCCACGCGTCGACGCCGACGCGTCGAACCAGGTCCCCGTCGTCACAGCG
>NZ_JBZEEQ010000130.1:0-535 GCF_058310155.1 Chryseobacterium sp. DT-167 | reverse complement strand
GGCCGGGACCGCCTTCGTCCTCCTCATGGCCGCCATCGCGGTGCCCGAGTCTCTGGGCAGCCCAGTCCTCCTCGGTGGTCTCGCGGTCATCGTCATCGCGTCGATCGGTGCCATCGCGATCCCGTGGGAACGGACCACGCCGAACGCGCTCATCAGCGTCGCGGTCGCGGACCTCATTGGCGTCGCGCTGCTGCGGGCGGAACTGCTCCCCCAGCTTCCCTCCGTCGGGATGCTCGCGATCTTCCCGATCCTGTGGCTCTCCTACGGCTTCAAGCGGCCCGTGGTGATCGTCGCGATCGCCGGGGCGCTCTTCATCACGTCCTTCGGTTTCGTGTATCAGGGTGTCTGGCCGACGACGGCGCTCCAATGGGCCAACGTGGCGACGCTCCCCGCCCTCATCATCGCGGTGGCGCTCGTGGTGAGCGCCGCCGCGTCACAGCTCCGCCGGAGCGCGGAGCGCCTCGTGGTCGCGAACGCCCGGCAGGCCGAGGCCCTCCGGCAGTCGCAGGACAACGAGATCCTCTCGCGCGCCATC
>NZ_JBZEEQ010000129.1:0-536 GCF_058310155.1 Chryseobacterium sp. DT-167 | reverse complement strand
CATCGGAGTCCCGTGTACGCGAGGACGAGCACAAGCGTCGAGTGCTCGCCGGAGGCGAGCGCGAGAGCCGAGACCTGCTCGTGAGTGAGGTAGGTCCGAGCCTTCTTCGTCTTGCGCGGAAGATTGATGTCCCGGGCGGGATTGACGCGGATGCGGCGATCGCGCACCGCCACGTCGAGAATCCCGGCGAGGACGCCGTGGATGCGGAGGATCGTCGTCGCGCTACGTGTCGGTCCGTCCGCCTCGCGAGAGAGATTGCTGATCCACTCCTGGACATCGCTATGTACGACCTCCCCAACACGGACTTGACCCCACCGAGGCAACACGTACTTGCGCCACGCGATCTCGACCGGGCGAAGGGACGAGGGCTTGAGGTGCGTCTGCGACCGGAGCCATGTCTCGCCGAGGTCACGAAGGGGGACCCTGGCCGCCTTCGCCTCGATGAAGGAGCCCGTCGACTTCGATACCTCCACCTCGCTGCGAAACAGCTCGGCTTCCCGCTTGGTGGCGAAGCCGCGCTTGTCGGTGGGGAGTCC
>NZ_JBZEEQ010000128.1:0-538 GCF_058310155.1 Chryseobacterium sp. DT-167 | reverse complement strand
CAACCGTTCTCTTCCTCTCGCGCCTGCATCCTCGTAAACGGGTGATGGCATTCGCCGAGGCAGCACGCCAGGTGATCGAGACCGGCGTGCGCGCCCGATTCGACGTAGTGGGACCGGACGAGGGGGATGCCGCCGAACTCGAGCGATTCATCGAGGACCACGATCTCTCCGACGTCTTGAGATACAGAGGCGCAGTGCATCCCTCGGAGACCATGTCGGTGATGTCGGGGGCTGCGGTGTTCGTGCTTCCGAGCTTCGGCGAGGTGTACCCGATGTCGGTTCTCGAAGCCATCTCCGCCGGTTTACCGACAGTCCTGACTCGAGACTCGGGTATTTCGAGCCTCTTGGAGCAGAACGGTGCCGCCGAGATAACGGACGGTTCCCCCGAGGCCATCCGAGACGCCGTGCTCACGCTGCTAACCGATCCGGCCCGACGCTCCTCCGTGGTCGAGTCGTCACAGACAGCGCTCGAACAGCATTTCAGCATCGGTGCCGTCGTCGACCGCCTAGAAGAGATCTACCGCGCATGAGACGCATA
>NZ_JBZEEQ010000127.1:0-539 GCF_058310155.1 Chryseobacterium sp. DT-167 | reverse complement strand
GCCGGCCTACAGCGACGCCCTGAACGGCGTGGACAATGCGCAGCAGCTTGCGGCGAGCGGGGCAACGTCGAGTGCGGAGGCGTACGCGAACGCGGCAAGCGAGGTCGAGACCCTGACATCGGAATTGGACAACCTCATTGAACTCGTGAACGAAGCGAACGGTGTGAATCAGGACGCGGTCTCTGCAAACGCGGACTATCAGGCGGCTCTTGCTGGGATCACCGAGGAGGTGCAGGCGCAGAAGGATGCGTATGAGGAGGCGCACGGCACCCTCGACGGGTTCAACGCCAGCCTCGACCAGAACACCGAATCTGGTTCCGCCAACGCGTCATCCCTCTCGAACGTCGCTGCCGCCGCTCAGGAGGCCGCAGCAGCCCAGTACGAGGTCGACAAAACGACGATGGGCGCCCAGGCGGCGACGGACAAGTACATCGGGACGTTGGCATCGAATCGTCAGGCGTTCATCGATGCTGCCCTTGCTGCTGGGTACAACAAGAACGAGGTAACCAAGCTCGCGGACGAGGTGTACCGGATTCCGA
>NZ_JBZEEQ010000126.1:0-540 GCF_058310155.1 Chryseobacterium sp. DT-167 | reverse complement strand
ACCCCGTCGTGCCGGTCACGGTCGCGACCGCCGCAGCGGCCCACGCCGCCGCGAACGCGAGTGGCCGGTCCCGTCCCGGAGGAACGCATGGGTAACCCGGTCGTGCACGTCGACATCATCGGTCCCGACCCGGACGTGCTCCGGGAGTTCTACCGCCGGCTCTTCGACTGGCACGCCGAACCCGGTGCGCCCGTCGCCCCGCAGGTCTCCGACGAGACGGTGTATTCGTTCATCGAGCCCGGCGACGGCGCCGCTCCTGTTCCGGCGGGAATCGGCGGGGGACCGGCATTCCCGGCCCGGGCGATGTTCTACGTCGGTGTGACGGACGTGGAGTCCGCTCTCGTGGAGGTCGAGAGGCTCGGGGGCCGCCGACTCTTCGGCCCTGCGGTCAATGCCGGGGGTGGCGTCGTCGTCGGACACTTCACCGATCCGGCGGGCAACGTCGTCGGGGTGGCCGCGCCGGCGTGATCGGGGCAGAGCACGCTGCTCGCCGTCCACGGTCCCCGGGTTCGTCGACGCCGGCCGTGGCCCAATGCTTAC
>NZ_JBZEEQ010000125.1:0-542 GCF_058310155.1 Chryseobacterium sp. DT-167 | reverse complement strand
CCACGATCGTCCATCCCCTCGCTCGTCCCTCAGACGCTACGCGAGCGAGGGGGTCCCTCGCACACCGGCTAGCGGATAGGAATGGGTCCCGCACCCCCTGCAAGTGGGGACGTGACAGACCTGTCGACGCGGTATCGAATGGGAAGCAGCCCCCGTGGATCTCGTTCGGCCACCGATCGCGGCGGGCTTGGGGGGTGCGGCAGACGCACGACGGGCGCTGGACCGACACGGCGCCCGTTGCGTCTGAGCCATCGCTCCACCATGCTGCAAATGCCGACGCGAATCGAAGCCGACGGCAAGCTATTGACAATAGCCAACGGGGCGAAGACGATGGGCGTATGGTTCCTGCCCGCTCCGCTCCCGTCCCACCCCCGACCCCGTCGACCAGGCGCTCGCATGCCTAGGGCCGGACTCACGCGGGACATCGTCGCGGAGGAAGCCGCCGTCCTCGCCGACGAGGTCGGTCTCGCCACGCTCACGACTGCGGCTCTCGCCGCTCGGCTCGGCGTCCGCCAGCCCTCCCTCTACAAGCACATCGACTC
>NZ_JBZEEQ010000124.1:0-543 GCF_058310155.1 Chryseobacterium sp. DT-167 | reverse complement strand
GGTAGAGACGAACGACGACCGTCTCGAAGCGTTTCCCGGCCGGTAATGACTCGTCTTGAGTCTCGACGTGGATCTCCTGCCAGCGAATCTCATACAGAGGCGGCGGGTTATCCACATCCACGGGCTTGACCTCGTCGATGGGCTTCAGCCGTCCGAGCTTTGCTTGCTCGAGTCGGTCGCGAAACTCTCGCCGCACCAGGGGCTTATTCCACGGGGACCAGAGCCTGCCGGGAGGGCTCACCGCGTGGAAAAGTCGATCTACTGTGACGTTAAGATCCTCACCTACGGCAGCCGTCGGGAACCCATACCACCGCAACTCGACAGGCTGTCCGCAACTGCATCGAGAGGCGTCGTCGAAGGTCGGCATTTGCTCACCTTATACGTGAGCGCGACGCGCGACCTCCGAGGCAGAAGTCCCCACTTCAGGGCACCCGTAGGACCTGACTTTTACGAACATCCCACACACGAAGCGAACCCACGAAAAAACCCCCGGCTGATGCCGGGGGCCTTCGTCGGTCTGTCTCAGACTCTGGTGGGCGATAC
>NZ_JBZEEQ010000123.1:0-543 GCF_058310155.1 Chryseobacterium sp. DT-167 | reverse complement strand
AGCGAGATCCGGTCGGCGTCGCTCGTGCCGATGGCCGTGGGGAAGTCCGTCATCGTGTTCCTTCGTTCGGGGTCGCCGCGCCATGGGAACCCGCGGCGGGTTCGCCCGACGTCTCGCCGAGCGGTCCGGGATCCACAGCGTCGAGCCACGCGCGGATCTCCTCGCTGTGCTCGCCGAGCGTGGGCGGTGCGCTCACGTAACGGACCGGGGTGCGGGAGAACGTGATCGGGTTCCGCACCATGGGGATGGCGTCGGCTCCGGACCCCACGGATACGACGGGGTCGAGCCCGAGCGAGTCGGCGAGCGCGACGCCGCCGTCGATCGTGTTGATGGGGCCGCACGCCACTCCCGCGTCGGTGAGGACCTGGAACCACTCCTGGACGGTCCGCGTGGCGAGCGCCTCGACGAGCAACGGTCGGAGCTCCTCGCGGTTCCGGTTCCGGTCCTCCGACGAAGCGAACCGCTCGTCGTCCGCGAGCTCGGGGACGCCGAGCGCCGCCGCGAGCGCCACGAACTGCGGCGTGTTCGCGGCGACGATGACGA
>NZ_JBZEEQ010000122.1:0-544 GCF_058310155.1 Chryseobacterium sp. DT-167 | reverse complement strand
ACGCACGTCGCTCCCGCCGGGGCCTATTTCAACACCGGCGCGCGAGCCTGGGAGTTCCTGGCCGGCGCGCTCCTGTGCCTCGTCCCGCGACCGCGCGGAGTCGCGCGAGCACCGCTCGGGATGGTCGGGGCGGCCCTCCTCGCCGTGAGCCTCGCCGTGATCGAGCCCTCGATGTCCTTCCCTGGCTGGATCGCCGCCGTGCCGGTCCTCGGCACGATGCTCGTGATCGCGGCAGGAACCCCGCGATCGGGGTCGATGCTCGCTCGAGTCGTCGAGCACCCCGTCGTCGACTACGTGGCGACGCGGTCGTACTCGATCTACCTCTGGCACTGGCCGCTGTACATCCTCGTGCCGGCCGCCGTCGCTGCGATCGCGGGGACGACGGTCGATCCCCTCCCGACGGGTGGTCTGCTCCTCACTCTGCTCGTCACGATCGCGCTCGCCGAACTCACGCACCGCTTCATGGAAGTCCGACTCCGGGCGGTGGCCTCGTGAGCGTCGAGCTCCGAGGGAACCGCAGCCGCGCCCGCACCGGTCTCCGGCG
>NZ_JBZEEQ010000121.1:0-544 GCF_058310155.1 Chryseobacterium sp. DT-167 | reverse complement strand
GACATCGTGAAGCACACCGCGTTCTTCCGCACGCACACCGAACCGTGGCAGTGGAACACCGCATGGATCCCGGTCGCCCAGCAGGGCTGGTATCAGGCCGCTCTCGATTCGGCGCCGTCGCGATCCGGCACCGTCATCGATGCCGGATGGAACGATATGCCCCACGCGGTCGCCCCGACTCTCGCGGACGCCATCGACGGCGTCGTGGACCTCGCGCGCGCGGATCTCCTTCCCACCTCGGATGAGGACCTGGCCCGACGTCGAGAACGACGCGCGTTCCTCGACGACCTCTGGCGATCGTCGTGGGCGTCGAGCGAATTCGGACCGGCTGCTGAGATCGACCCCGGTCAGTGGCCGGACGAGTGGGGCGGACCGCAGGAGGTCTGACGTCAACGCCTGATGCCGCGCGCGGAGCCGCTACAGTCGGTGTCATGCAACGACGCGACGACGCACCCGCAGCCACGACGACGGACGGATCGACCATTCCCCGAACGGTGTGGGTGAGCGGGTCGTCGGGCAAGCTCGGCAGCGAGGTCGTTCGGCA
>NZ_JBZEEQ010000120.1:0-546 GCF_058310155.1 Chryseobacterium sp. DT-167 | reverse complement strand
ACGAGGAGGAGGTGACCGAACGGTGGGGCGCCGACGCGTACCGCTCGTCGGACGCGTGGTGGCGCGGTCTGAGCGGCACCGACAGAGCAGAGTGGACGGAGCGCTCCCGAGCGCTCGCGGATGACTGGGTCGATGCGGCCACTCGTGGTGTGGATGCGAGGAGCGAGGAGGCGCACGCGCTCGCCGCCCGCCACGTCGAGTGGCTCGCCGGCATCCCGGGAACACCGGGATCGGATGGTACGCCGGTGAAGGGGTACATCACGGGACTCGCCGAGATGTACGTCGCGGACGAGCGCTTCGCGGCCGCCTACGGAGATGAAGCAGGGGCGACGCTCGTGCGCGACGCGCTCCTCGCCTACGCCGACTCGCGTCTCTGACTCCGCCACGACCGAGCGCCGGGCCGCCGGCCGTGCATCGAGGCCGGCGGCTCAACGCCGTCGACGCGCGCGTTCGGCGAACGCGTCGAGAGCGTCGAGGACGTCGTGGGCGGCCCAGTACCGGTTGCGGCGACCGTCGCCGAGCTGGGAGAGGATGCCGTCCTGCACG
>NZ_JBZEEQ010000119.1:0-550 GCF_058310155.1 Chryseobacterium sp. DT-167 | reverse complement strand
ACGGTCCCGCAGGAGCCCGGATCCGTCTCGGCGCCCGTGCCGTCGAGTCTCATCGACATCCCCGCGGCCTTCGAAATGTATCGCGACACGGCGGCCGAACTCGGGGCGTGCGTCGACAACGTCGTCCTCCGCGACGCGGAGGGCGAACCGTTCGCCGGCCCCGTCGCCCCCGGCTCGCGCGCGCGAGTCTCGATCGCGGACGACGTCACCAACGTCGTGAGCATCTCGACGGCCGATCTCGCGAACCTCGTGGAGATCACCTTCACGGGCGCGCCTACCGCCTCTGCCCCGCTCGTCGTGAACGTGGTGGGATCCGATTTCAACGGAACCGTGCCGAACCTCGCCGGCATCAGCAACGCGGCGGCTCCGTACCTGCTCTGGAACTTCCCCGACGCCACGACCGTGACCGTCACGGGCGGCGACTCGATCGAGGGAACGCTCTACGCTCCGTCGGCCGACGTCGAGTGGCAGGTCACGCAGAACATCGAGGGAAACGTGATCGCTGCGGACTTCACCCACGGGACCGCCGTCGTGGACCCGGTCCCCGTGC
>NZ_JBZEEQ010000118.1:0-551 GCF_058310155.1 Chryseobacterium sp. DT-167 | reverse complement strand
GAACGACGTGCTCGAGCTCGGCGCGGTAGGGCAGTACGCCGCGACGAGTGCGTCGGGAGCGGTCGCGGCCTCCGGTCTCATCACGGGTGACGGCGCGATCGCCGTCGGGACCGGATCTCCCGACGAACAGACCACTCTCGATCTCGAGCCCGTGCTCGACGCCGTCGACGCGGACGGCGTGATCAGTGCACTGGCGCTCGAGCTCGGGGCCGTCTCCGCACGCGCCGAGTCGGCGCGCGGCGCGACGGAGGTCACGACGACGAGCGACTACCAGGTCGCGAGCGGCGTCCTCCGACTGTCGAGTCCGGTCCTCGGCGACCTCGTCACCGACCTCGACGAGACTCTCGCGGACACGAGCGCCGACCTCAACGCGGCCGGCGGTGACGGAGGTCCGATCGACACGACCGTGGATGGGCTGCTCGGAGGCATCGACGCCATCCTGGAAGACCTCATCATCGGGCTCGTCGATCTCGAGGACCCGACGGTCACCTCGACGCTCACGGTGGATCTCGGGTCGGCCGTCGACGCGGCGATCTCCGACGACTTCGTCA
>NZ_JBZEEQ010000117.1:0-552 GCF_058310155.1 Chryseobacterium sp. DT-167 | reverse complement strand
AAGCTCATGTTTCCTTCTACTCCGATGTCGATTCCGGCTTCGAGTGACCGCAACCCCGGGATGACTCCGACGAGGGCTTCGAGACGCTGGATAGCGTCCTCGATGCGGTCCAGCGGAGTGCCCTCCGTGACGCGGAAGAGGACGATGTGCTTGATCATGGTGATTCCTTACTGTGCGGTGTATCCGCCGTCGATGATGATGTCCGTCCCGGTGACGAAGCGCGACTCGTCGCTCGCGAGGTACAGCACGCCGTAAGCGATGTCGATGGGCTCGGCGGCGAAACCGACGGGGATCTTCGCGAGGACGGCCTCCGTGACCTCCTTCGAAAACGACCGCATGATGGGCGTGTTGATGAGGCCAGGGTAGAGCGTGTTCACGCGCACGCCCGCCGCCGCCACGTCGAGCGCGACCTCCTTCGTGATCGCGCGAAGCGCACCCTTCGTCGACGAGTAGGCCACCGATCCGCCACTGATCCCACCGACCAGGCCTGCCGCGGACGAGATGTTGACGATCGAGCCGATGCCGTTCTTCTTCATGGTGGGCATGACCGCC
>NZ_JBZEEQ010000116.1:0-556 GCF_058310155.1 Chryseobacterium sp. DT-167 | reverse complement strand
AGACCTGCGCTGTCGTCATGGCGTCGCCGAGGGCGTGGTGCGGGGTGTGGACGGGGAGGCCGAGGGCCTCCGACGCGTCCTCAAGGGCGATGAGCCGGCCAGGAGCCGAGAGCCGCGCCGGAAGACAATGCCGCGCGAGGATCGCCGTGTCGACGATCGGTCGGGGGAGCGCGAGCCGCATGGGCTCGAGCAGCCGGTCGAGGAAGGCGGTCTCGACCCACGCACCGTGGGCGACGACCGTGCGGCCGCTGATGGCCGCGATGACTTCACCGAGGCGCTCCTCGATGCGTGGCGCGGTCGCGAGGTCGGCCCGGCGGAGCGAGTGCACCTTCATGGCCTCGGACCCGACGGAGCCGACGGGGTTGCAGACGATGTACAGGGAGCGCGACGCACTGATGCGTCCGCGGGAGATCGGGATGACCCCGACCGAGACGACCTCGTCCCGTTCGGGGTCGAGTCCCGTCGTCTCGATGTCGATCACCGCGAAGTCGGCCTCGCGCCAGTCCCGATCGTCTCGCTGCGAGAACGCCGTGGCGCGCGAACCCCAGGAACGGAG
>NZ_JBZEEQ010000115.1:0-557 GCF_058310155.1 Chryseobacterium sp. DT-167 | reverse complement strand
TTCGCGGCGCACCAGGCGGAGCTCACCGGGCAGGAGCTCGTCCTCGTCCGCGCGACACCGTCCGTCAGCGGTGAGCACCGCGACTCTGCGCATGCTCCCTCACACGCACGATCGAGCCGACTCGAGGCCACGCGAGCTCTCGTCGCGGAGCGGTGGCCCGCGATCCGTGTGCGTTCCCGGCTCGTCTACGGTCCGGCCGCACCGGCACTCGTGCGATCCTCATCGCACGCGGCGCTGCTCGTCGTCGGCGCATCCCGTGCCGAATTCGGCGAGCCGTTCGTGGTGGGTCGCGTGACCCACGACGTCCTGCTCAACCGGAGCGCGCCGACCGCAGTCGTCGACGGGACCCGCGACGGACTCGGTGTCGCCTCGGCCGGCGCGTCGACCGCGCGACTCGCCTGATCATGTCGATCCGTCACGCACTCCCCCTCGTAACGGAGCCGAGAGGAACGGATGCTCCCGCCGCACGTGAACCGGTGGTGGCGAGGTCACGCGACGGTGATGCCACGCCGTCCCCCGAGCGCATCAACCTCGCGATCGACGCGCGCAGCGCGAGC
>NZ_JBZEEQ010000114.1:0-557 GCF_058310155.1 Chryseobacterium sp. DT-167 | reverse complement strand
CCCGACGGCGGTCCGCGTGATCGGTCCGGCACTCGCTCCGGGCGCGACCCAGGCGTTCACGCTCTCCATCGAGACCGACGGCGTCGAGGGCGGTGACGTCCTCGTCAACCGCGCTCAGGGTCGTGCGGAGCACACGGAGCTCGTCATGCGGACTTCCGCATTGATCACCGTGGCGAACTACTACTCGGCCGCTCTCATCAAGGAGGTGCAGGACGCCGACGGCGTGTGGCACAACGCGAACGTCATCGAGGACTCCCCGTCCTTCCGGATCGGTGACAACGTCACGTATCGGATCCGGATCCAGAACACGGGGCAAGGCACGCTCCGGAACCTCGTGATCACCGACGACCTCTTCCCGCAGGGATCGTTCACGGTCGCCGAGCTGGCTCCGGGTGACGAGGAGACGCACGAGTTCCCCGTCGACCTCGAGGACGGCACTGCCGATAGCGTCGTGAACACGGCGTGCGCGTCCGCGACCATTCCGTCCGATTCGCAAGTCGCACCGACGATCAACTGCGACCCCGCGATCATCGAGGTGGTCGGTGACCCCGAGCACA
>NZ_JBZEEQ010000113.1:0-557 GCF_058310155.1 Chryseobacterium sp. DT-167 | reverse complement strand
AATCCTCCGACCATCGCCCAGGTCTCCGTCGTGCACGCGAACGAGAGCGACCAGAACAGGTCCCATTCCGACTCGTCGGCCGGGCGCACGACCCCGGCCTCCGGAGCCGGCCGAGCAGGGTGCGGCGAGACGAAGCGGTCGGCGTCCCCCGGGCCGCTCGGCATGTCGCCATCCGCGAGGTAGGTCACCGGCCCGCACAGGAGCGTCCCGTTCGTGGCCGACCGCTCGTAGGCCTGGATCGCGTCGGCGTGCGGGAGGCAATCGACATCGAGGAAGAGCAGGAGCTCGGCGCCTTGCTCCCGCGCGACGCGGGCGCCGACGTTGCGTCCCCTCGCGAGGCGCATCCCGTCCGGGCCGGGCGGCACGTGCACCACGGTTCCTCCCACGTCCAGAGGGGCGTGCTCGTCGAGGTGCACGAGCACGCGGATCGCGTGCGGCGCGACGATCGCGAGCCACTCCTTCTGGCGGGCGAGGTGCTCGCGTCGGCCGTCCGACGTGAGCGTGATGACGGCGGTCCTCACCGGACGAGGCCCTCGATGAGCGCTCCGGCGTCGGCC
>NZ_JBZEEQ010000112.1:0-559 GCF_058310155.1 Chryseobacterium sp. DT-167 | reverse complement strand
CATGGGATAGGAGACGGTCGTCGCGACGTCCCACGACGGTCGTGACGTCGCGGCGATGAGGATGGGCGACTCGGCGAGGCGGAGGCTCATGAACTCGATGACGTGCGCCGTCGAGCGGTCGATCCAGTGCAGGTCCTCGATCGCGATGAAGAGGGGGCGCTCAGCGGCTGCCTCCTCGAGGAGGCCGAGTGCGGCGATGCTCACGAGGAGCCGATCGGGAGTCGGCCCGTCGACGAGGGCGAAGGCCGTCGCGAGCGCGTCGCGTTGGCGGGGAGGCAGCGCCTCGAGATGGGGCAGGAGCGGACCGAGCATCTGGTGGAGTGCCGTGTAGCCCACCGGTGATGCGTGCTCGAGTCCCGTGCACCGCAGGGCGCGGTAGCCCGCGTTCGCGGCCTCCTCGCCCAGGGCCGTGAGCAGCGACGACTTGCCGATGCCCGCCTCGCCCTCGATCAGGAGCGCGCGCCCGGAGCGGCGCGCCTCGTGGACGAGGGGGGCGAGGAGGCGCAGTTCGCGCTCCCGCCCCACAAGTCGTGCCTCGGGAAGACCGAGGATCGCGGAG
>NZ_JBZEEQ010000111.1:0-559 GCF_058310155.1 Chryseobacterium sp. DT-167 | reverse complement strand
AGTCCCCCCGACTGCGTCTTGATCCGCGCGCTGTAAGAGTCCGCACCCACGGATCGACCCACGACGGAGACGTACTGGCCCGCGACGGAAGTCGAGTCGAGCGTGAACGACACGACGCTGTCCGTCGCCGTGCTGGACACGGCCGGCAGCAGCGCTGTGCGCGTCTGCCCGGGCGAGTTGGCGATGCGTCCCGTCGGGGCGACCACCGAGAATCCGGTGTTGCCACCGCCGATCGCCCACGCCCCGCCCGTCTGGGCCGAGCCCCACGATGAGGTCGTCGTGCGGGAGAAACTGTCCGCCGCGAGAACTCCGGCGCCCGGGGCCGCCGGAGCCGTGACGGTGACAGCCTTCGTCGCGGTCGCCTTCGCTCCGGCGTTGTCGGTCGTCGTCAGCGTCACCGTGTAGGTGCCGGGCGCCTCGTAGGTCCTCGACGCCGTCTTCCCGCTTGCGGTCGTCCCGTCACCGAACGACCACGTGTATGACGCGATCGAACCGTCGGAGTCGGTCGAGGCCGAGCCATCGACGGCGACCGTCAGATCCTTCGGTGTCGCCGTGAACG
>NZ_JBZEEQ010000110.1:0-562 GCF_058310155.1 Chryseobacterium sp. DT-167 | reverse complement strand
AGCCGATCCCCCTCCACTGCGCATCGGTCACGCTCGTCGAGGACCGCCGGGCCCGTGCGCTCGCCCTCGCGTTCCCATCGATCGAGGACGGCGGCGTCGACGAGCTCACGCAGCAGTGGCAGCCCATCGCCGACTACGCGACGTGGCTCGCGGAGGACGACGTGCCCCGAGACATCGCCATGATGCGCATCACCGGTGTGCTCCGCGGCTTGTGGATCGCCGAGTCCGACGACGGCAGCTGGGCCGAGGGCTTCACCACGACGGCGGTCCTCGCCGACATGCGGGCGCGCGACGAGCTGCCGCAATTCGACGAGTGGCTGGAGGACTCGGAGACGGAGGGCGGCGCCATCGACCTCCTGACCTATCGGGGGGACGTCCTCGAGAAGGCGGGCGACGAGACGGAGCGCGTGTACCGGGAGTACCTCGGCCGCTCCCAAGCGCTCTACGACGTCGCCCGCTGAGCCGACGCGAAGGTCGGCGCGGGTCAGCGCGGGACGTTCGGATTGCTGGCGATGAACGTCTGCGCCTCGCGGCAGCCGATCGAGACGAGGCCGAACACGAT
>NZ_JBZEEQ010000109.1:0-562 GCF_058310155.1 Chryseobacterium sp. DT-167 | reverse complement strand
CCGCATCCCGCAGCGGTCCCTCGACCACGGCGCGCGCGCCGTCGGCTCCCTCCCCCGTCACGCGCCAACTCAGGGCCGCCTCGCCCCACCCGACGCGACCGTCCGAGTCCCGCACGCCCACGAGCAGCACGTCGAGATCCGTCGCGTGCCGCACCGCGGTCGCGAACGGCCGCCGGAGGGCGACGGTCGTCCGGCGCGTGAAGACGTCCTGCACGGAGGTCATGGTCAGACCTCCGAACGGATGCGGAGACCGGTCGGGGACCGACGCGGTTCGGGAAGACGGAGCGGGCCGGCACCGGGGATGAGCGAGCCCAGGAGGCGCGGCCCGGCCGCCCCGGTCGCGCTCGGGACGCTCGCAGGCACCCCGTGCCAGGTGAGCCATCCGATGAGGGCCATGAGCACGGCCTCCTTCTCATCTGCACCGACGCCGAGCGCTGCCGTCGTCGTGACGGGGACGCCGGGTAGCGCCGCCGCGAGCCCGCGCAGGAGGACGGGGTTGCGGGCACCGCCGCCGGAGACGAACACCTCCGTCACACGCTCAGCCGCGAGGCTCGCGGCTGAG
>NZ_JBZEEQ010000108.1:0-566 GCF_058310155.1 Chryseobacterium sp. DT-167 | reverse complement strand
CGCTGCTCGCGCAGTCCGACGTCTTCCCCGCGTGCCTCTCGACGGGACCGTTCCCGGCGCTCGTCGTCGACGCCTACGAGGCGCTCGCCGCCGCCGACACGACCGCCCTCGCCGTCTACCTCGAGTCGGAGACCCCATGACCACCGACTTCCTCACGGTCTCGCCCGTGATCCCCGTCGTCGTGCTCGATGACCCGGCCGCCGCACCCCACGTCGCACGCGCGCTCGTCGAGGGCGGCGTGTCGATCATCGAGCTGACGCTGCGCACGCCGCGCGCCCTCGAGTGCGCCCGGGCGATCGCCGACGAGGTGCCGGAAATCCTGCTCGGCATCGGAACGGTGCTGACTCCCGCCGACGTCGCCGCCGCGTCGGCGGCCGGAGCCCGGTTCCTCGTGAGCCCCGGCAGCACGCCCGCGGTGCTCGCCGCCGTCGCCGACGCGGGGGTGCCACTCCTGCCCGGTGTCTCCTCCGTGACGGAGGCGATGGCGCTCGCCGATGCCGGGTACACCGACCTCAAGTTCTTCCCCGCGCAGCAGGCCGGGGGTGCCCCGTTCCTCAAGGCGTTGG
>NZ_JBZEEQ010000107.1:0-572 GCF_058310155.1 Chryseobacterium sp. DT-167 | reverse complement strand
AAGATCGCCGTCATTTTCGCGGGCCCATGTCAGCGTCATGGAGATCTCCCCCGACTCCTCGTCTCGAGCGTCGATGATGGGTTGACCGACACCAGGAGCCGAGCGTGCCAGGAATTTCCGCAAACGCCTCTTCGCGGCATCCCGTTGTTCTACACTCGCCGACATCACTCGATCGTACTGAGCGGCGTCAATGACGTGTCGGAAAGGCGATCAAGGGGTGTGGCTCAACATTGTGCTTTCACGAGAGATCAGCCCACTCCGACATCTGAATTATCCACAGGACAAGTGAGACGACGCTGTGACGTAGGCGATTGATTCCTGTCCTAGATCCTGAGTATTCCTAAGTAGTAATTGGGGTGCCCTCAGAAGTACATCCCGGGGGCGCTCGATGATCGTGACGCTGCGATACATCGTTCATTCGACGGGACGGTCCGGTCGTCGCGAATCGGCCACGTCGCGTGTGCTCCACAGACAAAAAGCCGAGCCGCCGACCCGAAAGTCGACGGCTCGGCTCGTTGCGACCTACGCGGCCATGTCCTCCACGGGGGACACTGCGGCCACGTGCGGCAACA
>NZ_JBZEEQ010000106.1:0-573 GCF_058310155.1 Chryseobacterium sp. DT-167 | reverse complement strand
CTCGGACGCCTCCACGTCGACGAAGCCACCCCCAGCGGAGGCATTGGAGCAGAGGCCGGTGCGCGCCTCGTATCCGGAGCATGAATCCGCGCCGGTCGCCGAAACGGGGGCGGTGGTGACGAGCGCCATGATCACGCCGAGTACTAGCGCTCGCATGCTTTCACCTCTCCTGCGGATTCCGCGTGCGCGACGCGCAACTCTTCGAGTGTCGGTCCCTCAAGCGCAACTCGCATTGGGAAACGCAACTGACGATCACGTGCGATTACCTCTCCCCGTGCGTCTCGCAGCGAGAGGTGACTGGTATCCACGCAGAGGCTGATCGAGACCGCGCGTGATTCACCACGTCTATCGTCTAGGAGCTCGACAGTGTCGAAGCTCGAGCTGCCCTCCTGCACCCAAGTTCTGGGATCCGTCGCGAACTCTTCCTCGAGGTCCTCGGCGTACGCCTGGGTGACAGTAGCTTTGAGTGGCTCCAGGTCACTTTCGGCCGACGGCTGGGCCAGGTAGACATCGAAAGCCGCGCTGTAACGGGTGTAAGCGTCAATGGCTTCTGCCAGGACGGCATCGTCCGAC
>NZ_JBZEEQ010000105.1:0-574 GCF_058310155.1 Chryseobacterium sp. DT-167 | reverse complement strand
CGCGAGGCCTCGTGGCGCGCGTCGCTGCTGCTCGGATCGTTCCTCGCCGCGCTCGTCGGTGCAGTCGCCCTGATCGGGACAATCATCCCGGCGAGCCGAGTCGCTCCTGGCGCCCTCGGGCACCTGGCCGACGCGGTCGGCGTCTTTACGCTCGGCGCACTGCCCCTCGCGATCGCGCTCATGGCCGAGTGGCCCATCGACGACCGACTGCGGCGCCTCGCGATGTCCGTCGGTCTCTTCGCCCTCGTGCGCGGCGGAACCACCGCGGTCCTCGGCGGCGCGACGTTCGCGATCATCACGTCGATCGCCGGGCTCTGGGCGTCGGCCCTCCCGTTCTTCTGGACGGGAGCCGCCGCCGGGCTCTGGGTCGGCGTACTCGGGGCCCTTCTCGGTCGGGTGCTCGAGCGTTCCCGCGGGGGGCGATCCGGTGCTGTCGTGGTGCTCTTCATCGCGTTCGCCGCCGGTATCGCGGTCCTCGCGGTCTTCTGGCGGCTCGCCGGCTGAGCGATCCCGTTCCACCCCGGGGCGCTCACACAGAAACATTGAACTTTTGGGTTCACTGTCATATAGTGAA
>NZ_JBZEEQ010000104.1:0-575 GCF_058310155.1 Chryseobacterium sp. DT-167 | reverse complement strand
CACCGACGCGGCCAAGGCCCTCCACATCGTCCTCTGACCCCCCTGAACACTTCCTTTGTACACGCGTTTTCGCGCACGAAGGAAGTGTTCAGGTGAGGGAGCGACGCGTGCTCCGAAGGCCGGCAGTCCGAAGGATCGCGCCGAGCCGGCCAGGCTGGACGACATCACCGTGCTCCCACCGAGCGAACCCGGCGCTCAGGGCACGCAGGGTGTTCTCTCGGTTCTTCTCCGCGATCACCGCCGTGCGGGCTTCTTCGCCGTTCAGAGATTCCGCTGTCCCGTACTTCATGCGTCCGTCGGCTTCTCCGATGATCCGCTCATCCGGCCACCAGAAGTCGACGACGGCCCGGAATCCGCCGGAGCTGCGAAATTCCTCCTGGAGTTGTGGCTCCGGGAAGCCTGCCTCCATGATCCGGACACGGCTGAACGATTCGAGCGGAGAGTCGGCACGATCCGTCGCGAAGTCCACCGCCGCCGCCGCACGACGCGAGCCGGGGAGGCCGCGCACTCGATCGACCGCGTCTCTCAGCTCGTCCTTCGTGGTGGCCGGGCCCCCAGCCCGTCCCCGGTACAGG
>NZ_JBZEEQ010000103.1:0-578 GCF_058310155.1 Chryseobacterium sp. DT-167 | reverse complement strand
ACTACACGATTGATTTCGTGTATGTAACTTAATTCCTTTCCTCGGTCGAGGGACTTCGCCCACCGATACGCTGAACCCACTGGAAGGAGGGCCGCCGTGACCCCGTCTGCCCGCCCCGCCTCTCGCGCCGTCCTCGCCGAGGTCCGCGCCCACCTCCCCGAGCTCCGTCCCTCCGAACGCCGCATCGCCGATGCCCTGCTCGCCGACCCCGAGTCGTTCGCGACGCACTCGATCGCGGAGATCGCCGAGCTCGCGACGACCTCGACGACGACGGTCGTGCGCTTCACGCGCCGCATCGGCTACGACCGCTTCAAGGACTTCCGCCACGACCTCACGGAACAGAATCTCCGCGAACGACTGGCACTGGCGGAGGCGCACGCTCCGGCGTCCGACATCTCCCCCACCGACGGAATGGAGGACATCGTCGCGAAGATCGCCGCGAACGAGTCGCTCTCGATCGCCGACACCGCCGAGACGCTCGACGTCGCCGCGCTCGAGCGTGCCGTCGCCGTCATCACGGGAGCGACACGCGTCGACCTCTACGGCGTCGGCGCGAGCGCAATCGTCGCGCTCGACCT
>NZ_JBZEEQ010000102.1:0-580 GCF_058310155.1 Chryseobacterium sp. DT-167 | reverse complement strand
CGCGATCGAGGACGTCCCGGTCACGAGTCAGACGTTCGACGACCGGCGATCCGTCACGGTGGGTTTCACCCGCGGCGTCGGGACCGCGCTCACGTCGCCGGGAGACGGTCGCATCACGTCGTTCCCGTGCGCTCCGGGCGGTACCGCCGCGTCCGGGGAGAGCCTGCTCGCGCTCGACGGCCGCCCGGCGTTGACCCTCGCGACCCGCGTGCCCCTGTGGCGCGACCTCGGCATGGACGATCGAGGCGACGACGTCTCCGCGCTGCAGGGCGAACTCGCTCGCCTCGGCGAACCGGTCACGGTCGATGGCGTCGTCGGGCGCGAGACGCTCGACGCCCTCGAGCGACGGTTCCGATCCATCGGTGAGGACGACGTCGCCGACGTCCAGGCCGTCGAGGTCGCGCGGGTCCTCTGGATTCCCGCGCCGACCGTCACGATCGACGAGTGCACCGTCGGAACCGGCTCGTCGGCCGTGTCCGGCGAACCGCTCGCGACGCTCACGACCGGGCTCTCCTCCGCCGCTGTCGAGCAGCTCCCGGACGACCTCGTCGCCGGCGAACGCACCCTCGTCGTGGACGGC
>NZ_JBZEEQ010000101.1:0-582 GCF_058310155.1 Chryseobacterium sp. DT-167 | reverse complement strand
CCCTGGCGCACGCCCGCCACTCCTGAATTCGCGATCGAACGCGGAGAAGTGGACCGGTGGTTGTGCTGCCGCGAGTGGGCACGCGTAGTCACCCCGCCGAGCGAGGTGCTTCGTCAAGGATACACCACCGCCGTCCACAACCGGGCGCCGTCACGCGGCTTCCCCTGGCCACGCCGCCGGTTCCGCCGCCCGGGCATCGACGGTGTTCCCTCGAACGATGCACCCGCTCCTCCACCGACGGACACCGACCACCAGACGCACGCCCCACCGTCCCACTCGGCGTGCCCTGACGCTTCTCCGTCGACCGCGCATCGGCGCCGCTGCACTCGTGCTCCTGGTCGGCGCAGGTGCGCCCAGCGCGGCCGCAGGAACTCCTCCTGGGCCCGTCGTCGCTCCGCCGGGCGTCGGCGCGACACGGACCGTCGCCGCCGCCGTGCGCACGACATGGACGTGGCCCGTGGCGGGCCGACGTCGCATCGTCGCCGTGTTCGACGCTCCCGAACATCGTTTCGGCGCCGGCCACCGCGGGGTCGACATCGCCGCGGGCACCGGAGAGACGATCACGGCGCCCGCAGCCGGGAC
>NZ_JBZEEQ010000100.1:0-583 GCF_058310155.1 Chryseobacterium sp. DT-167 | reverse complement strand
CGTACTCGGGCACGTTGGTCTTGCCGATGCGGACGGCACCCGCATTCCGGAGACGGGCGACGTGGAGATCGTCGCGTTCTGCGACATCGTGCGCGTGACGACGCGATCCGTGCGTCGTCGGGAAGCCGGCGGTCGCGTGTGTGTCCTTGATGCTGATCGGCAGGCCGTGGAGCGCCCCGAGCGGACGACCGGCCGCGCGTGCCTCGTCGGCGGATCGCGCCTCGCGGAGGGCGCCGTCGGCGTCGATCGACACGACGGCGTTGACGGCACCGTTGGCCTCGTGGATGCGATCGAGGTGGTCGGTCATCACCTCGACGGCCGAGACCTCGCCCGTGCCCATGAGACGGGCGAGCTCCGTCGCGCTGAGGCCATGGAGACGGTTCCGGTCCAGATCGCCGGCGGTCGCTGTTCGCTCGCTCATCGGTCCCGTCCCCGCCGGGCCCCTCCCGACGTCACGCGTCGCAACCTACCGGCTCCGCGGTGTCGACCGCGAGCGGGGGCCTCTCGCACTGTGCGAACGCCGCAGGCGTCAGCGGCGCGTGCCGTCGTCGAATGCGACGTCGAGGTCGAAGAAGCGGTCGAC
>NZ_JBZEEQ010000099.1:0-585 GCF_058310155.1 Chryseobacterium sp. DT-167 | reverse complement strand
CCGGTGTCTGCGATGGTCAGGTCGACACGGAGCGACGAGTCGAGCGTGAGGAGGTGCTGCCACGTGCTCACTGCCGGTCGACCCGTGATGTCGTCGCGGGGATCCGCGCCCACCCCGGCGACATGCCCGAAGAGCCGCCCGATCGCCTCGAGCGAGGCGAACGGCGTGAGAAGCCCCTCGAGGGACTCATACCCGACGGCGTCATCCTCGCCCGCGAAGACATCCTCGTCGAGGTGCGCCCATTCGGCCGAGGCCCAGCGCGGCAGGTCCCAGCCGGGGCGAATCGTCAACGCGGCGGATGGCACGTCCTCGAGGAACGCGACCTCGAGTTCCGACACCTCGGCTGGAGCGACGGGTTGCCGCAGGTCACCGCCGTCGGCGGGCGTGACCATCACGCGATGCGGGAGGTCGAAGGACGAGGCGGAGGCGCCGACGAACAGGGTGAGCAACTCGCCCGGCGGCCAGGACGCGGGTCGCAGCGGACGACCCGCCCACGTGAGGTCGATGTCGTCGACCGCGACCTGGAGGACGAATTGCATCGGAAGCCCTCCCCCGTCGACCGGCCACACGGCACCGGGCGGCAGC
>NZ_JBZEEQ010000098.1:0-588 GCF_058310155.1 Chryseobacterium sp. DT-167 | reverse complement strand
GAGCCAACCGAGGAGCACGATGATCGAGACGCCGAGCCCGTACGGTTCCGTGCTGAGTCCGCCCGACCGCATGACGTTGATCGCGGCGAGCGGCATGTAGTCGACGACGCCGGCGAGCGACTCCGGCAGGAACGCCTCGAGGAGCTGCGGTCCCATCTGGAAGACGACGAAGTACAGCGCGATCGCTGCGGCGGCGTTGCGCAGAAGCCCGCCGAGCACGAGCCCGAAGAGCGCTCCGTACGGCAGCACGAGCGTGCCGCCGAGGACTCCCCAGAACATTTCGGGATCGACGAGCGACAGACCGATCGCCGAGGGGATCGTGCCGGCCGCCTGCACGACGACGTAGAGCACGACGGACGTGAGGACGCCGAGAACCGTCGTCACGCCGGTGATCACCGCGCCCTTCGCGAGGAGCACGCCCGTGCGGCGAGGCGCCGCCACCATCGTGGTGTGGATCGTGCCGGTGCTGTACTCGTTCGTGATCGCGAGCACGCCGAAGACGACGAGGACGAGCATTCCGACCGGGTAGATCGCCGTCCAGCCGAACGGGATGGCACCGCCCCCGTCCTCACTCCCGAGTCGTTGTCC
>NZ_JBZEEQ010000097.1:0-588 GCF_058310155.1 Chryseobacterium sp. DT-167 | reverse complement strand
CACGTTGATCACGTTCAGCATGTACTTCCGACGTCGAATGACCGAACGCTCCCATCTCGACGGGATCCGCCCCTCAAAAACTGCAATCGACGCGACATCATCGTCGTCGGTCTCGAGGTCGATAGTTACCATGGCCGCATTGATCCCCTGATCCCGTCACCCAGGACGCGCCTGCGCATGCCAACCGTGCAAGGCGAAGGGTTAACGTTCAAGCTCACCACGCTTGTGTTGAAGGAGCTCATCCAGCCTCGTTTCGGGATTTGCGGACCCTAGCCGACGGGGGCTATGCGACGGCATGAATGGGAGAATCGATAGCCATTCCGATAGATCGCCCCATGCGAAGATGACGAGTTCGACCTCTTCCCATGGGTGCGCGAACGCTGCCCAGTTGTGTCGAATGTCAGCGATCGATACGAATGTCCAAACTTGAGCTGCCCGCGGAGATGGCACGAGTCCAGGCGCTAGCCGTTCGAGCAGCCCCGAGACTCGGTTGAAATCGTCGGGAAGAAGCAAAGCAATCGTCTCCTCGACGGACGAAAGTTTCCCCGATTCGAATCGAAGTAGAAAGTATGCGACAAGCTCGCCGTC
>NZ_JBZEEQ010000096.1:0-589 GCF_058310155.1 Chryseobacterium sp. DT-167 | reverse complement strand
AGTCGACCGTGTCACCGTCGATATGTTCTCGCGCTCCGGGCTCGCGCTGATGGACGCGCACGGATTCGTTGTTGCACGGCCGTCCCTCCTCGAGCGGATACTTCCGGGCGAGCTATGCGGGCCAGCGGAACTGACCGGGACCCCGACACACCTGAGAGCCGCACTGATCGCCATTCACGAGATCCCTGTCGTGGGCTTAAAGGCGTTCGCCCAAGGTCATCTCGTCACCGAGGTGTACGACTTGAGCTGGGACTCCATGATCGTCAATGCGGTAACCGTTGAGGACCTTCCGCGTCTGACCTACTACGGAGAAGCAGAGGATCGATCGTGACCATCGATCAAGGAATCTCAGCCTAGCGAGCCGGTTGACGAATAGCTTCGACGTTGTCGATGTTCGTGCGTAATCTCGATGAAGCAGCGAAAGGACCGACGCGATGCACGGGGACGCGCACACCGGCCGTCCGCATCGGTACTGTCGAGCGGGGAGAGTCAGGACGGAGACGGGCGATGGCGGGCACGACCGCAGCATCGGAGCATGTGGACCGGGTCGTCGCGCTCTTCGAGGCGCGCGACTGGGAGGGGCTCGCCG
>NZ_JBZEEQ010000095.1:0-591 GCF_058310155.1 Chryseobacterium sp. DT-167 | reverse complement strand
GCATAGAGGCTGCTGATGTCTGCAACACTTCGAGATACTTCACCCTCCCGCAACAGCTCGAGCTCGGTGACGCGATTGCCACAACCGTAGGCCGCGCCACGCCGCCTCCTTCAGCGTCTCACTACTATCACCGCATGAATGCGCGCGAGGTTGACGAAAGAGATGGCCAATGGGAGAGCCGGTCTACCGGCTACCGCGTGATGATCGTCAGGGAGAGCGGAGTTCACTGGATCGCCTACGACATGGAGTCGGAGTCGCTCGCATCGGTTGAGCAGTGGGCGCAAGAGCACAGCGGTCCGGACGACTATTCGATAGCGGCCAGAGTGGCGACAGACGGTGGAGTCGGCCTCATCTGGCTGACCCAACCGCCGGAGTCGTTCCTCGCCGCAACGTCCTGACTGTCGGCGCGTCTTAGACATGGCGCGCTTGGGGTTCGGCCAGCCGGAAACGTCGAGCACCTGAGGGCTGCCCTTCGACAAGCTCAGGGACCGAGTTGTGGCGTACTCAAGGGACGGAGGGATCGGGCCATATCGATGCCGAGCGCGTTCCGCCGCACGTGGTCCATCGCGCTCGCGATCGCGCCTTGCGCGA
>NZ_JBZEEQ010000094.1:0-592 GCF_058310155.1 Chryseobacterium sp. DT-167 | reverse complement strand
CGTGAGGCTGATCGACCGGCGGACATCGAGGGCGTGGGTCGCGACGTCCGAGCCGGCGACGGTGGCGGTCCCGGCGTCGGGGTGCAGGAGCGTCGAGAGGATGCGGATCATCGTCGTCTTGCCGGCTCCGTTCGAGCCGAGGAGGGCGAAGACCGTGCCGGGCGCGACGTCGAAGTCGACGCCGCGGAGGACGCGGAGGTCCTTGTAGGACTTCTCGACGCCGCGGACGCTGATGGCCGGTCCGGTCGTCGATCGGTCGGGAGCAGTGCTGGTGGTCATGATGCTGTCCCTTCTCATGGTGCTCGCGTCAGCGCGAGCGGTTGATGACGATGTCGCCGAAACGCGTCCGGGCGCGGACGGCGACGGTGGGAGATCCGGCGCCGGGAGCCGCATCCCCGGCGAGGTCGTTGCGCACGCGTCCGTCGGAGGACGAGAGATCGAGCCACGCCGCGACACCGGGGAGGACGCCTATCGAGACCGCGCCGTGCCCGCTCTCGACCTGGACGGAGCCGCTCGAGACGACACCGACGTCGAGGCTGCCGTAAGCGGTCTTCGCGGTCACGGAACCGCGCGCCGTCTCGATGCCGAGGTC
>NZ_JBZEEQ010000093.1:347-600 GCF_058310155.1 Chryseobacterium sp. DT-167 | reverse complement strand
TCCGCCATCGCGCTCTCCGCGTTGCGTCGCACGGGCGCTCGCACGCTCGATGCCATGGCGGAGGCGCTGTCGTCGGGTGGCGACGGATCGGACTGGGAGAGGGAACTCCTGACGTACGAATCACGGCTCGCCGAGGCGGCGACGGCGGTGCGCGGCGCCCGTGACAGCCGGCGCGCCAACCCGCGTGCACGGTGGATGAACTACGACGTCGACGAGGATCTCGACGACCTCGCGGCGCTCCGTCGCGCGCGCG
>NZ_JBZEEQ010000093.1:0-337 GCF_058310155.1 Chryseobacterium sp. DT-167 | reverse complement strand
AGCACGAGAAGCCCTTGGGCGAGATCGCGGGGGCGGAGACCCTCGCGCCCGCGGCGGAACTGCTCGGCGGGCTCGGTCGACTCATGGAGCGGTGGAACGAGGAGCGCGCCGGAGCACCCACGCCGGAGGACGGGGACGCCACCGAGGCCCGCGATCCCGCGGACGTCGAGCGGGAACTGCGCGAGCGCACGGAGTCGCGCGAGGCGCAGCCGCTCGTGAGTGCGCTCGCCGTGGCGGCGGGGCGGATGCGCGAGGACCTCGAGGAGCGGCGGTCGTCGCGCGTCGCCGAGCAGAAGCGGTCGACGACGCGCGACGGACGGTCTGCCCGCTAGATCCC
>NZ_JBZEEQ010000092.1:0-602 GCF_058310155.1 Chryseobacterium sp. DT-167 | reverse complement strand
CGCCCCAAGCGGCTGTCGCGGCGAACCCGTTCGACGAGACCGAGATGCTCGCGACCCAGTCGAACTCGTCGAACATCGTCGCCCTGGACCGGGCCACCGGTGCGACCAACACGATCCTCACCGTCCCCGAGGGCGCGACGGGTCTCAACCAGATCGGCGTCTCGGGCGATGGGAACACCCTGATGCTCACGAACACGTCGACGATCTTCGAGTACACCGCGTCGATCGAGGCGTGGGAGACCACCCCGAGAAGCGGCGCGAGCGTGGCGGGCACCATGGGGGGTGTCGATCCCGTCTCCAGCCGCTTGTACTTCGGTGGGCAGGACGCCGGAACCTCCTTCCGGTTCACGACCTACGACCCCGCCACGAACGCCGTGTCGAACAGCGTCATCTCCGTGACCGCGCCGGGCGCTCCCGGCGCGAATGGAGACGTGGCCTTCGACAGTCTCGGCAACCTCTACTTCGTGTCGAGCAGCGCGCAGGCCGCCCAGCTCTACCGTGTCGACGCGGACCGGCTCGACGACGACGGCACCATCACGGCCGTCCGCGTCGGTCCCGTCATCGACAGTGGGGTCGCCCTCAACTCGATGGCCTTCGCCGAC
>NZ_JBZEEQ010000091.1:0-603 GCF_058310155.1 Chryseobacterium sp. DT-167 | reverse complement strand
CTACTTCTCGCTCACCGACGAGTTGTACGTCACTCCCCCGACCGACGGTGCGCTCGACCCCGTGCTGCTGGCCGCGCTCGTTGCGCATGCGCATGACGTGACGACGACACCCGAGGACATCGTCGCGGCCATCTGGGCCGGCTGGAGCATCCCGGGCAGCGGGGTGCGATTCGCGACGACGGTCGACGGTGCGTCGGATGTGGAGGTCTCCGACGAGGCCGATGCCGATGATCCCTGGGCAGCCCAGCGACGGGCTGTCGATCCCGCCCTGGCCGAGGCGATGAGGGTGGGCCCCTTCCTGTCCCACCCCGGCGAAGGCCTCGGGATGGAGTACATCCTCCTCGAGACCTCGCTCTCGGAGCTGAGCGATCCCGCCTGGGTGTACCGGGCGGGTCTCGGGTGGGTCGACGACGCCGATGGCCTGTCCCCACAGTTCTTCTGGCCCGAAGACCATTCGTGGGTGATCGGGACCGACATCGACTTCCCCTTCACGATCGTCGGCGGCCCTCGGCGGCTCGTGGACGCCGTTCTCGCGGACGACAGGTTCGAAGCGCATGAGGTGCACGAGGGCGACGATCTCTCCTGGGACGGGGATGCGATCAA
>NZ_JBZEEQ010000090.1:0-605 GCF_058310155.1 Chryseobacterium sp. DT-167 | reverse complement strand
ATTTGTTAAATTTAACAAAAGATTAGTCATTTTTCACAATGTATATTTGTTTAGATCATCTTACTTTTGCATCCGAAACTTAGAAACAATATAACAATAACTTTAATGAAAAAATTACTTGTTACATCAATAGCAATATTAGGTGTAGGAACCCTCAGTGCACAAAACGTTACTCTTAACGTAAGATTAAAACCTATTCAGACATTAGTGGTAAACAATGCACAGAAAACTGTCAACCTTGATTACGTAACCAAAGATGACTATGCAAACGGAGTAAGCTCTCTGAACGCAGATCATCTGAACGTATTCAGCACCGGCGGATTTCAGGTGAAAGTGAAAAGTGCAAATGCTGCTTTGCAGAATGGTGCAAAAAACATTCAGGCCAATACAATTCAGATCAAGGCTACGGCAGGTTCTGATGCTGTAAACGGTGCGCAGTACGCTCAAAACGTTCAGCTTTCAGCTAACGAAAGTACATTGGTAACTTCTACAAACGGAGGAGTAGACAAGAAAATCAGCATCGAATATAAAGGAGCAGGTGCAAACGCTTACCTGAACAACTATATTGCAGGACAAGATCCTACAGTATACACTACTGAACTGAC
>NZ_JBZEEQ010000089.1:0-608 GCF_058310155.1 Chryseobacterium sp. DT-167 | reverse complement strand
CACCGACACGTCGACGTGCGTCCGCCCTCGACCGGGCCGGTCGATCTCCTGGAAGGACAGGGCGGGGCCGCGGCGCAGAGGGTCGACGGCGTCGGTCTGCCCCGACACCTCATAGCCGAGTGCCGCGCACCAGAACGGCCGGACATCGACGCCCGACTGCACCACCATGAGGTCGACGGTCTGGATCGCTTCGGGTGCGGGAGTCAGGCCGAGGTCCGCCGCCGCGCGCGACACGCTTCGGGTGAATTCGGCAGCACGGGCGGGTATGCGCTCGCGACCGCGATAGGGGACGCGGATCACGACGCCCTCCGGGCGGAGGTCGATGTCGGGATCGATGCCGGTTCGAGCTGCCGCGTCGACGACGGCGGGCACAAGAGCGGCGGCATCGGAGAGGGAACTCGTCCGATAGCAGGCCTGCGGGCCCCAGGACGTGACGCGCCAGTCGGCGACGCCGGGACTGTCGTGGAAAGAGGCCGGGCTGAGGCCGGTGGAGTCGGCGTTCTCGTCCATGGACAGCATGATTCCCTGAGTCGGTCCGATTGTCACGCCTCGGCGCCCGAACGGTCGACGACGATCACGCCCAAAAGAAAACGGCCCCGATCCCAGTA
>NZ_JBZEEQ010000088.1:0-608 GCF_058310155.1 Chryseobacterium sp. DT-167 | reverse complement strand
CGGACGGGAACTCACCGCCATAAAGGACGTACTTGCCGGCCGCGGTGACGTCCCACGGCCCCTGCGTCGACCCGGTGAACTCGCCGACCGTGAAATCGGGATACCAGTCGAGGAGCGACGGCGACGGCTTGCCGGCGTAATTCGTGTACATGTCATCACGCGTGTAGGGAGCGAGCGTGCGGGTCGTCGCGACCGAGAATGCCAGGGCGCGGTGGTAGTTGTTCGAGGTCACGCTCCCCTGGTTGTCATCGAAGCCGCCGACCCGACGCAATAGTGCGCGTGCCCGGCCGTGTAGACGGCGCCCTTGAACGGGACGACCCCGTAGGTGTCACCGTGGCAATCGGAGATCCACTCGGGTGTCCCATCGGTCCACGAGGCCTTGAACGTGCCCTCATTGAACGATTCCGTCTTCGCCCGACCCAGCTGGTACGCGGAACCATAGACCGAGGTCCCGTCGGACGAGAGGTCGAGGATCGACGAGCTGTCGGTGCCGTTCCGAACGAGCTCGTTGATCTTCCATGCCAGGTTGGTCGCCGTCGTCGGGTGGAGTGCGGCCATACCGCGGCCCGGGTTCGACTTGCCGTTCATCGACTCGAATCGGCCCGCCA
>NZ_JBZEEQ010000087.1:0-610 GCF_058310155.1 Chryseobacterium sp. DT-167 | reverse complement strand
GTCGCCGCCGCCGTCGCCCGCTGACGCGGCGCATCCGGTGGCGATGAGGGCGAGGGTTGCGGCGCCGGCGACGGACACGGCGACTTTGTTGCGCGGTGATTTCACGGTCACTTCCTTGTGCCTGGTGGGTGTGGGAGCGCTCCCAAACAACGCTGTGAGAGCGCTCTCACGAGGTGTCCCGAAACCATACGACGGCCGATCCCGCCCCGTCAAGGAAAATTTGGGAGCGCTCCCACGGACCGACCGTGACGGCGGCTCGTCGCTAGTGGCTCTCGCGCACCCGGCGGACGCCGGCCTCCTGCACCCCGGCCCAGCGGAGGTACGCGCCGAGCAGCCCGAGGACCGCCGTGACGGCGATGGCCCACCACGGCACTCCCGGCCCCGCCGCGTCCCGGCCCGAGGCCGCGACCTCGTCCGGCGGCGTGGGGAGTACGCGCTCGGCCGTCACGAGGATGCGGTGGCTGTTGATGCCCAGAGGGGTGCACGTCACGAGCGTCACGAGGTCGTCCCCGGGCACGGCGCCCAGCATCTCCGTCTCGGTCGGTTCGACGACGCGCGCGTCGACCACCCGGTAGACGAGAACCTCCCCGAGGACCTCGATCGTGAAGGA
>NZ_JBZEEQ010000086.1:0-616 GCF_058310155.1 Chryseobacterium sp. DT-167 | reverse complement strand
CCAAAAAAACCCAGCCTCGGGAAACTGATGGATTTCTGATCTTCTGGCTCATTCAAAATGGTTCTCGCTTGTCTGAAATGCGCTTTGTCTATACTGCTTGGCATTGCATGAATATTATGATGCCTGTGCTTTTTTGCCTTATATAGAGAATGTCCACCGGTGAATACTACGTCTGCTTTTGTGAACAATTGATCTTCCAATTGCAGAAGTTGTGGCGGAGCAAATCTGAAGGCAGACAATTCATCCATAGAATCATAAACAATTTTTTCAGGGGTGAGATGATCTGTAAACTGTAATGCCATAGGCGTATAATACCAACTGATGTAATCTTTTATCCCGTACTCCTGTAACAATTGGTCGATCATCTTGCCAAGCCTGATATTCATCGTTTCATCATGTCTCGCTATCAACAGTTCTACGATGTAAATGCCATCCTGTACATTGACGATATACATATCTGAGTCCCCGATCTTTGGCTCTTCAAAATAAAACACCTGATAATTCTTAGAAAACCTCGTCAGAAGATGTTGGGGTCGTTGATAAACAAAATTCCATGATAAATGGCTGAAGCATAATAAATATTTCATATATAACTGTGATTAAGTGTGAACAATTT
>NZ_JBZEEQ010000085.1:0-622 GCF_058310155.1 Chryseobacterium sp. DT-167 | reverse complement strand
TCCTCGCGTGTCCCGTGTGCGGTCTGGGGCTCGTCACCGCGGATACGACCGTCGTCTGCGCCGACGGTCACGCGTTCGACGTCGCCCGGCAGGGCTACGTCTCGCTCACGAGCGGTCGGCCGACCGCCGGTGACACCGCAGCGATGATCGAGGCGCGCGAGCGCTTCCTCGGGGCCGGCCACTACGACGCGATCGTCGACGCCCTCGTCGCTGCCGTGCCCATCGACGCGAGAGGAGTGGCGGTCGACGTCGGCGGGGGGAACGGGTATCACCTCGCCCGCGTGCTCGAGGCGAGGAATGAGCTCGTGGGACTCGTCCTCGACACGTCGAAGCCCGCGATCCGACGCGCGGCGCGAGCGCACCAGCGCATGGCGGCGGTGATCGCCGACGCGTGGGCGGGGCTCCCGCTCCGGTCCGGCAGCGTGGTCCTCGTCCTCAGCGTCTTCGCGCCGCGGAACGCGATCGAGACCGCGCGGGTCCTCGCCGCCGGCGGAACTCTCATCGTCGTGACGCCGACCGCTCGTCACCTCGCCGAACTCGTGGGCGCCGTCGGACTCGTCTCGGTCGACGAACGCAAGGAGGAACGGCTCGCTCGGCAGCTCGCGGGCTTCCGGCTCGAGAG
>NZ_JBZEEQ010000084.1:0-624 GCF_058310155.1 Chryseobacterium sp. DT-167 | reverse complement strand
GGGTTGATCTCGCTGAGCTTGAAGCCACTGTTCGTGGCGAAGTCGATCATCGGGTTCCTTGCTGCGCCTTTGCGCGGTTGGAGCAGGGAGGTGCGCGGGACTCGGCCCGCGAATGGCGGCGCCGAGCAGACGCACGTCAACGAGAGTACGACTCACGTTCCCCGCTCGACAGGCCACCTTCGGGGGCCAGCTCACCTCCCCTGCTCGGGGGTCTAGCGCTTGGTAGTTTCCGTGAGGAACAATCACGTTTTGTGTCTACAATCCCCCCGCCTCCCCCCGTCCAGCCCGGTCACCCCGCCGGATCCGCCCCTCAGCCCCAGCAGCCCTGGCAGCAGAACGCCTATCCCCAAACCGGCGCTCAGCCGCCAATGACCGGCCCTGGCTGGACGCCGCCTCCTGGACAGGCGAAGAAGCCCGCGACCTTCGCGATCATCGCCCTCGTTCTCGGCATCATCGCGTTCCTCACGGGACTTGTGCCCGTCCTCGGACTCCTCCTTGGTGCGGGAGCCGTCGCACTGGGCATCGTCGCCCTCGTGAAGAAGCAGTCGAAGGGCATAGCCGTCACCGCGCTCGTACTCGGCGGCCTCGCGTTCATCTCGTCTGCCAGCACGACGGCAGCTTTGG
>NZ_JBZEEQ010000083.1:0-630 GCF_058310155.1 Chryseobacterium sp. DT-167 | reverse complement strand
CGCGACCGTGACGGCGGTCCTGCTCGTCGGAACCGCCCTCGGACCGGGCCGATGAAGGAGTTCGCCGAATTCCTCGGCAACCAGTCGCCGTACGACCAGCTCGATCCGCATGACCTGGTGCGGCTCGCGGAGACGGTCGAGGTCGAGTTCTATCCCGCTGGACACGAGATCATCGCCTACGGAGAATCCGGGACGAGCCGCATCTACGTCGTGCGGGCGGGCAGCGTCGAAGTCGTCGACCGCGGGAGGATCGTCGACGTCCTCGGCCCCGGTGACACCTTCGGGCACGTCGCCGTCCTCGCGGGGCTCCCGACCGCGGTGTCCGTCCGATCGGCCGAGGAGACGCTGTGCTACCTGATGCCGGACCCGCGCACGGTCGTGTCGCAACCCGAGCGGCTCCGGTTCTCGCACTACAACACGATGATCGCCCGTCAGCGCCTCATCGCGGCGGGCGGCACCGAGTCACGCATGGACGGACCGATCTCCAAGTCGATGCGACCGATCATGTGGTGCGACGCGACGACCTCGGTCCGCGACGTCGCCGTCGCGATGACGGAGGCCAATCAGCGCGCCGCGATCATGCGGCTCGGCGACGGCGCCTACGGGATCGTGACGGACGACGACTTCCGC
>NZ_JBZEEQ010000082.1:0-636 GCF_058310155.1 Chryseobacterium sp. DT-167 | reverse complement strand
GACACCGTCTCGACGCAGGGAATCGACCCGCCGTCCGCCCCGATCACACCCCCCTCTCCTCGTCGGAACGCCCGCGAGCCAGCCGGCTCGGGGCGTACTCGGTGCGCGCATTCGTCGCGCTCGCCCGCCGAGTCCCCACCAACGCACCACCGAGCACCGCAAGGACATCACCATGGAAAGCATCACCGCCCCCGTCGTTCCGGCCGCCGCTGTCCGGGAGACCACGCGCGCCGCCCGTCGCGCCCCCCGCGCCCGTCGTCTCGCCGCTCTCGCGGCGGGCCCGCTCGCCGTGCTCCTCGCCGGAGGCATCGTGTGGCAGGGTTCGCAAGCGGCCTTCACCTCCACGACCCGCAACTCGGGAAACGCCTGGTCGTCGGGCAGCGTCTCCCTCACCGACGATGACAAGGGCACCGCGGCCTTCACCGTCGAGAACGTCGTGCCCGGCCAGACCGGCAAGAAATGCATCGTCGTGACGTCGAACTCCTCCGTCCCCGGCGTGGTGAAGCTGTACCAGCAGAACCTCAGCGCATCCGGTCAGGGCCTCGAGAACCGCATCAGCCTCGTGATCGAGGAGGGTACCGGCGGATCCTTCAACGACTGCACGGGCTTCACTCCGACCGCCACGACGGGCACCCC
>NZ_JBZEEQ010000081.1:0-640 GCF_058310155.1 Chryseobacterium sp. DT-167 | reverse complement strand
GAGGCCGTCGAGGCCGAAACCGGTCCGGGGGAGCGACGCGTCGAAACCACGGCCGTCGTCGCGCACCGTGACGGTCGCGCTCGTGTCCGTGACGGACAGGGCGACCGACGCCGCGGTCGCACCGGCGTGACGGCGGACGTTCGACAGCCCCTCTTGAGCGCAACGCAGCAGCACGATCTCTTCGTCACGATCGAGGGCGGCCGCAGGAGAGCCGGCACGGCCCCCGTCGTCCTCGCCGACGGGCCCCGAGACCGCCACCGCGATACCGGTCTCCCGCTCCAGCCGCGCTCCTAGACGCTCGAGGGCCGCGACGATCCCGCCGTCGGACAACCCGACGGGAGCGCTCGATGCGACGAGCGCCCGCGTCTCCGCGAGCGCCGCTCGGGCACTGTCCTCGAGGAGGTCGAGCGTCTCGCCGACGGTCGGATCCGCGGCGACGACCTCGCGGCGGGTCCGCTGCACGAGGAGCACGAGTCCCGTGAGGTCCTGCGCGATCGTGTCGTGGAGCTCCCGAGCGAGCCGCTCCCGTTCGGTGAGCATGCCGGCGTCGCGGCTCGCGGCGGCGAGGCGTTCCTACGTGTCGTGGAGCTCGGCGATGAGTCGGCGCCGCTCCTCACTCTCGATCGAGATCCGCGAGATC
>NZ_JBZEEQ010000080.1:0-640 GCF_058310155.1 Chryseobacterium sp. DT-167 | reverse complement strand
GCTCCTGCGGGCGGCCTCGCCCATCGCGAGTCGTACTCCCTGTCGGTCACGAGCGACGGCGTCCGGATCGCGGCACCGTCGGCCGCCGGCATCTTCTACGGCGCACAGACCCTCGTGCAAGCGCTCGATCGCTCGCCCGACGGCGCGATCCGGGTGCCTGCCCTCGAGATCGAGGACTCTCCGCGGTTCGCCTATCGCGGCATGATGCTCGACGTCGCCCGCCACTTCTTCGACGTCGCAACGGTCAAGGCCGTGATCGACCGCGCCGCGACGCTCAAGCTCAACCACCTCCATCTGCACCTGAGCGACGACCAGGGATGGCGTCTCCACATCGAGTCCTGGCCGGACCTCACGGCACGTGCGTCGTCCGGTGCAGTGGGAGGAGGAGCCGGCGGCTTCTACACCCACGACGACTATCGCGAGATCGTGTCGTACGCGCTCGAACGGTTCGTCACGATCGTGCCCGAGATCGACCTCCCGGGGCACACGCACGCCGCTCTCGTCGCCTACCCCGAACTCGCCCCGGCGGGCTACGCCGGACCACCTCTCGAGGGGGACGACGCCGAGACGCCTCGCGCGTCGACCGCGCCGTACACGGGCACGGAGGTCGGCTTCTCCACTCTCGACGTCCGGAACGACC
>NZ_JBZEEQ010000079.1:0-644 GCF_058310155.1 Chryseobacterium sp. DT-167 | reverse complement strand
CGCGACCTACGAGGACGTCTACAAGCTGACCTACGTGCGCGGTCCGAGCGGGATCATCGTGATGCTCGCCGAGGCGCTGACGCCGGCCTGACCGGTACCCGCGGGTCACCGCATCGGAAGGGTGACACCTCGCTGGTCGTGGGGGCCGGAAAGCGCCGACTCGTCACGATGCACGCGCGCGGATGAGGCCCTCCGACACCTCCCACACTCGAGCTCCCGCTTCCGGGTCGGTGAGCCTGCTGTACAGCTTCTGCTCCGCAGGACCACCGCCGAGGTTGAGCGGTCCGCGCGGTCCGTAGAGTCGCCCGCCGAGTGCGTCAGCACTGGTTGCTGCGAGGAGGGCGGGGAGGGCGGAGGACTGCGGTGTCCCGAGCAGGATTCCCAGCCGGGACATCGTGCGGATGATCTTCACGGACGTCGTATCCCGCTGCCGTCCCATGGTCGGCTGTGCGGCGAGGAGATTGGTGGGCGAGATTCCGGGGTGGGAGAGGTTGCTGCGGATACCCCACCCACCGGCGACGCTGCGGCGCTGCAGCTCGAGCCCGAACAGCCCGAGCGCGATCTTCGAGCTGCTGTAGGCCTTCGCACCGTCGTAGCGCTTCTCCCAGTTCATGTCGTCCCAGTTGACGGCGTTGTAGTTCGCC
>NZ_JBZEEQ010000078.1:0-647 GCF_058310155.1 Chryseobacterium sp. DT-167 | reverse complement strand
GAGAGGATCGCGACGACGTCGGTCCGCGTGTGATCGACGTCGGGCGCGGGGATGAACCGCTTGTCGGTTGGCATGGCGTCCAGCCTATGACGGGGGGGGGTGGGGCGCTGATGGATCATGCCGCGGCGACCGACCGGGAACGCGGACGGCACGACACCGCCCACGAGTATCGTCGAAAGCGTGCTGCTCTGGATCAACGGGACCTTCGGCGTCGGGAAGACCCACGTCGCCCACGAGCTGCAGCGCAAGATCCCCGACAGCATCGTCTCGGATCCCGAGCTTCCGGGTCTCGGGATCCAGCGGATGTACCCGCCGCACCTGCGTGCGGACTTCCAGGAGACGCCGTGGTGGGCACCCACGGTGGCCGAGCTCCTCGCCGATCTCGCCTCCCGGCATGCCGGTCACGTCATCGTCCCGATGACGC
This sequence comes from Chryseobacterium sp. DT-167, assembly GCF_058310155.1. Lineage (NCBI taxonomy): Bacteria > Pseudomonadati > Bacteroidota > Flavobacteriia > Flavobacteriales > Weeksellaceae > Chryseobacterium > Chryseobacterium sp. DT-167. The sequence continues at coordinate 223 of NZ_JBZEEQ010000078.1, read as the reverse complement.
TCGCCGATCCCGACCGTCACGACCGCGTCTTCGGGACGCTCGACGCGGCCGGCGTCGAGACGCGGCACGTGACGCTCCTCGCATCGCGCGAGTCGGTGCGACGGCGCGTGCGCGCCCGCTTCGAGGACCCCGACGGCTGGCCGATGGAGCGCTACGACGCCAACGATGATGCGCTCCGGGCCCCGCGCTTCGCGACCCACCTCCGCACCGACGACGTGTCCCT
>NZ_JBZEEQ010000077.1:405-649 GCF_058310155.1 Chryseobacterium sp. DT-167 | reverse complement strand
TGAGCACATCGAACAGTCCCGCCCGCACGAGCGACCGGGAGAGGTCGATGCTGCCGACGACGTGCACCTCGCGGTGCCGGTCGCGGAGCGCGTCGACCTCCGCGGCGAGGTCGGGACCGAGCAGGTGGGAGTCCTGCCATGACAGATCCGGCGTGCCGCGGGATGCGACGTACTTGGGGATGGCGTTGAACGTGCGCGCCACCGGGGAGTCGAGACCGTCGACCTGCAGGGGCCAGTAGGCCGC
>NZ_JBZEEQ010000077.1:0-395 GCF_058310155.1 Chryseobacterium sp. DT-167 | reverse complement strand
AGATGTCGTACGTCTTGCGCCCGAGGAGCAGAGCATCCGTACGCTCGATCCCCTCCATGATCTGCTCGCCCGCCCGGTCGTCGACGAGCGGCGCCTGCCAGCCTCCGAACGCGAAACCGCCCTCGCGGTCCTCGTCGGGCCGGCCCGGGGCCTGCTGCACACCGTCGAGGGTGCTGAACAGGTCGATGACGATGCGTCCGGTCATGGCTCCTCCTCCTCGTGGATCGGCGACTCATCGTTCCCGACGTCGCGGCTCTCGTCCCACCAGTCGAGGACGCGCGTGCCGATGAGAGTGAGCCACTTCGACGGTTCCCCCGCCGGCACGTCGATGTCGACCCACACCCGACCCGGAAGCCGACCAGCCTGCATCCACGTTCCATCGGCCTGACGCGCGG
>NZ_JBZEEQ010000076.1:0-653 GCF_058310155.1 Chryseobacterium sp. DT-167 | reverse complement strand
CGTTGGGGGCACGGACCTGCCCGTGGAAGGGGGGTGTGGATGACGTTGTTCCGACGACGGTCGCTTCGTCATACTCCGATGGCAGGAACGTGAGGGGGATTCACGTTCCGATCGCCGGGGGGCCTGTTCGAACCCGAATAGTCGAACAGAGACAAGAGAAAAACACATCGTGAGCACATCAACTGTGCCATCCGGGGGGATGACCATGCGCACCCGCGCACCCCGATGGCTGACACCAGCATTCGCCATCGTCGTCGCCGGCACCGTCGGGCTGGGGGTTCTCCCTCCAGTGGCGGCGGCCGCCGACACTGCACCGACGGCGCCGACCAATCCGGCCACGCCGGTGACGGTATCGAGCGATCCGTTGCCCGCGCCGCAGATCGGCACGGGGCTGTCGTCGGCGGAGGACGACCGGGAAGGTGCCGGTGTGGTCTGGGATCAGGTCGTCGTCGGCAACACCGTCTACGTGGGAGGCAACTTCCTCCGTGCTCGGCCGGCCGGCGCCGGCCCGGGGGAGAACGTCGTCGACCGCTCCAACTTCCTCGCCTACGATCTCGAGACGGGCGCGCTCCTGCCGCTTTCGATCTCGTTCGACGCTCAGGTCCTCACGCTCGCGGTGTCTCCGGACCAGAAGACCCTCTACGTCGGAGGGG
>NZ_JBZEEQ010000075.1:0-653 GCF_058310155.1 Chryseobacterium sp. DT-167 | reverse complement strand
GAGGAGCGCGAGAGACAGGGCGGCGACGCGTCGAGGGCGCGCGCTCCGCGGCCGTGCAGTGCGCGCCATCGGCGTCCTCCTTCGTCGGTGAGCCGACGCTATCAACGCCGAGCCGGGGGCGCGAGACCCTACGTGGGGGACACCCGAGCGAGCAACCAATCGAAGGCGACGGGGATGGCGTCGAGGGCGGTGATGTGACCGTCCCGCGGTCGGAGCCACAGCTCGCCGACCGGGAGCTCGCGGAGGAGCCACTCGCCGTGCGCTCGCGGCACGACGCGGTCGTCCCCGCCCTGGACGACGAGAGTCGGGACACGCACATCGGCGACGTCGTAGCCCCAGGGCGACGTGAAGGCGACGTCGTCGTCGACGAGGCCGCCGAGTCCCGTCGGTCCGTTGGCTGCGGCGACTCCGACGTCCGCACCGAGCGGCGCCCACGGTCCCGCGAGTGCGGCGTAGTCCGCATCGTTGAAGCTCGTCGGCTCGAACTCTGCGGTCTCCTCGAAGCGCGCGCGGGCAGCACGGCCGCCCACCGCCGCGGCGCGCACGGCCGCCGCGTCCGCCATCCCCGCATACCAGTCGAGCCCCTCGGCGTCGAACGGGGCGATACCCGCGATCGTGACGGCCGCGCTCACGCGACCGGGCAGGAGAGCGGC
>NZ_JBZEEQ010000074.1:0-654 GCF_058310155.1 Chryseobacterium sp. DT-167 | reverse complement strand
ATGGGAGATCCTCGAGCAGGATCACGCGAGCGTGCTGGCCCTGTCGGTGCGCGCCGACACGGGGCACCTCATCACGCTGCACAACCTCGCGTCGGAGGCGCGGACCGTGTCCTTCACCGCCTCGGACGCCGACGAGGAGACCCGGCTCGTCGATCTCTTCCACGGTGACGTGCTGCTCCCCGACGAGAAGGGCGCGCTCGAGGTCCCGCTCGACGGCTACGGCCACCGCTGGTTGCGCGTGGTGCGCTCGGGCGACAAGCGCCTCACCTAGCCCCTCGCGTCGCCTAGCCCTCCCCTTCACGGTGTTTGCGTACGCGACGGGCAACCGCGCGTGTTATTTCAGCCGCGGATGTCCGTTGCGTACGCAGATGGGAACGGGAACGGGGGCCGTTGGACGGAGGGCGACGAACGCCGCTCCGACCCCGGTCAGGCGGTGAAGACGCCCGCGAGCGAGCGCTTGCCGCGGCGGACGACCGCGACGCCACCGGGGAGGACGGGGGAGAACGTCGCGTTCTCGTCCGAGACCTTCTCGTTGTCGACGTAGACGCCGCCTTGCGCGAGAGCGCGGCGCGCCTCGCTCAGGCTCGACACGAGTCCCGTCTCCACGAGCAGCGGCAGGATCGGCGCACCGGGAGCCGCCGAGACGTGCGGCAG
>NZ_JBZEEQ010000073.1:0-661 GCF_058310155.1 Chryseobacterium sp. DT-167 | reverse complement strand
GGGCGCTCGCCCTCGGGTGGGTCATCTCGCTCGCCTGGCGTCGACCGTTCGCTCCGGTCCGGGTCGGGATCCCGGTGTGGATCGCGACGGTGGTCGGGGGGATGCTGCTCCGCGCGGTGAGCGGCCAGGGGACGCAGCTCGCCTTCATCATCGTCGCGACGATCGTGCTCGCGGCGTTCCTGGTGGGGTGGCGCATCGTCGCCGCGATCGGCTCGCGACGACGGGTGCTCTCGCACCGGTGACGGGGACGTCCGCGGCGACGTCGTAGCGGAAGCCGGACCCAACACACCGACCGACCGACTGGTCGGTCGGTGTGTTGGGTCCGTCCATGCGCGATGAGATCCTCGAAGTGGCCAGACGCTTGACGCTCGATACCGGGGTCGTGCCGTCCCTCAATGCGGTCGTCGCCGCCGCCGGGGTCTCGAAGGGCGGCCTGATACACCACTTCCCGACGCGGGCCGCACTGGTGGCCGGACTGGCGCGGATCGCGCTCAAGGACGCCGACCAGGCGATGTCCCGCGCATCGGCTCGGCGGGATGCGACACGGATGTGGCTCCGATTGTCATTGCCCGACGCGGATGAACGGGTACTCCTCCAGGCGCTCGCCGTCGGTTTTCGCCCAGAGGACGCCGAGTCCATGACACTGCTCGCCGACGCCCGT
>NZ_JBZEEQ010000072.1:0-665 GCF_058310155.1 Chryseobacterium sp. DT-167 | reverse complement strand
CAAGCGCGGACTCGAGCACATCGACGTCGTCACGATCATCGCCGCGAAGCCCGTGCCGCCGCCACCGGCGCCGCGACCGCGGCGGTTCTGACAGATCTGCCGGACGGATCAGTGAGGGTCGAGCTCCCAGTGTCAGCGGCCCATGTACCTGACGCGTCAGCAACATGCTAGATTGCTGACATGTCAGAAAGAATGTCCAATGAGAAGCGTCGTGCGTGGGAGCTCTTCCACGTCGCGAACGAGCGGGTCCGCCGCGAGGTGGGACGCGACCTGTGGGCCGACGCGCAGTTGTCCGACGCCGAGTTCACGGTGCTCGCGCACCTCGCCATGGGCGAGCGGAGCGGGGATCCGGTCCGCCCGAGCGAGTGCGCCCGAGCGATCGGCTGGGACTCGAGCCGACTCGCCCATCAGCTCCGCCGGCTCGAAAGTCGCGGGCTGATCGAGCGAGCACCGGGGGCGGGCGACGGCCGGTCCTCGGTCATCGCGTTCACCGATGAGGGGCGGGCGGCGTATCGATCGGCCCTCGGCCCGCACCTGCGGAGCGCGACCGCCTGGTTCGGCGACGCGTTGAGCGACGATCAGGCCGCGGCGCTCGTCGACGCGCTCGACGCGCTTATGGCGCACGTCGAGCGGCGCGCGAGCGAGACCGGCGCGGGCGAAGCCCG
>NZ_JBZEEQ010000071.1:0-665 GCF_058310155.1 Chryseobacterium sp. DT-167 | reverse complement strand
AAGGGCTACGGGATCGACGCGGCCTCCGGCGGGCTCGATCTCGCGGACGAGAGGATCGCCGCGGACCTCGCCGACGGCGAGCCGACCACGATGGTGGGCGTGCTCGTGCGCGGGTTGCAGCGCCGCTTCGCCCTCGGCGGCGGCCCGCTCTCGGTGCTCTCGTGCGACAACCTCCCTCACAACGGCGCGGTGCTCCGTCGGCTCGTCACGGACTTCGTCGGCTCTCTGCCCGACTCCGACGAGGTCGCGGCGTGGATCGCACGGGACGTCTCGTTCCCGAGCACGATGGTCGATCGCATCACCCCGGCGACGACGGAGGACGACCTCGCGGAGGTCGCGGAGGCGATCGGCCTCGAGGATCGCGGAGCGGTCGTGGCGGAGCCGTTCCGACAGTGGGTCGTCGAGGACGACTTCGCGGGTCCTCGCCCCGATTGGGAGGTCGCGGGCGTCGTCATGGTCGATGACGTCTCGCCGTGGGAGTCCGCGAAGCTCCGACTGCTCAACGCGACGCATTCGCTCCTCGCGTACACGGGCATCGCCATGGGCATCGAGACGATCGCCGGGGCTGTGGAGGAGCCCGTGCTCCGAGCCGCCGCCGAACGACTGCAGAGGAACGAGGTCGCGCCGACCCTCGAGGCCCCGCCCGGTCTCGACTTTCGCCGATA
>NZ_JBZEEQ010000070.1:0-667 GCF_058310155.1 Chryseobacterium sp. DT-167 | reverse complement strand
AGAGGCGGGCGAGATCGTCCCGAACGTCGTCCTCGGCCTCATCGCCCTCGTGATCGTGTGGGGACGGACCCGAGTCGCGCCGCTGACCGCACAGCTCCCGGCGGTGCCGTCGCGTGCGGGCGCGCTGCCCGACGCCCGCCCGCCGGCCGGGATGGAGATCGCCCAGCTGCCGACGGGCTCGTACGAGACCCGCGCCGCTCTCGCCTTCAGCGGAGGCGCGTTCTCCGACGTGCGGGCGTTCGCCTCGACAGCGGTCCTGATCCGGCACCCGAAGGGCGACCTCCTGCTCGACGCGGGCTTCGGGGAGCACGCCGACGAGCACATCCGGATGCTCCCGTCCTTCCGTCGTGCGCCGCACGCGCTCGGAGACACGGTGAGCGAGCAGCTCGACGCGGCGGGGTACGACCGTGACCGGCTCCTCGGCGTTCTCGTCACGCACTCGCACTGGGACCACGTGAGCGGCCTCGACTCGCTCGACGTGCCGATCTGGGTGACGGCCGAGGAGCGGGCCTACGCGGAGTGGTCGGGAGGAGACCCCGTGTTCGCCGCCGTGACGCATGGTCACGAGGTCCACGAGTACGTCATCGACGGCGCCTCCTACCTCGGGTTCCCGAGCAGTCTCGACGTCCACGGCGACGGCTCGATCGTGGTCGTGCCGGCGGCGGGC
>NZ_JBZEEQ010000069.1:0-671 GCF_058310155.1 Chryseobacterium sp. DT-167 | reverse complement strand
CATCAGGGCAGTGAAGTGCGAGCGCGCGAAGTCGTAGGCAGCTTCGAGAGCCGAGGAGTTGGTGATCAGGCGTCTAATCGTCTCCAAGTCCGCTCCCTCGTCGCTCCCGTCGCTCACGAAGCGTGTGCCGACAGTGATGTCGACCCGTCCGCCTTCCACTTTTCCGTGCAAGGTTGATAAGACGACTCTCTCGTCCGTATCCTCGTCATCTCGTTCAGGAGCGAAGTCAACGAACCAATTAAGGTGCAGGTCAGATTCATCGACCTGCTCAGCCTGAGCGTGCGCTGCGATCACTCTCAGATCCTCGGGGAGATAAGTGCGGTAACCTTCCGCGTCCTTATTCACCGGGACGCCCGCTCTCGAGGCGGGAAGGCCGCAAACAAGCTCTGGCGTTGACGCTGACCGGTCCGACGTCCGTATGCCTTGTAGCTCGAAGCGTCTCGCTGAATTTTCGCGAACTCGCGAAGGACGGAGTTAGAGGCGTTCGCGACGACCGCGACCCGCCCAGCACTGGCTGAAGCCGACGAGGCTCGATGTTCGACGCAATCGTCGACCACGTCGTGCCGCACAACGGCTCCGACAGCCATCGCATATCGACGCAAGGTGGCAAGTGTCGGATTGGAGTCATATCGCTCGAAGGACGCAACCGTCGGCTGGCTTACGCCCATGCG
>NZ_JBZEEQ010000068.1:0-672 GCF_058310155.1 Chryseobacterium sp. DT-167 | reverse complement strand
GCCGCTCGCCTCGAGGCGGGTTGGCAATGGGTGAAAGGCCAGGTGGCCGACGCGCATCCGGTGCAGTGGGTGGAGGATCAGGTGGCCGATGCGCACCCGGTGCAGTGGGTGTCGGACGAAGTCCATGGGGTACATGCATGGCAGCACGGACCCGCGGCCGAGTTCGCTTCGGGTGGGCACACGTTCGATCAGAAGGGATTCTGGCGCGATTCCCAGGGGAACAGATGGGACAAGGACGGCAACCGCTACGCGGAGGGCTACGTGCATCCGTCGAAACCCGGAACCGTCGAGTACTGGTCACGGCACGCCGCGGAGGAGAACGGAGGGGTCCACCCGATGACCTATGTCGGCGCAGCCGCTCCGCTGGCGTCAGTGTCCGGCGCGGGGCCCACCGTGGTGCGCACCCTCGTTTCCGACGCTGCGGCGACAGGGGCGTGGGAGGGTGCGAAGACGGCGCTCGGCTTCGGCTCCGACCACCCCGTGAAGGAGGCGGCGGAAACGTATGCCACGGGACTTGCGCTCGAGGGGGCGGGTCGAGGGGTCACCGAGGCTCTCGCACCGCGCGTCGCGGCGCAAACGGAGATCGCGCCGGAGATGATCTATCGCACCCGCCATGGAACCGCCCTCGGTCCCGAGTCGGAACTCCGGGACCAGGTGAGGCAGGCCTCGCCC
>NZ_JBZEEQ010000067.1:0-674 GCF_058310155.1 Chryseobacterium sp. DT-167 | reverse complement strand
CCCGTCAGGGTTTCGGCGGGTGCTCTTCGTCCGCGTTCTCCCGAGCGGCGGCCCGGTCTCATCGACGCTCTCGAGGGCGTGATCGCTCGAGTACGCGGTCGGTTCGAGTCCCGTTCCCGTGGCGAGCCACGAGCCGTGATCCGACACGGTCAACGCCGTGACGGCGGGGATCATCCCGAACGAGAGGACCGCGGCGAGCAAGGCGGCCGCACCGAGAAGAGCCGCCTTCACGCTTCCCGGGGGCGCCTCGACCCGCGGTCCGGATCGGCGAGGTCGCGGCGGCGGGGTCCCCTCATCATGGGTGCGGCCATCGTCGCGGTCACCATCGTGGTACTCGTCCTCGTCCCGACGGGCGAGCAGGCACGGTCCACGGGAGCTGCTGACCCCTCGATGGCGGCTCACGAGAACCGGCAGCGAGCGGGATCGGCGAGGGCGGATTCGTCGGCGCGCTCACCGGCCACGCCGGAGCCGGGCCCGGCCTCGAGTTCTCCCGCCGAATCGTCGGACGACGTCGTCGCCGGCGCTCGTGCGGCGCTCGACGGAATCGCTGGTTGTGCGGCGGCCCCCGACGGTTCGTGCTGGCGGTCCGTGATCGAATCGGACACGGCTCTCCTCACCGAGCTGTCGGCCTCGGAGGATCCGCTGTCCGCACTGCCTGCGGCGCTCGCGCTGCC
>NZ_JBZEEQ010000066.1:0-676 GCF_058310155.1 Chryseobacterium sp. DT-167 | reverse complement strand
CACGCGATCCTCGCGGCGGCGGAGGAGTTGTTCACGGAGCGGGGCTTCGCGCACACGACCGTCGCGGACATTGCGAAGCGGGCCGACGTCGCGGTGACCACCGTGTATGGGAGCGTCGGCAACAAGTCCGGGATCGTGCTCGCCCTCATGCGGAACGGAACGAGCGATCCGCTCATCGAGGAGACGGCGGTGAAGGTCCGCCGGACGACGACCCCGGAGGAGTCGATCGACGAGCTCGCGGCCGGCGTGTGCGAGTCGATTCAGAAGCTGCTCCCGCTCGTCGTCGTCATGTACGACACGGCGCCGAACGACCCCGTGATCGCCGAGGCGGTCACGACCACGGAACAGGCGTACCGAGAGAACCTCGCCCCGCTCGCTCACCATCTCCGTGAGAACGGTTGGCTCAGGAAGGACCTCTCGCACGAGGACGTGCTCGATATCCTCTGGTTCTACTTCGGCATCCCCGCCCTGCGGAACCTGCACGACATGGGCTGGAGTTGGGACAAGGCGCGCATGTGGTTGAGCCGCCAGGCCGCCTCGGCGCTCCTCGCCGGCTGACACCGCGCTCGTCACCGCGACGCCGCCACCGGACCGGATGATCACCGGGCCGACGATCGAGCTCCGACGAGTTCCGACACGGCCGCTTCGGCGCTCGGCATCGCGAGCATCTCGCTCC
>NZ_JBZEEQ010000065.1:0-681 GCF_058310155.1 Chryseobacterium sp. DT-167 | reverse complement strand
CCGGCGACGTCGGACGACGAGACGCTCTCGGCCCTCACGGACCTTCAGCGAGCCGGCAAGATCCGCTACCTCGGCTCGTCGACGTTCCCGGCATATCGGATCGTGCAATCGCAGTGGTCCGCTCGTGAGAATCACACAAGCCGCTACGTCACCGAGCAACTGCCCTACTCGATCCTGCAGCGCGGCGCCGAGGCGCACGTCCTCCCCGTGACCGAGGAGTACCGGATGGGAGTCCTCGCGTGGAGCCCGCTCGCGTCCGGCTGGCTCTCGGGCGCCATCCGCGAGGGTCGCGAGATCACCACGAACCGGTCCGGAACGCTGCAGCAGCGCTTCGACCTCTCCCGTCCGTCGAACCGGGCGAAGCTCGACGCCGTCGAGCGGCTCGCGACCGTCGCAGAGGACGCGGGGCTCACTCTCGTGCAACTCGCGCTCGCTTTCGTCACGAACCACCCGGCGGTCACGAGCGCCCTCATCGGTCCGCGGACCCTCGAGCACCTGCACTCGCAGCTCGCAGCCGCCGACACCGTCCTCTCGGCGGACGTGCTCGATGCGATCGACGGGATCGTCGAACCGGGTGTCGATCTCGCCCCCGACGAGAAGTTCGACACCCCGCCGGCTCTGCTGGACGCGTCGCTCCGACGACGCTGAACCGGGCTCCTACCGCCGGCACACGAGAGGTCC
>NZ_JBZEEQ010000064.1:0-682 GCF_058310155.1 Chryseobacterium sp. DT-167 | reverse complement strand
CGCGGAGAGGAGGGCGTTCTGAGCCTCGATAGGCGGAAGCGGCGAGACGATCTCGTGGAACCGCACCATCGAGCCGATGGAGAACGCACTCGCACTCACGCGAACACCGGCCGTACCGTCACAGGCCCGTGCCGCACGACTCGCTCACGGCCTCGCCGCACATGATGCCGAGGGCGAGCCCGACGAGGAACGTGAGCGCAGCCGTGAACGCGGCGATGATCGGGTTGCCGATCACGAAGAACCACGCCCACGCCGCGAGGCTGCTGCGCGGCCGGACGTTGCCCAGCTCTGCGCGCCATCGGACGCGCGCCAGGATCAGGGTGACGAGCGACACCACCCAGAGTGGCACCGTTATCGCGAAGTAGAGAGCGATGGGGAGCCCGCCGTCCATGTACTGCGCGAGCACTCCGCGTGGGCCGCCGGGCGCCGTGAAGATCGAGAGGAACATCACGATCGTCACGACGACGAAGGCCGCGCCGGCGATGACGCTCACGAGCGCGAATCGCCACGCGGTCGAACCGCGAGTGAGCGGCGGGCGCGGCGAAGCCCCGACGGGCTGGAGCAGTGGAGGCTGCGGTGTCGCCGGGCCCGGGTGAGGCTGTTGCGGCCACCGCTGCGCCGGCTGCCCCCCGTTCACCGAGGACAGCAGCGACCACGCGACGTCCGAAGACCACCCCGAGGC
>NZ_JBZEEQ010000063.1:0-683 GCF_058310155.1 Chryseobacterium sp. DT-167 | reverse complement strand
ACGATGAGAAGTCTTGTGATCGGTGCGACGGGGACGATCGGAGTGGCGGTCTCGGCGCTCCTCGAGGAGCTCGGCCACGACGTCGTCGGGGCCTCACGAGCGGGCTCAGCGAGAGTGGATCTGACCGATCCCGCGTCCGTCACCGCGCTCTTCGCCGAGGTCGGTCGAGTCGATGCCGTGGCCGTGGCAGCGGGGAGCGTTCCATACGTCCCGCTCGCCGATCTCACACGGTCCGACATCTCGACGGGCATCGAGGGGAAGCTCCTCTCGCAGATCGGTGTCGTCTTGAGCGGGACGCGGAGCGTGAACGACGGAGGCTCGTTCACCCTCATCACCGGCGTGCTGGCGCAAGACCCGATCCGCACCGGTGCCGTGGCGTCGACCGTCAACGGTGCTCTCGAGTCCTTCGTCTCTGCCGCGGCCGTCGAGCTTCCCCGGGGCATCCGCATCAACGCCGTGAGCCCGACGGTGCTGACCGAGTCGCTCGACACGTACGGGTCCTTCTTTCCCGGCTTCCGCTCCGTCCCGGCCCGCGAGGTCGCGGCGGCCTACCTCCGTTCGATCGCGGGTGCCGACACGGGACGCATCTACCGCGTGTGATCTCGCGCTGCCCGGTCAGCGCGAGATCGTGCCCGTGAGGGCGGCGAGCGGGCGAAGCAGGATCGGTCGCGCGAGAAGCCAGG
>NZ_JBZEEQ010000062.1:0-692 GCF_058310155.1 Chryseobacterium sp. DT-167 | reverse complement strand
CCGCCTGCGTGAACTCGAGGCGCTCGCCGCCGGTCGATCGGGGCGTGAGGCGACAGCAGCGCCGCCGGGGGCCGCGGGCGACGCGACCGAGCCGGGGATCGACGCGACCTTCTCGGTGGTTGCCCCGGCGAACGCCTCGGCGGATGCCTCGGGGGAAGGCTCGGGGGCCGCCCGCCGATCACCACGGCGGCACCGTCGCGGCGTTCTCCTCACGGTCGTAGCGGGCGTCGTCGGAATCGCGATCGGCGCGGGCATCGCCGCGGTCGCCGTCTCACGACCCGAGCCCACCGTCGTTGCCACGACCCGGGACACCGAACTGAGTCCGGCGGCCGCCGAGCAGCTCCCGGCGGTCGCCGAGATGGGGGCCTGGGATGCGGGGTCGCTCCGCGTCCTCGGCGGTCTCGACGCGACGACGATCTGGTCGGCGACACGGGATACCGGGGCGGAGACGTGTGTGATCGTCTACTCGGCGGCTGAGGATCAGGGGCTCACGGTCACGTGCGCGGACACCGCGACCGTCACCGCGGACGGCGTCACCGGCGTGGTCTCGGTCTACGACGTCGGTGGCTCGTCGGCGGTCTTCGGTTTCCGGGCCGATCCCGCGCTCGATCCGGGCGTCGTCTTCCGGCGGCAGTGATCCCCGCGGGCGTCGACGCCGTCAGCCGCCGAACTCACCCGTGAGGATCAGGGGA
>NZ_JBZEEQ010000061.1:0-692 GCF_058310155.1 Chryseobacterium sp. DT-167 | reverse complement strand
CTGTCTTCGGTGGTGATTCCGCCACCCCAGTTAAAGGTGTATGGAGCTGTTCCACCTGCCGGAGTTAAGTTGATGGCACCGTTAGAAGCTCCGTTGCAGGCAATGTTGGTGACTACAGTGGTACCGGACACGGCGGTTGCCGGTTGTGTTACGGTTGCATTTACGGTTGCCGTACATCCGTTGGCATCGGTGATGATGACGGTGTATGTTCCAGCAGCCAGTCCTGTTCTGTCTTCAGTAGTAATTCCGCCACCCCAGTTAAAGGTGTATGGAGCTGTTCCACCTGCCGGAGTTAAGTTGATGGCACCGTTAGAAGCTCCGTTGCAGGCAATGTTGGTGACTACAGTGGTACCGGACACGGCGGTTGCCGGTTGTGTTACGGTTGCATTTACGGTTGCCGTACATCCGTTGGCATCGGTGATGATGACGGTGTATGTTCCAGCAGCCAGTCCTGTTCTGTCTTCAGTAGTAATTCCGCCACCCCAGTTAAAGGTGTATGGTGCAGCCCCTCCCGCCGGAGTTAAGTTGATGGCCCCGTTAGAAGCTCCGTTACAAGCGATGTTGGTCACTACAGTGGTTCCTGAAACGGCGGTTGCCGGCTGTGTTACGGTTGCATTTACGGTTGCCGTACATCCGTTGGCATCGGTGATGATGACGGTGTATGTTCCAGCAGCCAGTCCTGTTCTGTCTTC
>NZ_JBZEEQ010000060.1:0-706 GCF_058310155.1 Chryseobacterium sp. DT-167 | reverse complement strand
ACGCACGCATCGCGACCCTCGGGGAGGAGGTCCGCGATCCGGCGCGGACGATCCCCCGAGCGGTCTCGCTCGCATTCGTCGGCGCTCTCGTCGTCTACCTCGCCGTCGCGTGGGTGTGCGTCTCCACGCTCGGGGTCGAGGGCCTCGCGATCAGTCGTGAGCCGCTCGTCGAGGTCGTCAGGGGCGCGGGCTGGGACGGCGCCGTCCCTGTCGTCCGCGTCGGCGCGGCGATCGCGTCGCTCGGCGCGCTCCTCGGCCTGCTCGCCGGCATCGGCCGGACCTCACTCGCCATGGCGCGCGAGCGGGATCTGCCGTCGTGGCTCGCGGCGATCAGCACGCGCTCGCGCGTCCCCGCGCGAGCGGAGATCGTCCTCGGCGCGCTCGTCGTCGCCCTCGTCCTGTTCGCGGACGTCGCGGCCGCCGTCGCGTTGTCGTCGGTGGGCGTCCTCATCTACTACACGGTCGCGAACCTGTCCGCCGTCCGTTTGGCCGGGCGGTCGCGCGGCATCGTCGGTCTCCGCACGACAGCCGTTCTCGGAGTCGTCGGTTGCGTCGTCCTCGTCGCGACGCTGCCGCCCGTGCCGGCGGTCGCCGGACTGCTCGTCGTCCTGGCCGGCGTCGTCGGCCGCGCGATCGCACTGCGGTCCCGCTCGCGGGCGAGCTGAGCCGGCGCCCGCCGCGCCCGTCGGCCGTCTAGTAGAGGAAG
>NZ_JBZEEQ010000059.1:0-713 GCF_058310155.1 Chryseobacterium sp. DT-167 | reverse complement strand
CCATCGACGGCAGCGACTACTGGGCGACGACCGACCAGTCGCTTTTCACGCACTTCTGGTCCCTGGGCGTCGAGGAGCAGTTCTATCTCGTCTGGCCGCTTCTCCTCCTGCTCGTCGTTCGTGTGCGACGGTCGGCTCTGCCGTGGGTGATCAGCGCGGTGCTCGTCGCGTCGCTCGCGGCGTCGATCGTCATCACCTCCGTGTCGCAGCCCTGGGCGTTCTACGGTCTCCCGACGCGGGCGTGGGAGTTCGCCGTCGGCGGTCTCGTCGCTCTCGTCCCGGCCGCCCGGGTCTCGGATCGGCTCGCCGTCGTCCTGTCGTGGGCCGGTGTCGTCACGATCGCTGCGGCGACCCTCCTCCTCACGGAAGGGCTCGCCTATCCGGGGGCCTGGGCGGCGATCCCCGCCGCGGGAGCCGCTCTCGCCCTCCTCGGTTTCGACCGACCGGGCTCGTTCACCACCGTCGCGAGCCTGCGTCCCGTCCGTTACCTCGGTGACATCAGCTATTCGCTCTACCTCTGGCATTGGCCGGCCCTCACGCTGCTCCCGTTGCTCACGGGCACTCCGATGACCTGGCAGCAGAAGCTCATCGCCCTCTTCCTCACCGCGGGTCTCGCAGCGACGACGTACGAGCTCGTGGAGAACCGATTCCGCGACGCTCCGCTCCTGCGGACCCCGCGGCGGTCGGTCGCTGCGGCCGCGGTCGCGAGCGTC
>NZ_JBZEEQ010000058.1:0-714 GCF_058310155.1 Chryseobacterium sp. DT-167 | reverse complement strand
GAGCTGGCGTGCGATTGCCGAAACTCAGAGACACTGCGTGGCCCATGCGAGACGAATTGGTACTGACAGGTGCCTATGTCGTGGACCGTGAGAACCTACTCACGGCTCTGGGTGCCGACGACGACAAGGCGCTGAGCCTTGATCTCATCGCGGCTCAAAGCAAGGACGTCTACCGAAGGGTGCGGGAGGACCTCAAGGCGTATGTCGCGTCACTGAAGGATGAAACGCCGACTATCTCGGATCCCGCGACGTTCCCGACGATCGTTGATGACGTCATCGAGGCCGACGACTCTGCGCTGGACTCCATAGTGGCTCATGCGCATGTAGACGGCTCACTCGACGACGTCACCGCCGTACCCAGTCCTTATTGGCCGACGTTCGCCAAATATGAACGCTTCCCGGTGAGCTTCGAGAACGTGTCCTCGTACATTGAGGAGCATGGCATCGATGAGCATCTCGCGAAGATGGTTACGACAGCGTCGACAATCGTGCCTTCGGCCGACGCCGAGGAATCAGCCAAGCTCGAAGTTGCCGTGCAGATCCTGAACGCGGGAGCGCTCATCCCCGACGCCAATCTACGAGCAACGTTGGTTGAGAGCTTGAAGCTCGAGGAGTACATAGCTCCATCGTCCGTTCCTGTGGAGCAAGGTGAGCTGGTCGGATGGTTGATCGATCACAAGGTGGTCGAAGACGCAGCATCTGCGTTTACGGCCC
>NZ_JBZEEQ010000057.1:0-716 GCF_058310155.1 Chryseobacterium sp. DT-167 | reverse complement strand
GCGCGAGGATGCCCACCGCGAGAAGCACGAGACACGGCAGGCAGTAGATCACGGCATAGCCCGCCAGCACGAGCAGACCCGTCCCGGGGTCGACACCCGTGCTCACCATTCGTTCGATCGCGATGAAGTACGGGAAGGCGTTGGGAAGGTCTGCCGCGGTGAGGAGCATCCCGAACGGCAGCACCCTCCACGCCGTGAACCAGGACGGCAGGCTGATGGTCCGCCGCGGGCGTTCCCGGAAGCGACGGAGACCAGCTACGACGAGCGCGATTCCCGCCGCACCGAACGCCACGAACCGGAGAGCCGCGATGATCCCGTCGATGGCACCAGCGGCCGCACCGGCACTCAGGAACAAACCCGCCCCGACGCCGAAGACCGTCGACGCCGCTCCGACGACAGCAGCACCCGCGACGAGGCCCGGACGCCGCGGCGCCGCGATCAGCACGAGCGTCACCGCGGCGATGGTCGCAGGGTTCAACGAGTCGAGGAGCGCGAGGCCGGCGATGCCGACCAGAAGGGCCCCGCTCACCGACGTGGCCCGCGGTCCGAGCGGGGCGCCGTGAGAAAGCCCAGCAGATCATCGATGGCCTGGGTATCCGTGTCGACTCCGGCGACCGCATTGGCGACGAGCGCATCCCCCACCAATCGGATCACTCGCGCTTGCACGGGATCCCCGACTTCGTCCTCGATCATCCTCTCCCATCGGACGAGGGCGT
>NZ_JBZEEQ010000056.1:0-716 GCF_058310155.1 Chryseobacterium sp. DT-167 | reverse complement strand
AGCCCGGGGTCGGCGACATCGACTCGCTCGTCGACTCCGTGCGCTCCGCAGGCCTCGAGGTGCGTCTCGAGCGCACGGGGGACGCGGGCGCGCTCTCCGGCGGCCACCAGCTCGCGGTGTATCGGATCGTGCAGGAAGCGCTCACGAATATTCTCCGTCATGCCGGTGCCCGCGCGACCGCGTCGGTTCGCGTCGCGGTCGAGAACGACGGCGTCATCGTGTCGATCGGGAACGATGGTGTCCCGTCGGGGTGGACGGATCGGCGCGATGCGGTCGTGTCCGGCCACGGCATCATCGGAATGCGGGAGCGGGCCGGCGCGTACGGCGGAACCCTGGACGCGGGACCGACGGCCACGGGCTGGCGCGTCGTTGCGAGGATCCCGACCGGACGGGGAACGGACTCATGAGCGGATGGAGCGACGAGCAGACCATGATCTCGGTGCTCATCGTCGACGACCAGGCCCTCCAACGCGTCGGGATGCGGATGTTCCTCGCCGGCCAGGAAGGCATCAGCGTCGCGGGAGAAGCCGCGGACGGTGGCGCCGCGGTCCGGCAGACCGAGGCGCTACGACCGGATGTCGTGCTGATGGACATCCGGATGCCGGGAGTCGACGGCATCACCGCGACGCGTCGCATCGTCGGGAGCAAGACCGACGGTCGACACGGACCGTGGGTGCTCCTCCTCACCACGTTCGACCTCGACGACTACGTGCTCG
>NZ_JBZEEQ010000055.1:0-730 GCF_058310155.1 Chryseobacterium sp. DT-167 | reverse complement strand
CGCCTGGATCGGCGTCGTGATGGTGGCGAGGTCGCGAGCGGGTGGCGCTCCCGCCTCCGCTGCGCTGCTCGGAGCGATCCACGTGGATCCCATCCCGAGCGCGAGGGCTCCGGCGGCGATGGCCGCCACCGCTCGATTCCGCCCGTCCGGGCGGTTCTTGTGAGACATCGTTGTCCTTTCATCGGTGGTGTCACGCGCGGCATGCGTGCCGCGCGTGTGGGCGCCGGGGATCGGCGCCCGTCGTCACCCCGGTCCGGGCCGGGACGGATCGACGGGATCGCTCACGCGATCCTCGTCAGGTCGAAGAGCAGCGCTTGCTGCGGAGCGAGCGTCGGCATGGGCACGCCGGCCGTCGCGAGCACGGCGCCCGCCAGGACCAGGCCGTCGGTCCCGGCAGCGTCGACCCAGGGGGGATCGATGCCGTGCCGCGCGGCCTCGCCCAGTTCGGAGCGCACGACGACGCGGTACCGGGCGCCGGCGTCGAGACCCGGCCACCGCACGCGACCGGACTGCCCGGCGCTCGAGGTCGTGAGCCGCGTCCACGTGAAGAGGGCGCGTGAGCCGTCCTGCGCGACGATGCCCTCGAGGGTCGTGGCCTCGTCGGCGAGGTCGGCGTTGACGACGCGTCCCGAGTGGAGGAGCGGGCGCAGCTCGCGGTAGAGACCCGCCCACGCCGCGATCGTGCCGAGTTCCTCGAGGGACGCCGTCGTGAGGTCGAGCTCGATACCCG
>NZ_JBZEEQ010000054.1:0-738 GCF_058310155.1 Chryseobacterium sp. DT-167 | reverse complement strand
GCCCGAGTGCTCAGACGCGTCGAGCACGCGGAGGAGGAGCTCGGTGGGCAGTCCGGATTCGATCAGGAAGCCGACGTAGTCACCGGATGTCGAGGGCGGATCGGGGACGCGTGAACCGGAACTCGAGCCGGAGCTGACGGACCCGCCCGTGGACGACTCGGGGTAGGAGCTGACCCAGCGGTCGGACGCCACGTCGCAGACGAGCCCGGTGAAGTCGACGTCCTCCGGCGACACGGTCGACATCCCGTCCGTCGATGACGAGGACGATGACGAGGACACGCCGGCGGAACGGGCCTCGGCGATCGGGGCCGCGAGCGCTTCTGCCCCGTACCCGACCGCCGATGTCAGCACCCCGAGGACGAGCAGCACAACCGCCGTCCGGGGTCGGTCGAGACGACTCCGACCGATCGCGAGGCCGACCATCAGAAGAGAGAGCCAGACCGGCACCGAGTAGGTGGACTGGAACACGAGGTCGATACCGTGACCGGTGGCTCCCGGCGCGATGATCGGCTGGAGCGCGAACACCACCGGGCCAAGGAGGGCGATGCCGGCGGCCGTCAGCAGGAGCCGTCGTCTGCTCCATCGCAGCAACGGAATGACGGCGACGAAGAGCACTCCGTAGAACGTCAGGATGACATCGACACCGGTACCCAGCAATTCGAGCGCCACGCCGATCAGGAAGACCGCGGCACCTCGACCGACGAGCCCCAACCGAACGGAACGGATATCGCGATCACC
>NZ_JBZEEQ010000053.1:0-758 GCF_058310155.1 Chryseobacterium sp. DT-167 | reverse complement strand
CGTCCGGGCAGGCGGAGTCGACGGGATCCCGGTGGTCGCGTATGGCGAGGAGTTGCCGATCGTCCGGCGCCACTGGCGCAGCGTCTTCGGACGGCGTCCCGACTCCCTCTCCGTCGCGGCGATCGTGCCCGATCTGCGCAGCGTCCTCGAGGCGGTTCGCGTCGGAGCCGGTATGTCGGTCCTGCCGACGTATCTCGTCGACCCGCTTCTGCGCAGCGGTGAGGTCGTCTTGATCGACGAACCCGCCGTGCGGCCGCTCAACACGGTCTTCCTCGTGACGCGGTCAGGGGAGGCCCGTCGTGATTCGACGATCTCCGCCGCCGTCGAGGCGATTCGCGCACTCGCGCCCTGATCGATCGACCGAACGCTGCCATCGGTCAACCGTGCGCCCGTTCCCGGTCGTCCGGGTGATCATGGAGATCGACGAAAGGACCCACGATGTCTCGAATCCTTCTGGTCGCCACAGCGGCCGATTCCATCACTCTCACCGACGGCACCGAGCACCCGACCGGCTTCTGGGCCGAGGAACTGGTGACGGCGTACCGCGACCTCACCGAGGCCGGCCACGAGATCGTCATCGCGTCGCCGGGGGGCGAGCGACCGCCCGTCGACCCGGGATCGCTCACGGCCGAGGGGGTCGGAGACGCCGAGAAGGCCGCGGATCTCCGTTCCTACCTTGACTCGATCTCCGCTCACCTCGACGCCGCCGTTCCGCTCGCGGACATCGACGTCACGGAGTTCGACGCCGTCGTGATCCC
>NZ_JBZEEQ010000052.1:0-782 GCF_058310155.1 Chryseobacterium sp. DT-167 | reverse complement strand
TCACGCACAGGGTCCGTCAGGGCAGCGCGCTCTTCTCGGCTGCGCTGCGTTCGAGGCAGAACTCGTTTCCTTCGACGTCCGTCATGACGATCCACCCTCGGCCGTCCGGACGACGACGGTCATCGAGGATCGTCGCCCCGATCCCGAGGAGCCTCAGGAGTTCCTCGTCTCGGGTCGTGCCGACAGGCGCGACGTCGAGGTGCACTCGGTTCTTCACGGACTTCCCCTCCGGGACACGGACGAACAGCAGCCGCGTCGATCCGTCTGGGCTCTCGAGGTAGCACTCGTCATCCCCTGGAGCGTTCGGGTCCTCCTCCTCCCCCGCGAACCCGAGCGCGTGCTCCCAGAATCGGCTGACCGCGTAGGGGTCGACGGAGTCGAAGGTGATGTGGTTCACCGATAGCGTCATACGATCGATTCCACCACGAACGCGACGAAGGAGTCCGGATGAGTGTCGAAGGATCGACCGTACGCGCGACCGCCGATGCCGTCGTGGTCGGGGCGGGGCTCGCGGGACTCGTCGCGGCGAGCGAGATCGCCGACCACGGGAGAACGGTCGTCGTGGTCGAGCAAGAACCCGAGAGCTCGTTCGGCGGCCAGGCCTGGTGGTCGTTCGGTGGCCTGTTCCTCGTCGACTCCCCGGAGCAGCGGCGCATGGGCATCCGCGATTCCGCGGAGTTGGCGTGGGCCGACTGGGAGGCGACCGCCGGATTCGACCGCGACGAGGACACGTGGCCTCGGCGCTGGGCCCGCGCCTACGTCGAGTTCGCGGCCGGCGAGAA
>NZ_JBZEEQ010000051.1:0-794 GCF_058310155.1 Chryseobacterium sp. DT-167 | reverse complement strand
CTCGGGGGAGGCGACGGGGCCGCTCCTCGCGACGGGTATGGACGTCATGGCCGTCGAGCCCGGACCGCGCCTTGCCGCGCGTCTCGCGGACTCGTACCCGACGGCCGAGGTCGTCGTCGCGCGGGCCGAGGACGTCGAGCTGACAGCGTCCACGTTCGACCTCGTCGTGGCCGCGACGTCGATCCACTGGCTGGATCTCGAGGTCGTGCTTCCCGAGGTCGCTCGGGCGATCACAAGCGAGGGAGCGTGGCTGGTCTGGCGGAACGTCTTCGGTGATCCGGAGGCGACGACGACCCCGTTCCGACGCGAGGTCGAGAGGATCGTGGCCCACCGGCGAAACGACCCTCGCCGATCCGCCGAGGACGTGGAGGCGACGAGCAAAGCCCTCAGTGGCTCCGGCCTCTTCGCCGTGGAGAGGGTGCACACCTTCCGGTGGAGCATCCGGCTCGACTCCCACCAGGTGGGCGCACTGTTCGGGACGTTCAGCGACTGGACTCCGGCGGAGGTCGACGAGGCCGCCGCGATCGTGCATCGGCTCGGCGGCGAGGTCGTCGAGCACTACTCGTCGTGGCTCATCGAGGCGCGACCCACGGCGGGAGTCCCGCCACCCCGGGCGCCGCGTCCCTGACCGCGGCACCCGGGTTCGAGGGCTCAGCCGGCGTGGACCACGACGTGCTCGCCGCTCGGGAGGAGGTCCTCCTTGCGTCCGCGGATGAAGACCACGGCGACGACGGCGGCGAGCGCGAGCGCCCCGACGAGGAAGACCTGCGCGGCGGAGAGCCCCGCAGCGGCCA
>NZ_JBZEEQ010000050.1:259-796 GCF_058310155.1 Chryseobacterium sp. DT-167 | reverse complement strand
CGCGACGGTCGTTGCCGGCGAGTGGACGGCGACGGCGCAGTTCGCCGACGACGCCCCCATCAACCAGGCGGTCACGATCACGCAGATCACGGACGGCGAGCCGAACGGCGAGGAGATCGTGACCTTCGCGCTCCCCAACGCCCCCGACCTGCCCGAGCCGGGCGTCGAGGCCAACTTCGAGATCACGTCGCCCTCCGAGGGCGCCGAACTCGACTCCTTCGACGTGACCATCTGGGGAACCGGAAACTCCGGCGCGACGGTCGAGCTGTACGACACGATGGCGGAGCCGATCGTGACCGACGAGCCCGTCGTCATCGATGAGAAGGGCGTCTGGAGCACGACGATCACCTACGCGGAGGACGCCGCGATCCTGCAGTTCGTCGACGCCGTCCAGCTCGAGGACAACGAGGTCACGGCCGAGACGTTCACCTACTTCTACCTCCCGTTCGAGCTCCTTCCGGCCCCCGTCATCACCGCCCCGACCGAGGGACAGGTCATCGCGGGCGACCAGGTGACCTTCACGGGCACGGGCGAACC
>NZ_JBZEEQ010000050.1:0-249 GCF_058310155.1 Chryseobacterium sp. DT-167 | reverse complement strand
GGCACCAACGTCGCGCTCCTCGTGGTCCCCACGGACTAGCTCGAGGCGGAGCTCGGTCTCGCGCAGCGACGTATCGCCGCCGCGGCCGAGCCGGCCGATCCCGAGGACCCGATCATCGTGGACGAGAACGGGGAGTGGAGCGTGACCTACGCTCTCGAACCCGACGAGTACACGACGGCCGCGATCCTGTTCGACCCCGAGGACGGGTTCCCGCTCTCCGACATCTCCGAGCTCGTCTCCTTCTCCCTC
>NZ_JBZEEQ010000049.1:0-808 GCF_058310155.1 Chryseobacterium sp. DT-167 | reverse complement strand
GAGACGTCGGATGGAGGTGTCATGCAATGCAATATAGCAGGGGTTGCGAGCTCGATTCGTAGTTGACTAGCGAAAGGACCGATATGGAAGAAGTGATGTGAGAGTCAAAGCGGCACGAGTCTTTACACAAGTCGTTCTCATGGCATCGGTGCTCGCCGTGCTGGTCTTCTGTCTCGAGGTAATTCGGCTTTCCGCTTTCCGGATGCCGTTCAGTGACACTTATTTGATCGATTTTGGCGTCCAAGTTCTAGATTCGTCGGGCTGGTTCTTGCCCGTCATCGCAGGCCTGATCCTCACCGCCTATGTGGGTCTCGTCTCGTTGAACCGATCGGACTCGGCTGAGGATGAGGACGCGGCGCGAGCTCAAGATGTGCTTCCCTGGCTGTGTATGGCGGCAGCCACGGTCGCTGTCACATGGGCCCTCCTCGGTATTCCTGCCTTGCTTCGCCAGGGACAAGCCGCGACTTGGTTAGCCAGCCTCGTTGTCGCGCTGCTGGCTGCAGGACTCGCCTCGCAAGCAGGTCCTTCGCTCACGAGGTATCTTCCCAATCGGATCAATGCCCGCCGGCGCGCTATCGAATCAACCGATCGGGAGATCGTTCGTCTCGCCAGCACGACGCGTCTAAGTAGCCGAAGCGCTGTAGTCGTCTTATGCGTGTGGTTCAGCGGGTCGGTTGTCCTCCCCCTTCTCTCATACTTCTGGGCGTTCGGTTTGACGGTGGCGACGAATGTTGCGTGGCGGCCAGTGACGGGTGTCATAGCGGCATCCGTCCTGATTCTGTTCTTCGTTCCTCTCGGAGCAGCAGCA
>NZ_JBZEEQ010000048.1:0-808 GCF_058310155.1 Chryseobacterium sp. DT-167 | reverse complement strand
GACGTGCACGTCGTGGAGCCGATCGGCGAGGTCGAGCTGGAGCGCGAAGGTGTGCGGCCAACCGTGCATCACGAGGAGCACCGGGGCGTCCGGGTTCTCCGCCCGGCGGTGGACGAAGTGGACCTGGGAGCCGTCGAGGTCGACGACGTACTGCGGGTACGCGTTCAACTCCGCCTCGCGAGCACGCCAGTCGAACGCGATCCACGCCTCGACGAGGTCGTGGAGGTACGCGGCGTTCATCCCGGACGGCGGGCGGCGCGGCGAATCGGGGAGGAACCGTGTGCGACGGAGGCGCTCCCGCAGGTCGCTGATCGTCGCATCGTCGACCGCGATGCGGAAGGGTCGTGGCTCGTTCATGGGCCCACGCTAGGGGCGACCACCGACAGACGTCGAGGCTCGAGCGCAAGCCGTGTCGACGCGTCGGCCGAACGCGGATGATCGGGAGATGCCGCCGTCCCGTCTCGCGCGCCTCCGGCGCGGTCCGCTGTCGTTCGACGTCTCGGACTCCGGGCCGATCGACGGTCCCGTCGTCGTGCTGCTGCACGGCTTCCCCGGCTCACGGCGTACGTGGGACGCCGTGACCCCGATGCTCGAGGCCGCGGGCGCGCGCGTCGTCGCCATGGACCAGCGCGGGTACGCCCCCGGTGCGCGCCCCCGGGGGAGGCGCTCCTACCGCGCGGCCGACATCGCGGGTGATGCACTCGCGCTGCTCGACGCCCTCGAGGTCGATCGCGTGCACCTCGTCGGCCACGACTGGGGCGGTTTCGTCGCGTGGCGTCTCGCGGCGATCGCGCCGCGGCGGCTCAGC
>NZ_JBZEEQ010000047.1:0-814 GCF_058310155.1 Chryseobacterium sp. DT-167 | reverse complement strand
AGATCGACGACCGTCTCGCGACGGCGATCCTCGACGGCAGCATCCGCGACGGCGACACCGTGCGGGTCGACCTCGACCCTGCAGCCGACGCGCTGACGGTGAGGGCCCTCGTGCCCCACACCGCCTGACCGGTCGATCGTCGACGGGCCTCTCTCCGCACCGGATCGGTGTGGAGGGAGGCCCGTCTCGTTCTCTCGACCGGTAGCTCAGGGGAGCAGCGTCGTCGTGCTCCGCCATCCCGCCGAGTCCTCGCCGACGTGCCACACGACCGTGAGCGCGAGGGGCACGTCGGTCGCGGAAAGCGCGTCGGGAGCGACCTCGAAGAGGCGGCCGGCGTCCGAGGCGGGGCCGGGAGTCGCCGGCACCTCGGCGCCGTCCGCGTACGCCCATACCGTGTCCGGGTAGCCGAGCGTCGAGGGTTCCTCGGAGTCGAACGCGAGGGGACTCGCGAACCACAGGCTCGCGGGAGCCGCCGCGTCGTACTCGCCCGTATCCGTGTCGTCGTCGGTCCCGCTCGCGGGGTTGCGCCACTCGTAGACGGCGCTCCCCGTCGGCGGCACGCCGGCGTCGTCGATGAGGAGCCCGCCGCCGACGTCGCGGACGACCCAGGCGTCGGCCGCGGACTCGGTGCTCGCCGAGACGAGCGTGAAGGCGTCCTCCGGTCCCTCCGTCTCGGTGAGGTCGGTGTCCGCGAAGGAGCGCGCTTCATCGGCCGTCGTGATCCCGTCCTGTCCGAACCAGGTGGCGTACACCTCGGAGTCGCCGCCGTAGAAACCCTGGGCCTCGGGGGTCAGGAGCGCCCACGCGGCGGCGC
>NZ_JBZEEQ010000046.1:0-857 GCF_058310155.1 Chryseobacterium sp. DT-167 | reverse complement strand
CGGCACCCCATTCGCTATCCGGGAGACACGATCATTCGAGGAGGGCGCGATCTCTGCAAGATTCTTCATCTCTTGGTCGGTCAGCGCCAGGATGTGGTCGGCCCGGCGGAAGGTTGGGATGATCAACGCCCGGTCAAAGATGCGGCTCTGCATGCGGCGATCAGGCTTGATCATGCCGTGAGTTTGAAGTACCAATCTGCTTCGTCGGGATGCCCATCTCGCTACCGGGGCGGTCACAAGATCTCGAGCAAGGTGAACATGGATGACGTCGTAGTCGGACGCCTTGCGTCGGACATGAGCGAAGACCCCGGGGGACAGGAGCGAGCTGAATTTACTTCCTGGGTTGGCCGCGCGGTGCAGCACGGTGCGCACGCCCTCGACTTCGAGGCTCGCCGTGCCGTCCCACGCCGCGATGAGGTCGACCTGGTGGCCCCGGCGCGCCAATTCCCGTGACTGATTGACGGCGACTGTGACTGGCCCGCCATAGGCTCCATTCTCGGAGACGTAGGTGACGACCTGAGCGATACGCATGGGAATCCGTGTGCCGGCCTAGAAGCGCGACCCGACGCGCATGGCGGGGTTCCCGGAGATGATCGAATTCTCACTGATCTTGCCCGAGACGACACTTCCGGGCGTGGCAAGGGCGGAGGTTCCGATGGTCGTTCCGCCCAGCACAATGCATCTCGACGTCAACCACACGCCGGGGCCGATGACAATCGGCCGTGTGATGACTCCCATGTCCTTGCGGTGGGAGTGGCTTCCCGTGGCCAAATAGACCTCCTGCGAGATGACGCTATCGTGGCCGATCGTGATGTGGTCTCGATTGTGGAACCACACACCCTCGCCGATCCAGCATC
>NZ_JBZEEQ010000045.1:0-858 GCF_058310155.1 Chryseobacterium sp. DT-167 | reverse complement strand
ACTCACGAGCGTGGGAAGAATCCGGGGCGGTCGGGCGGTGGAAGCAGGGGAAGCGGTTGACGCGGACATGGCAGAACTCCTTATGTAATCATGCGATTATTACATAAGGCATCGCGCGATTACAAGTGCCTTACACTGGAGCCATGTCCTCCCCCTCGACCGCCCCCCGAATCCCTGCCGCGGAGCGGCGGACCCGCACGATCGCGTCCGCTACCGACGTGTTCGCGGCGCACGGATACCACGGCACGACGACCGACCAGATCGCGCGAGCGGCGGGGATCAGCCAGCCCTATGTCGTCCGCATGTTCGGCGGCAAGGAGGCGCTGTTCCTCGAGGTCATGCGCGACTCGCTCGACCGCATCCTCCAGGTGTTCCGTTCGGCACTCGCGGCGTCGGACGACGGGAAGGCCGTCGCCGCCCTCGGAGCCGCCTACGTCGAACTCGCCCGTACCGAGCGCGTCCACGTCATCCTGCTGCAGGCCTTCGCGGCGAGCGCCGACTCCGTCGTGGGCCCGAGAGCACGGCGCGGCTTCGTCGAGATCCTCGACTTCCTCACGACGGAGGCCGGCCTGACCATGAGCGAGGCAGAAGGTTTCCTCGCCCGCGGCATGCTCATCAACACTCTCATGGTGCTCGGCACGGACGCGGAGTCGTCGCCCGAGTTGCACGGTCTCTTCCAGCACATCCTCGACGACGGCGCCGCGGAGCCGGACGCCTAGAGCCTCGGCCCCGCGACAACGAGAGGAGAGTCGATCCCTCGCGTCGCCCGGATGGTGATCGTCAGGGAACGAGGTCGATGAGCAGCCAGCGGCCCGAGTCGTTGCGCTCGCGGCGCAGCTTGAGCCAGTGTCCCGACGG
>NZ_JBZEEQ010000044.1:0-874 GCF_058310155.1 Chryseobacterium sp. DT-167 | reverse complement strand
AACCCGCGGCGGCGATCACCGGGACGACGGCGCGGCGTGATCGCGCGGCCGTCGGCAGATCGATGGCGTTGCGGTAGTCGACGAGCAACGACACCGTCGCCGCGACCCAGACGAGGCCGCCGAGGCCGACGACCGCGATCGCCCCGGTACCCCGACCGATGTCGAGCACCGCCGAGATCCACACGAGCACGAGGACGAGCTCGAGGAAGACGATGCCGCCCGCCGTGTACCACCACGTCGCCGTGATGCCCCGCGAGAGGCGGATGGCGGCGCGGGCCGTGGCCGCCGCGTCGGCGTCACGGGAGGGGGTGGGGTGAGGCACCCGCCCATCCTATGGACGTGACAGTTGTCACGGATCGGGCGTGCGATCCGCCCGGAGATCGATGACGTACCGACACTTACCGCCCGACTCGTGACGCGATGGACTCGAATCAGCGCCGATCGACCGTCCGGTCCCCACCGGCCAGCGAACCGTCAGGAGCACACCATGACCCTCATCGACACTTTCCAGGACCTCGTCGCCCAGGTGCCGGAGTTCCTCCAGCCGCTCGTCGTCGCCGCAGCCGGCGCCGTGCCGTTCATCGAGGGGGAGGGCGCCGCGACGATCGGGATCCTCGGCGGGATCCACCCCGTCATCGCGGCGATCGCCGGCACCGTGGGCAACTTCCTCTGCGTCCTCGTGCTCGTCCTGCTGAGCTCCGGCGCCCACGACGCCGTCGCCACCCGGCGGGAGCGCATCCGGTCCCGCGATGCCGTGAGCGTCGGGGCGGCCTCGGTCGGCCAGGACGGCGCGGGCCGGGCCGGCGGAACGACCGGCGCGGAGGTCGACCGGCCGATCGCGACGTTCGAGGAGCCGTCGCCGCGGAAGGCGAAG
>NZ_JBZEEQ010000043.1:0-891 GCF_058310155.1 Chryseobacterium sp. DT-167 | reverse complement strand
CCGGAGCCAACGTCCTGGCCGTTCAGAGAATGCTTGGCCACGCGTCCGCGAAGATGACGCTCGACACGTACGCCGACCTGTTCGACGACGACCTCGATCACGTTGCCGGACGCATGGATGAGGGACTTCGTTCCACGGTTGTGGGCAAAATGTTGGCAGACGAGGCCGCATCATGACGAAAGTCCCCGGTAGGGCCTGAGAACTCAGGGCTACCGGGGACTTCGTGGTGGCGGTGACGGTGGGATTTGAACCCTATGCATAGGCGCCTTCTCTCAGGGAGACCTGCTTTATCTCCCGCACATGCAGGGATCCGAGGTCATCCCAGGGTCCTAGCCGGCGAATGACGGCGCTCCGATTGTGGGCAAGATGTGGGCACGCCTCCATACCGGTCCGCTACTGCTTGAGCATCGCGACCGTCCCTCCAAATCCCTACCGGTAGCGTCGGTCGCACCGACCTGAAACGCTCGTCTCCCCTTGCCGCGTCGCGACTAGAGTCCGATCATGAGCAATGTTCGGCGGTCCGTGCGATCGGCTCTCCTCGCCGTCGTCATTGTCGTCGTAGCCCTCCCGGGGTGTTCATCGCGAACGGTTCCGGCGGGACCCACGTCCGCCACCGCCTCCACCGAGACGGCCGCCGTGCTCACGGACCTCGAGCCAGTCGAACGTGCCGAGTACCTTGTCGAGGCGGAACTGCCCGATGCTCCGATTTGGGTGGGCATGACATTCGAGGGCATCGTCATCGACGAGTCGCAGGTGTGTGTCGACCGACGATGGGGTCCGGGCGGCGGGCCGGGCGGCGGAGACGTCGGAGGTGTGGCGGGCTACGTCACCGTGAGCTTCCCCGATGAGACCCTTGGAGAACCGCAGGACGGCGTGTGCGCGGACTTCACG
>NZ_JBZEEQ010000042.1:0-894 GCF_058310155.1 Chryseobacterium sp. DT-167 | reverse complement strand
CCCTCGACGTGGGCTTCCACGACGTACGTCCCCCCGAAGACCGAGTGTGTCGCGACGACGACGCCGGCGTCGTCGCGGACGTCGACGACGTCGGCGAGCAGGGCGCCGGCATGCCGCACGGCGAGGCGAGCGGCGATCTCGCGACCGTCGACGGAATTGGCCGCGAGGACAGCGGCGGGCTCGAGCGCGTCGATCGCTCCGTCGAGGGCGTCGAGCGCCGGCTCGGCGAGGACCGTGCCGACCTCGGGGGACACCGCGACGTGGATGCGCTGCGCGCCGAGGCGACCGAGTTCGGCGATGACGGGGGCGCCGAGGGACCCGGCCGTCACGACGACGGCGACGGGTGTGCCGAGGCGCGCGGCCGCGGCGAACAGAGTCGCCGAGTCCGAGGTGGGCTCGCCGCTCTCCGACAGTTCGATGTACGTGAGGATGTGGGACATCGGTCCTCCTAGACCAGGTCGTTCGTGACGAGGAACCGGGCGAGTTGCTCCGCTGCGGTGCCGTCGTCCACGATCTTCGTGCCGGCCGTTCGTCCGGGAGAGGCCGCCGCCGAGCGGATGACGGTTCGAGCGGACCCGACGCTCGCGATGCCGAGGTCCTCGACGGTCAGGATCGCGATCTTCTTGCGTTTGGCCCCGAGGATGCCCTTGAAGCCGGGGAAGCGCGCCTCGGGCGCTTGCTCCGTGACCGACACGACCGCCGGCAGCGGAGCGTGCACCTCGACGACGGCGCGTTCGGTCTGGCGGCTCCCCTCCACGCGACCCGGATGGACGGCGACGTCGGCGAGAGCTCCGAGGAGGGGGACGCCGAGGGTCTCGGCGATCATCGCGGGGACGACACCGGAGCGGCCGTCGGTCGACTCGTTACCGGCGATGACGAGGTCGAATCCCGTTC
>NZ_JBZEEQ010000041.1:0-900 GCF_058310155.1 Chryseobacterium sp. DT-167 | reverse complement strand
CCGACGGCGACCATTACAGCCATGGCCTTGCGCATCGCCGAGCATCTCGCCGCGGGCGCCCGTTGGCAGGAGGTCGCGTGATGTCGGGAGGTCCCACGCGAGCGTTCGATGCCCCGACGACCGAGATCGTCTGGCGGGTAGCAGACGTGCTGCTCCCCGCGACCGATGTCATGCCCGCGCTCCGCGACGTGGACGCCGACGGGTACTGGCTCGCGCGAGCCCTTGACGCGCGTTCCGACGCCGTCGAGAGGGTGCGAGCGCTCCTCCACGAGCTCGAGGCCGCGCCGCTGCTGCGGGAGGTGCTCGTCGACTGGCGGTCCGCCCGCCGCGACGACTTCGAGGACGTAGCGGCGATCGTCGCGGGGACCTACTACCTGATCCCTGCCGTGCGGGAGTTGATCGGCTACCCGGGTCAGGAGCGTCGGCCGGCGCCGCTCGAGCTCGCGGCGGACGAACTCTCGGACGACGTGTTCGAGGGTGCGATGTCCTATCGGGGTACCTACCTCGACGCCGACTGACATGATGCGGTTATCCCGATCCGACCCCGACGAACGACGAGTGAGGCGACGACCATGAACGACCAGCAGACCGATGCGACCGGACGCGACGCCGTCCGACGGGTCGCGAGCGACGTGACGGGGAACTTCGTCGCGGGAGGATGGGCGCCCGCGACCGGCGCCCGGCTCGAGATCGTCGATCCCTCCACCGGCGACGTCCTCGGCTCCGTGCCCGACTCGACCGCCGACGAGGTGGCCGCCGCGGTCGAGGCGGCGCGCGCTGCGTTCCCCGGATGGGCCGCGACCACTCCAGCCGATCCGCTCGAAGGCGCTCCTCGATCTCGCCGCACTCGTTGAGGACGACCACGAGCGCTTCAGCCTCCTGGAGGCCGTCGACGCGGGG
>NZ_JBZEEQ010000040.1:0-906 GCF_058310155.1 Chryseobacterium sp. DT-167 | reverse complement strand
CTTCGGACAGCGTGACCGCGAGGCGCGCGCCGCCGCCATCCGCACCACGTACACGGAGGACGTCGAGTTCTTCGACCCCGACGAGATCATCCGCGGTCACGCGGACCTCGACGCGAAAGTGCAGAGCCTGCTCGACGGTGCCCCCGGCTTCGTCTTCTCGCCGGCCGGGCCGGTCCTCGTGAACCACGACATGGGATACCTCGCCTGGAACCTCGGTCCCGAGGGCGCCGATCCGGTGGTCTCCGGGATGGACGTGTGCTTCATCCGCGACGGGCTCATCGCAAAGGTGTACACGCTGCTCGTCCAGCCGTGACGCCGAACGAGGAGGAGCAGGACATCGATCCGGCGGCGGTCTCGGCACGTATCGCCGACGTCGCGTCCCGCGTCTTCGGATGGGCGACGCTCCGAGCCGGGCAGGCGGAGGCGATCGAGGCCGTCGTCTCGGGACGCGACGTGCTCGCGGTCATGGCGACCGGGCACGGCAAGTCCGCGATCTACCAGATCGCGGGGCACCTGATCGACGGCCCCACCGTCGTCGTGTCGCCCCTCATCGCGCTCCAGCGCGATCAGGTCGAGCACATCCGCGAGTCGACCGGGGAGTCCGAGGCTGTCGCCGTGAACTCATCCCAGTCCGTCACGGCGAACAGTGGCGCGTGGGAGTCCGTGGCCTCTGGTGAGGCGGAGTTCATCTTCCTCGCTCCGGAGCAGCTCGCTCGAACGGACGTGGTCGAACGGCTCGCGGACCTCGGCGTCAGCCTCGTCGTTGTCGACGAGGCACACACGATCTCCGCGTGGGGGCACGACTTCCGGCCCGACTACCTCCGGCTCGGAGGAATCGTCGAGCGCCTCGGCGGCCCGCGGGTCCTCGCACTCACGGCCACGGGCTCCGCTCCGGTTCGCGACGAG
>NZ_JBZEEQ010000039.1:0-919 GCF_058310155.1 Chryseobacterium sp. DT-167 | reverse complement strand
GCGATGGGGGAAACACGAACAATAGATCGATGGCGGCTGCCTGCCGTCCCGATATTGATTACGACCGTGTCGGTCATGTTGTCCGCATGCGCCCCGGTGCACTCGCCTTCGACACCTTCGAAACTGCCTCCGACACAGCCGGACCAGACCCTCGAGCGAGCGGTCCAAGCGTTCACTCGGTTCAACACAGTGCTGGACGGCTATTTCGCGGGTTCCTCCGACGCTGACGATTTCGCCCCGTATGCAACCGAAGACTTCGTGCGGACCCTCCGATCTGGCGAGGAGGGCGCGGCCAACGAACTGCGAACCGTGGGGGCGTCCACGTTCGGCGACGAGAAGCTTGTAGACCCGGACGATTGGGGTTCACACGGGGACGTTGCTCTGGTCGTCTGCCGGGACGTGTCAAGAACGCAGCTCGTCGATGCGGACGGCAACCCGGTCGAGGACGGAAGGGTCCGTACGCATATCCCGATCATTGTCTTCTTTGTCCCTAGTTCAAACACGGGCCAGGAGCTTGCCGTCACAAGGATGGATCAGTGGAACGAAAAGGGTTACTGCTCATAGTCGTCATCGCCCTCGTGCTGCTCGGGCTGCCGCCGGGGTCGGCTACTGCGGACGAGGAGGGCGACATCGGTTGGAGTGACGGACGAGGGGTTGTCGGGGGTATCGGGCCGTCGCAAGTCGATCTGGGCGCATCTGAGTCATCGAGTACCGGAGGCGGTTCAAGCGCTCCTGAATCGGGCCACAGTCATCAACCGAGGCCTGATCGCGGTCCAGGGGCGAACGACCCTCGCGCGGTGCGAGACATGCTGGGTACGTGTCAGGATCCGGTGGCGTGCGGGCGGTCGGACGCACGAGTCATCACGCTCAATGATCTGGCGAGCTTCAAACCAGCGACTCCTGCGATCCGGATGGAACC
>NZ_JBZEEQ010000038.1:0-963 GCF_058310155.1 Chryseobacterium sp. DT-167 | reverse complement strand
GGAAAGCCTCGTCAAGCGACTCAAGGTCCTGAATGTCGTGAACACCTGGAGCGTGGACGGTGATCGCATCAAGGTCAATTTGAAAAAGTCATAGACCTGGCGGTCCGTAGAAGCAGTCACAGCATGCCACTTCAAGCCGTCGTTCTCTTGACTGTTTGCACTGAGAGTCCCATAATGGCTCGTCCCCCATGCCGCGAATCACCAACCACGCTTACCTCCAGACCCGGCAAGAACTTCAAGCGGCTTGGTCTTCTAATCCCACGAGCGTCTTCCTCTTGGACGCGTTGGAGCAATGGGCGCTCCATGAGTACTACCGCTTCGGCGAGAACCTGACCGAACCGACCTTGCTCGAGCATCGGAAGTCGGTTTCGTCTCGTGATCCGTCGTTGCCGCAACGTGCCGGCCGAGCACTGAGCAGGTGGCGCCGGCTCAGCATCGGCCTCGAGGGCTATCGGGAACGAGCGCGGACCATGCCCTTGAGGAAGAAGGGTCGGAACTATGACGTCCGGATCTTTTCCGCCGGGCACCCCGAGATCGATCCGAAGCGTCTGGTCCCGCGCGCTCCTCGCGGCCTTCGCCGATCACGACAAGGCGATGGAGGAGAAAACGAGGAAGGGCAAGAGCACCTAGTTTTTCCGACGAC
Source organism: Chryseobacterium sp. DT-167 (assembly GCF_058310155.1). NCBI lineage: Bacteria > Pseudomonadati > Bacteroidota > Flavobacteriia > Flavobacteriales > Weeksellaceae > Chryseobacterium > Chryseobacterium sp. DT-167. The sequence goes on along the minus strand of NZ_JBZEEQ010000038.1, from coordinate 320 downwards.
GCGGCGACTCCCTGATCTCGACGCCACCTTCTACGAGCGCCTTCTTGATCGTCTTGTCGTTGAACCCGAGCCGCAGCGATATCCGCCGCATCGAGTCTCCGTTCTCATAGGAGCGGACCGCCTCGTCCCGCTGCGCCGGCGTCATGCCCTTCGGCCGCCGTTCGACGCCCATCCGGTTCAGTCGGTGATTGACGGTCCAGTCCGTGGTGCCGACGATTCGGGCGATGTTGACCGGACGGACGCCGGACCGGTAGAGTTCGGCGATCTTCTCGTTCTGCTTTCTGTTCAGCCGTTCCGGGGCGGGAGCGGGAGGGGAGTAC
>NZ_JBZEEQ010000037.1:0-1051 GCF_058310155.1 Chryseobacterium sp. DT-167 | reverse complement strand
GAGCGCGGGGGCGGCCCCACGTCGGGGACGGGCGCCGGCGTCGTCGTCGCGGCCTGGGTCATGTGTTCTGGTCCTCTCGGTGGTCCGCAGCGGTCGTGACCGGGGCGGCGGTGTGGGAGACGGCGTCCGTGCTCGCGAAGCTGAGCTCGAGGATTCCGTCGATGGTGATGTCGCGACCGACGAGCTCGCCCGTCACGCGGCCCTCTGCCATGACGACGACGCGGTCGCACAGGCCGACGAGTTCCTCGTTGTCCGACGAGATCGCGAGGATCGCGGTGCCCTCCTCCGCGAGGCGGCGGACGATGCGGTGAATCTCGGCACGCGCGCCGACGTCGACGCCGCGCGACGGCTCGTCGAGGATCAGCAGTCGGGGCCGCTCGACGAGCCAGCGCGCGATCGCGACCTTCTGCTGATTCCCTCCCGACAGCGAGCCGACGGGTTGGGAGACGTCCCTGGCCTTCACGGTCATCCGACCGGCGATCTCGATCGCCCGCTTCCGCGCCTCGCGCAAGCGGAGGAGCGGCCACCAGCGCGACGCCCGGAGCGTGCCGACGCTCGCGACGTTGATGTTGAAGTCGATGGAGCGGTCGAGGAAGAGACCCTGGGAGCGGCGCTCCTCCGGTACGAGCCCGATGCCGCGAGCGACGGCGTCGGCGGGTTCGCGGAACGCGACGGGCACGCCGTCGAGCAGGACCTCACCGCTCGCTCGCGGGCGTGAACCGTAGACGGTTCCGGCGAGTTCGGAGCGGCCGGCGCCGACGAGGCCGGCGAGACCGACGACCTCTCCGGCGTGCACACGGAGGGACGCGTCCTTGACGAGTCCACCGTCGCTCACGTCTCGCACGTCGAGCACGGGGGTCCCCGTCGCGGGCGATGTGATGTCGCGGCCGCGCTCGGCGAGCTCGAGGTCGCGACCGACGATCGCCGAGATGAGCTGCGGCTTCGTCATGGGCTCCCCGACGGCGCGGCGGGTGACGGCGCCGTCCTTGAACACGGTGACGTCGTCGCACAGGGCGCTCACCTCGTCGAGGCGGTGGCTCACGAAGACGAC
>NZ_JBZEEQ010000036.1:0-1085 GCF_058310155.1 Chryseobacterium sp. DT-167 | reverse complement strand
CGGGTACGGCGGCACCGTCATCGGTCGTGCACGTGGTGTCCTCAGGAACGTCGATTCCTGTGAGGTCGAGCGCGTATCGCACCGTCACCGTGTACGTGTGCACGACGGGGGTCGGCTCGGCACCGGTGATCGGCTGCGCCGTCACGATCCGTACATCGTCGACGCCGTCGAAGTCGGGATTGATCCCGACCGGATCTGCGGCGTCGGTCGTGACGTCCTGGATGCCGACGATCTCGACGCCTTGGCCCGGCGAGAGCTCATCCTTCAGGTCGTACTGGCCGGCACCCGCTCCGCGGTTCGTGACCGTGAGCTCGTACACCGCGTCGTACACACCCGGTTCGCCCTCGACGGGTGTCACCGCTCCGGAGAGCGACTTGACGATGTCGATGAGCGGCAGGTCCGCGCAGGCGTCGTCGGTGATCGTCTCACCGTTGTGCGACATCCCCGCGGTGTTGAAGAGTCCGCTTCCGGCCCCGTCGTCAGCACAGGCCACGGTACCCGGGGTCGCGACCGCCGTGTCGATCGAGACGACCACGCGCACCAGGTACGTGTGCGATTGCTTCGCCTCGAGCGTCGCGTCCGTCGCGACGACGTTCGCGTCCGACCCGGCGGCCCCCTGTCCGGTCCACCCGGCAGGGTCCTCGACTCCGTCCGGCGTCGACGCGATGTCGGCCGACCGGATCTCGATCCCCTTCCCGAACTGGAGCCGGTCCGCGAGGTCGTACGTGCCCGGAGCGGCACCGACGTTCTCCACGAAAAGCTCGTAGTCGATCGTCCACGTGCCGTCGCCGTTGGGCGTGGGGCCGTCCGAGATCTCCTTCGAGAACTCGAAGAGCGGGACCGACGCACACGCGTCATCCTCTGCCGCCGTCCCGTTGCTCTCAGCGGTCGCCGAGTTCAAGAGACCGCCAGCGCCGTCACCGCCGGGAAGGCACTCGAGCGCGATCGGAGCGATGTCGTCGGCGAGTTCGAACGTGACCCTCACCTGGTATCGGTGCGTCGCTCCGACGGGGAGAGTCTGACCCGTCGTGATGACGTTCTCGTCCGAGCCATCGGCGCCGAGACCCGTCCACGACTCCTCGGCC
>NZ_JBZEEQ010000035.1:0-1098 GCF_058310155.1 Chryseobacterium sp. DT-167 | reverse complement strand
GATCATGAGCACCGCGAGGACCACGAGGAGCGCGGCGACCACGATGCGGAGCACGGGGCGCCGCCGGGTCGGCGCCTCGCCGCGCAGGACCGCGATCGGCCGCGTGAAGCCCGCTTGCCGAGCGAGCGGGAGCGCCGCGAGAGCCGTGACCATGACGACGACCGCAGAGCAGATGGCGACCGACAGGGGGCCGACTGTCGGCGAGATCGCGTCGAGACCGGTCGCCGCTCCCAACAGGAAGCCGACCACGAGCGGACACACGAGTGCCGCGACGGCCCCACCGACCGCTGCCGCCACGACGGCGACGATGACGAGCTGGCCGAGCACGATCCTCGCCACCTGCGCCGGTTGCATCCCGACGATGAGCCACAAGGCGAAGCTGCGGCGCCGGAGCTCGACGAGCGAACGAACCGCCGACGAGAGCACGACCGTCATGGAGATCGTCGTGAGGACGATGAGCGTGCTCGCGAGTACGAGCAGGGCGAGCGCCGTCAGCAGCTCGGCTCGGGTCGCAGTCTCGATCATCGTCGCCGGGAGGCCGGCGGCGACGGCCGCTGCGACGAGCACCACGAACGTCCCGACCCAGACGCGGAGATTGCTCGCGAGGTCGGCGCGCAGGAGGTCCCGCATCAGAGGGCCCGCGTGCGCGAGAGGGCGTCGAGGACGTCGGCCGCGGTCGGGTCGACCAGTTCGCTGTGGAGGGCGCCGTCACGGATGACGAGGGCACGGTCCGTCCTCGCGGCGGCCTCGAGGTCGTGCGTCACCATGAGCACGGCGCTCCCCGCGTCGCTCACCCCGCGGAGCAGATCGAGGACCCCTCTGCTCGCGTTGGCGTCGAGCGCGCCGGTGGGCTCGTCCGCGAACACGACATCCGGTTTCGAGAAGATCGCGCGTGCGATCGCGACGCGCTGCTGCTGGCCGCCCGAGAGGAACGGCGGCCGCGATCCGACGACGTCCGCGAGACCGACGGCGGCGAGCGCCGCTTCCGCCTCGCCCGCCGCGATCGGACGGCGCGCGAGTCGAGCCGGGAGCTCCACGTTCTGGAGAGCCGTGAGCGACGGGATGAGGTTGTAGGACTGGAAGACGAAACCCATGTGA
>NZ_JBZEEQ010000034.1:0-1107 GCF_058310155.1 Chryseobacterium sp. DT-167 | reverse complement strand
GAGTGATGCGGTCGTTGGGGATACGCCCCGCGAGATCCGTCGCGCTCTTGATTCCGAGACGTTCGCGGTAAGCCCGGATACGCCGACCGATTGCCGTCGGCTCGTTTTCTTTCATATCGATAGCTTATCGGTCGTGTCGCTAGCAAATCGATAGGAATAGCTGTATTCTCAATTCAACAGCTAGGACCTCCCCCGGCTATCAAAATGAAAGGCTGTCATGGAAGACACGTACCTCTCACCGGACCAGGTGTGTGACCTGCTCCCTGGAATGACCCGCGGAGGCCTCGCGCAGCTCCGCTACGAGGGCAAGGGACCACAGTTCCTCAAGCCCACCGCGAAGACCGTGCTCTACGCCGCGTCTGACGTGCGCGACTGGCTGGAGACGCGAAAGTTCAGCAAGACCGGCTGACGTGGCTGAGTCGTTAGAGGCGAGCGTTCAGACGCCGTCTCAGCAACATCGCGACGACGGGGGCACACTCCCCTACCGCGATCCAACAGGTGAAGCTGCCGTCTGGAACCTCCTCCACGAGGGAAAGCCTCTCGACGGCAAGTACACGATCTGCGGGCCCCACGGCCTCGTGATCGAGCTCGACAGCACTTTGAGCGCCCTGATCTTCCAGATCGCAAGCATCGAACGCCGCAAGATCAGTCGCCGAAAAACGGCACTAATCGCGTCACTCAAGAAAAAGGCCCCGACCGGACTGCAATCCGACGAGGCCCAAGATCCGCACCCAATCGCCAGAAAAGGAACGAACAATGTCTAACGATATTCTCGCACGCCCCGCGAACGAAACCAACGCCCCCAAAGGGGTGTCCGCAGAGGATGCAAACAGAATCGCGCGATGGACCGAGGAGGCCCGCTCGGCCATCGCTCACGCTCGAAAAGCCCTCCCGCCCTTCCCTCTCGACGCCCCCACCTGGTGCACCGAAGTCGACATCGACGTCTCGATGTGGCCCGAAATCACCGTGCTGCGCCATGGCAAGAACCACGCCTCGTCCGGGACTGTGCGCGTAGAAGACAGCTTCAACATCTGCGGAGAAGACACCACCTGGGGTAGCGGGGCGTTTACCGCCGGCGGATCGATCGGTGCCTACTCGCCCGCGGAA
>NZ_JBZEEQ010000033.1:0-1133 GCF_058310155.1 Chryseobacterium sp. DT-167 | reverse complement strand
TGCCAGCGCCTGCACCAGCGGGCCCTGCCCGCCCTTCGTCGCGGCGTAGAGGCCCGTGCCGGCGAGGGCGCTGCGCGCGATGGTGGAGCCCGTGACGATGATCCGACCGCCGTCGGCCATTCGCGATGCGGCTTCCCGGAGCACGTTGAAGGTTCCGCGGATGTTGGTCCCCGTCACATGCTCGAACTGCTCGTCGGTCGTGGCCGCCAGGGGTGTCTCGATCAGCTCGACCCCGGCGTTGGCGATGACGATGTCGGGAAGGGCCAGCGTGTCGGTGACGAGATCGAAGAGGGCGCGAGCCGCCGACGAGTCGGCGGTGTCGCTGCGGGCGACCAGATGCGGCGCCGACCCGATCTCGCCGAGTTCGGCATCGATGGCGGCCGCAGCCCGCTCGTTCCGCCCGTAGGAGACGGCGACGGCAGCGCCTTCACGAGCGAAAGCCAATGCCATCGCCCGACCGATACCGCGTGTGCCTCCGGTGACGAGAACGGTCTTGCCAGTCAGTTCATACATGTGTTCCTCCTTGTTCATGACAACACTCGACGAGCATTTCTGCGGCAGCCAGGACGCGTCGAACGGGGACCCAGCAGGTCCTGTCTAACGGAGCGCGGAGGGGCGAGCATGGGGTCATGGATCGCACTGAATTCGGGCCAGTTCCTTCGCGTTCGACGCGAGGCGCTGCTGCCCTCGGACGTCGGCTTGACCGCCGGGCCGCGACGTCGAGCGCCCGGACTGCGGCGTGAAGAGGTCGCGCAACTCGCTTCCGTGACGGTCGACTACTACGCCCGTCTCGAACAGGGGCGCGGTGCGCAGCCGAGCGCTCAGATGCTGTCGGTGCTGTCCCGCGTGTTGCGACTCACCCACGATGAGAGGGACCACCTCTACCGCATCGCCGGCCAGAATCCGCCCGACCGGGTGAGCGGCACCGCCCACGTCTCGCCCGGTCTTCTCCGTGTGATGGATCGCCTCACCGACACCCCCGCGTTCGTGCTGTCCGACCTCGCTGAGACGCTGGCGTCGAATTCGCTCGCTGATGCGCTGCTGGGTGCGCCTCAGGCGAACACCGGGCTACTCCGCAGCGGAATCTACCGATGGTTCGCTGCCGCAGACACCGAACGGGCGCCCTATCCAGC
>NZ_JBZEEQ010000032.1:0-1140 GCF_058310155.1 Chryseobacterium sp. DT-167 | reverse complement strand
CTCGTCGCCTCGCGCGTCCCACGTGGCCGTGACGAGCCCGAGCCGCGCCGCGGCGTCGATCGCCTCCCGACGTCCGGACACTCCGAGCTTCCGGTAGAGCGATGCGACTTGCTTCTTCACGGTGTTCACGGAGACGAAGCGAGCGGCAGCAATGTCGGCGATCGTCGCGCCATCGGCGAGCGCGGCGATCGCGTCGCGCTCGCGGGGTGACAAGCGGATACCGCGCCTGATGGACGAGAAGATCTCCCTCGCGGGCTCCCCGCGCAGGAGAAGACGGCCGTGTTCCACCCGCACGCCGAGACGCTCCTGCGCATCGGGGGACAGCTCGCCGACGACACGGGAGCGCACCGGCTCGGGAAGGCTGAGGAGCTCTCGGACCGGGTCGCACCGCTCGCTCATGGCGACGAGTTCGCGCACCCCCCGCCGCACGGCCTCGCCGTCACCGAGCTCACGCGCGGCGGCCGCGGACAGGATGATGAGGGCCACGCGCTCGCGCAGCGTCAGTGTCGGCACGACCAGACCTGCCCGACTGTGCGCTGCGGCTTCCTCGGGATGACCTGTCAGGAGGCCGAGTCGGGCTCGCGCGACGAAACGAGCACCCTTGGGCATGAGCGATGACTCGATCAGCGTGGCGGCTCGTTCCGTCTCGCCGCACGCGAGAAGGAGATCGACGCGAGCGGCCGTCAGGAGCGCCTTCGCCAGTGCAGAGGAGTCGAATGTCGCCGGGTGCAGGGAGACCGTGTGGTCGAGCAGCGCGAGGCCTTCCGCGGGGCGACCTTCGAGAAGAGCGACGGCAGCGGCAAGCGACGCGGAGGCCGACCACAGCTCGACGTCATCAGTCCCGTCACCCGACTCGTCGAGTGCATGCCGGGCCGCCGTGATATCGCCCTGATCGAGAAGAAGGAGGCCGCGGGCGACTCTCGAGGGCAGCCGGATCATGTGTTCGTACCTCACGGCAGCGCCCAGGCCGCGGTCCTTGGTGAGCCACTCCTCGGCCCGACGCGCATCGCCCAGGAGAGCGAACAGGAGGGTGACTTGCGCTGAACCTCCCGTCGGAACGAAGTCCGTGATCGCCGGCGGCACGAACTCGCTTGCGAGCGTACTGAGGCGGAGAGCAGCGGGGAGATCATTCCGGAGCAC
>NZ_JBZEEQ010000031.1:0-1155 GCF_058310155.1 Chryseobacterium sp. DT-167 | reverse complement strand
ACGTGGCGTGGGCGGAGGACGCGCTCGACGAACTCGCGGAACTGGGCCTCGTGCAACCCGTCAGCGCCGACCGCTACCGATTGCACGACCTCCTCCGCGCCTTCGCCGCGTCACGTCTCGCGCGAGCGGAATCGCCCGTCGAGGTCGAGAGGCGCCGACTCGACGCGTCCACGCGGCTCCTCGAGCTCACGGCGGCGGCCGGCTCGTTATTCGAGCCAGACGGTCCGGGGCGATCCGGCACCGGGGCCTCGAACGCAGCCGGCGACCCGCTCGCTTTCACCGATCAGGCGGCGGCGCGTCTGTGGCTCGAGGCGGAGGTGGAGCATTGGCGGCCCGCGCTCCATCGAGCGGCCGCGAACGGTCGGGAGACGGACGTCATCACGACGATGCACGCGCTGCACTGGTTCTCCGACCTCTGGTCCCTCGACGACCTCTGGCTCGACGCGTTCCGGCTCTCCGCCGAGTGTGCCATCCGACTCGGCGACGCGTCGGCGGAAGCGGAACACCTCGGCTACGTCGCGTGGGCCAACCTCGCGGGATCGGGTGACGCCCAGGCAGGCCTCGTCGCGGCCGAAGCGGCCGTCGCCGCGGCGCAGCGCGGGGGCGACCTGCGGTACGGGGCGTGGGCGGAGTTCTATGTGGGATGGGCGCTCAACAAGCTCGGCCACCCCGGCCGTGCCGCGGATGCGTCGGAGCGCGCTGCGCGGGGTTTCGCCGCCGTCGATGACCTCGAGGGCGAACTCGAGAGCCTCGGTCTTCGCGGGATGGTGCTGGCGGGAGATGGCCGTCTCGAGGAGGCGATCGTCGCCTACCGCGGCCAGTGCGCGGCGGTCGAGGCCCGCCGCGCGGAGCTCCTGCCGAACATCGCGACCTTCACCGAGTCGAGCGCCCTTCTCTCGATTGCGAGCCTCCTTCTCCGACTCGGGCGTTTCGAGGAGGCCATCGCCCTCACCGACGAGGCGCGCACACTGGCCAACTCCGTCGGGTTCACTCGGGGAGTCGCCCGTGCCCTCTTCGTCGCAGGACTCGCACGAAGGGCGCTCGGGGACACGGACCGCGCCCGCCGCGAGTTCGACGAGGCCGAATCGGCCTACGAGGACGCGTCGTTGCCGCGCCTCGCCGAAGAGGTGCGCCGGGCGCGGGCGGAACTCGACC
>NZ_JBZEEQ010000030.1:0-1192 GCF_058310155.1 Chryseobacterium sp. DT-167 | reverse complement strand
GCACAGTACCGGGGGCATCGGCCGAGGGTGCGAAGAAGGCGTGACCGTGCCGCGTCGGAGAAGTCGAGCCGACGGTCGTGCAGCCCGAAACGGTCGCCGGTGCGCATTTCTTCCTCCTTTCTTCCTGGTCCGTGGACGTGCATTCCGCTGGGATGGTGACGGCGAACGTCGGTGGAGCGCGATGAGGACGCACCCCGCCCGTCCGCCGATCAGGATCCGCCACGGCGAGGAGGACACGACCATGACGACCAGCGACACTCTCGACGCGTCCGAGACCATGGGCCCGATCGACGTCGATACCGTCGACGCAGCCTCGGCGCTCGTGCAGGACGTCCTGCGAGACGGACCGGCCGTGGCTCGGGACCGCGAGTCCGTCCTGCGCGACGTGCTCGCCGACGACGAATCCCAACGCCGTTCGGCCTACGGGTTCGCGCTCGCCTCGGGGTGGCTCCGCCCCGAGACGGGGACGTCCGTCCGTGCGCTCCTCATCGACGCGGCGGTGAGCGATATCGACAGCACCGCCTTCGCTCGGAGGTTGAGCCGGCTGCGGCCGGTACCCGCCTACTTCGCCGGGCGCCGCTCCGGAACCGTGTATCTCGTCGGGCCTCCGTCGCATGCAGACCTCGACGAGCTCGTCCTGCGCCACGCCGAGGAGCGCGGCATCCGCGTGCTCGGGATCGGATCCGCGTCGCCCGCGGCCGGCGCCCGCGATCTTCGAGCCGCCGCCGAGGAGGCCGCCCTCGCGGCGACCCTGGCGGCGACGCTCCCGCAGTTCCATCCGGCCGCCGATGCGCGCGACCTCGGCGGTTGGCTCCTCCTCGCCTCGGCGGCAGCCGATCCGGCTCAGTTGCGCACGATCTCTCCGGCGGCGCACGCGCTCTACACCCTCGCGGATCAGACCCAGCGCGTCACGATCGAGACCTACCTCGACGTGGGAGCCAACGTCGTGGCGGCGTGCGACCTGCTGTTCCTGCACCGGACGACGCTGTACTACCGACTCGAGCGCATGCCCCAGGTCGTGCGGGAGGCGCTCGCCGACGGCTTCACACGGAGCACACTGCATCTCGCGCTCAAGCTCATCCGGCTCTGGGAGGCGACCGGCCGCATGCAGGAACGGTGACGGGACTCGCGATACGTATGCGGTGAAACCAGGAACGGCGCACCTCGGGGAACCGAGGTGCGCCGTTCCACC
>NZ_JBZEEQ010000029.1:0-1211 GCF_058310155.1 Chryseobacterium sp. DT-167 | reverse complement strand
TTTGTCATCCTATGTTTGCAAAACAATAAATTTAATTAATAATAAAGAGAAGTTAGGGTAAAGAAAAAAGCTACAGATTGTCATTAGTCTCGCAGACAGAACGGAATGTAAGTTCCTTTACCCTTTACTACAAAAGCTTGAACAGATCATTAGGTTATAAAGCCTGCATTCAGGATAGATAAGCTGTGTAGTATTTCTTCTCGTTAAAAAACTATTGTATGTGTAAATTTATAGGAATTGACATTAGTAAGCAAACATTTGATGTTAGTTTTTCTGAAGACAAAAGATGGAGGCATCAAGTTTTCGAGAACAAACTCTCTGGTTTTAAAAAATTATTAAAACTGTTAAATACAGAAGATTGGGTTGTGATGGAAGCTTCAGGAAGTTACTATCTTCCTTTGGCAGAGTTTTTAAATAAAATGAATATACAGGTTTGTGTTGTAAATCCTTTGGTGATCAGGCGATTTTCGCAGACCAATCTTTATCGCGCAAAAACGGACAAGAAAGATGCCCAGACCATTGCGGAATATGCAGAAAAATATGAATTGAGGAAGTGGAATCCGGCGAGTGAAAAGGCCAATAAACTCCACCAATTGTATAGTCGGAAAGAAATGCTCATAAAACAGGTTCATCAGAATCAAAGACAGTTGGAAGCTTTTCATTCGAGTGGTTTTCTGGATAAATTTTTAAAAATGGAGATTAATAATTCCATTAAATATTTAGAAAATAAAATATTGAAACTTGAGAAAGAAATGGACAGGCTCTCGTTGGAAGAATATTCGGAAACAATGGAAAATCTCCAGAGTATTCCAGGGATAGGAAAGCAAACAGCGATGATGATGTGTCTGATTACAGACAATTTTGAGAAATTCGATCATTATAAACAATTAATTGCCTTTGTGGGATTCAGTCCCCGGATCTATCAAAGTGGAACAAGCGTAAAAGGCAGAGGTCATATTTGTAAAATGGGAAAGGCGCAAGTTAGAAAACTGCTTTACTTATGCAGTTGGAGTGCAAAAAGGTGGAATACCAAATGTAGGGAAATGTATGAAAGATTAAAAGCAAAAGGTAAACCTGAGCGTGTGATAAAAATAGCCATCGCAAATAAGCTGATAAAACAGATATTTGCTATTGGAAAAAACAAAGAAAAATATCAGGCAGATTTTTGCTAAATAATTTGCATATTAACACAGATCATTCCGTAGGAATCT
>NZ_JBZEEQ010000028.1:0-1270 GCF_058310155.1 Chryseobacterium sp. DT-167 | reverse complement strand
CGCGGAGAACACCGTCGAGGAACCGGCCTCGAGAGCAGCAACCCGCAACAGTTCCATGTTCTCGGCGGACTCGTGAGTCGAGGCCTGGACGTACGACATGGCCTCGTCGAACTCCGCGAACCGCTGGATCGCGAGACCGATACCGCCGGCCATGACCGTGCCCATGGCCAATCCTCGAGCTCCAAGAAGGTCGAAGTCCTTGCCCTTCTGACCAAGCTTCTCAGCCTCGGTGCCCGCCTCACGGGTCTTCTTCGACGCCTGCTCCATCGCATCCAGATACTGCTGCATCTGCACGGACAGCTTGACCTTCACGTTTCGTTCGACCATCCGACCTTCTCTTCTCTTCCACCGGTTAAAAGCGAAGAGGCACGACCAGACGGTCATGCCTCAGGTACTACAAAGTCCACTCAGTCGCGACGCAACCGCTCATTCTTCACGCGATGCAACTCCACAACGACGCGCATCCACACCACCCGATCCCTGCGCGCCCAACCTTCCTCAAGCAGATAAGCCCGTACAGCATCGCGCCACGCACCAAACGACGTCCAGTCGCCCTCCACAAACGACAAGCACCATGCCGGAACCCGCTCCTCAAGCGGGACATCAGCAACCCGACGACGAACCATTAGCGCCTTCCTCCATACACACCACGCGCCGGCCGAGCCGACGGCAACGAATCCTCATCCAAAGGCGGGATACCCAACGAAGCCAACAACCGAGCCAAGACCAGCCGTTGCTGCCTCAACTCAGACACAGCCGGATGAACCCGAGAGCCCTGCGACGACATCAACATCAGCCCGTCCTCACCGAGTTGCTTATCCAGATCGACGATCAAGTCCCGCGTACGCGCCGCCTCCTCCAACATGGCCAGCTCATGCTGCGCCCACTCAAACTCACCGACCCCCGCGTCCCACAAACGACGACCAGCAGCCCCCAAATTACGAGGCGTTTTCACCGCCGAACTAACACCATTCGAAACACTCACTTCGCTGTCCTTTCAAGGCGAGCCAGCCCCCAAGGGCCAAACGATTAGAGGGATGGGGAGAGATTGATCACCGCCCCGGAGACCGACCGGCTGTGAGGCCTTGAGGGTCGCGGGCCACCCCCTCAGGGCTGGTCCGCACGTCAGTTTGCTGCTGGAGTGTCCGGCGTTTCCCCTACTGTGTTCGTCGTGGCTACTACGACCTACAACCGCACGGTGAAGCGCGACGTACTTCGTTTCACTGCAGATGAAATGACCGACTTCTTCGCGGTCCTTGAAGACCTCGTC
>NZ_JBZEEQ010000027.1:0-2059 GCF_058310155.1 Chryseobacterium sp. DT-167 | reverse complement strand
TGACTAAAGGTTCGGTAATTAAAATTCTTACCGAAGGATCAACTTCTTTCATCATCTCGATACCTTCAATATATGCTTTCATGAGGGCATACTTCACTTCCCAACCCTGCCCTACGCAATATGGTGACGTTCCTTTTACATCACCACCCAACCAGGAAATGAAACTGACTTCATTAATGGGAGTTATAATTAAAATACCCTCAGGAATCAGGCTTCTGTATTTCAAAACAAACTCACGGCACAAATGGCTGAATCTTCTCGCAAACATCGGATGAAGCGGAGTGAGATCATCAGGAAAACCGAAATGACAGAGATCCCAGACAACCTGAATATCTTTAGTTTGGGAAATTTTGATGATGCGCTCCATCTCTGTCCAGTCATAGCAGTACGGTACTTTTTCTACCATACTCCAACGGATGCCTTCTCTTATGGTCTTTATCCCGACTTCGCTTAACAGATCATAATCTTCTTCCAGAAAAAGCTCATGTCCTGATGCTTTGTACAAATCTACTCTGTTCCCAAATGCGTTCTGCTGATCTGCACATTCAAAGCCACCCATCAGAAAACTTCTGAACGGATTGACATTTAACAATAGAAAATCATTGCTAAACATGCTCTTCCCTGCTTTTTATTTTTCGGACCAAAGCCAATGACTGCGCTACAACCTGATCCATATTATAGTATTTGTAGGTTCCTAAACGTCCTGTAAAAAATACATCAGGACATTGCTCAGAGAGCTTTTTATACTGATTATAGATTTCCTGATTTTGTTTCCTCGGAATCGGATAATAAGGATCGCCGTCTGCTGTAGGATACTCGTAAACAATGGTCGTTTTGTCGTTCTTTTGCCCTGTCAGAAATTTAAACTCCGTGATTCTTGTATACAGATTTGAGGTTGGATAATTGACCGTTCCTGTTGCCTGATAGTTTTCCTGATCCAGTGTTTCAAATTTAAAATCAATAGAACGATAGGGTAATTTTCCGTAGCAATAATCGAAATAAGAATCAATAGGACCTGTATAAATCAGTGTTCTGAAAGGAATAACATCAACAATATCTTTATAATCGGTCTGCAGCATGATGCTTATATTTTTGCTTGACAGCATTTTTTTAAACATTTCGGTATAGCCATGTTTTGGCATTGCCTGAAATGTATCTGTAAAATAGCGGTCATCTTTGTTGGTTCTCGTAGGAACCCGCGCGGTTACCGAAGCATCCAATTCTGAGGGATCAAGATCCCACTGTTTTTTGGTATACCCTTTAAAAAATTTCTCATACAGCTCTTTTCCTACAACATTCAGAACAACATCTTCAGAAGTGAGAATAGGATTTCTTTTTTCAGCTTTAGAGGCTAAAAAATCTGTTACTTCACTGGAAGTCAAATTCTGACCGTACAGCTCATTGATCGTTGTAAGATTTATTGGAATTGGCACCAATAAGCCATCAACACTTCCCAAAACACGGTGTTCATAAGGTCGCCAGTCGGTAAATTTCCCCAGATATCTGAAAACATCTTCAGAATTGGTGTGAAAGATGTGAGGTCCATATTTATGGATAAGAATTCCGTCTTCATTGTAATAATCAAAAGCGTTTCCGGCTATATGGTCGCGTTTATCAACAATTAAGATTTTTTTCCCTTCATCAGCAAGCCGTTCTGCCAAAACAGCTCCTGCAAAACCGCAGCCTACTATTAAAAAATCATACATGGTTGATCTGTTTTTGGGGTTCTGTTATCTGATAATTAATTGTTTCCACTTCGTTGATAAGTGCGTTCATTTTATTAAATGTATGATCCCAGGAATTGTCTTCGAGAAAGTGATCTACAGTTCTCAGCCAATGATCTTTTTCGGTATCTGCAAATATCTTTTCTGCTGCCGAAACGAAAGATTCTGCATCACTGATGATCTGCACGAGACCCGCATTTCCATAAGGTTGCACTACATCCTTAATTGCTGTAGATATTACAGGCTTGCCCGCAGCCAGATACTCCGGTGTTTTGGTAGGGCTTATAAATTCTGTAGACTCATTGAGGGCAAATAAAATGAGGGCAATATCCCAA
>NZ_JBZEEQ010000026.1:0-3130 GCF_058310155.1 Chryseobacterium sp. DT-167 | reverse complement strand
TGATTCCCATCATGATTCACCCCACCCCCTTTACCATTCTGCACCTGTCTTCCTCCTGCAACATTTCTGGTAAACTTGCTCTCCTCCAGAATTCCTCCATTCGCATTCCCGCGGATGTTTTTTGCGAAAATCTGTATTCTGCCTTTCTTTTGATCAACTCCCATAGCACCCAGTTTTATGCATTATGACCCTTCTCGCCCGAAAGATTGTGGATCGTCTGTTCACTGTTCTGGATATAATCTTTCGCAGCGGCGACTTCAATGCCCTCCAAAGCTGTTTTATGAATATCCGTAGCATCGTAAGTGAAATTCTCAGACGCCATATTCATGATATTTGTTGCGTTCAGGTTGTAATTTAAACTTGCATTTTGCCAGATGTTGGCTCCTGCCGTTTCTGTGATATTCATGCCGACATTGTTGCTCTTGTTGATTCCAACCGTTGTATTCATGTTTTCGGTGACATCAATATTGAAGTTTTTACATTTGATATTGATCGTTTCAGGAGCCGTGATGTTGATGTTGCTGCCTTTGGTGTCCAGATGAATTTCGTTTCCGGATTTATCGGTGATGATGATGCTTTCGTCTTCGGTGAAAACCACTCTGTGACCACTTCTCGTCTGAATCGATTTCACACGGTTGTCCATTCCGCCGCCTAAACCGATTCCGCCATGGAACATTCCCCCCATCACGAAAGGGCGGTCCGGATGATTGTGCACAAAATTGACCATCACCTGATCCCCCACTTCAGGAATTGCGACGTAACCTCTGTTTTGGGTGATCTGATCGGTTCCGCCTGCATCCGGACTCATCATCCTGATGAAATGTGTCGTGTCATTCGTCTGCCAGTCGAATCTCACCTGAACCCTCCCCTGTCCTTCAGGATCGGTGTTGGAGATGACCGTAGCAATCTGTGGTTCAGCTTTCGGAACACTAAATTCTGGTTTCGGTAAAAATCCCGTATCGGAAGCAATGCCGTGGAAAGTTCCGGTGTAATGACCGATCGTGTCGATCTCGTGCGTCGTTTCCGTCACCATGATTCTGGTGAAGTACGAAGTTTCGTTCGTGTCGGGTTTTCGCATTTCGATGTCGACTGCGCAGCCAGGGTGTAAAAAAGGAACCGTTGTAGAGCCCGAAATATTGAAAACATTCACCGCCTCGCTTCCTGAGGTGCTTCTCTGTGAATACTCTACGTCTAAATGGGTGGTTGCTTTAATCGGAGCTACCCTTAAAGACGGTGTTCTATAAATCGTTTCGTTGTGTTGGTAAGCAGTTTTGGCTAAATCTCCGACATGCTGAATCGGGGTTGCTCCGGAAGTCAGCTTTTCGTGTCTGCTGCTGTTGTAGCCGTAGAATTGCGGCTTGGTGTGAACGGCCTTTAATTCAACTTTGATATCACTTGCGCTGCTTCCGTAGGTCAGCCTGACCGGCGTATTCTGTGGCGGAAGTTTTCCGAAGTGAAGAACTTCGCCGTCGTAATAAAACTGTTCGCCATACGCTTCTGCCATTCTCGCCAGATAATTGTAGTGTGTCTCGTCATACTGGCTGCTGTAAATGATTTGCGAATAATCATTCGTATCGATTCTGATATCAAAACGGCTTTTATCTAAGCCTTGTTTAATAACTTCTTCGGCAATAATGCCCATATTGACCGGCTGGCTTCCGCCAAAACTCTGGATATGCGGAGCGCCGTCCAGTAAAATAGTCGGGCTGTAACCTGATAAAACAATATTCCCAAGACTCATTTTTTCCTGGCTGAAACCAACGCCGGTAATCACGCCGACAAAGGTGCGTTCCGGGCTTTTGTCGATGTCTTTGTAGGAAATAACTGCGGTGAGACGTTTTCCTAAAAACCGGTTGGCTTCTTCTAAAGTATGCGTCTGGCGGTCGCCTAAGGTATCGTGAGCTAAAGTTAATGTAAACTCGTGGTGGCGCTGTGCGCTTTGTTTTAGTGTAAAATGCTTGTAATATCTGATCACTTTACCTTCAATAACCAAAGATAATTTTACCAAACGGTTGATCCCGTTGTGATGACTGTCAGAGATTCCCGCCGCATTCTGGGATGGACGAAACGCAGAGCCCCGTGATGTTTCTGTGGTATTTGACATAATTTTGTGATTGTGTGGTGGTTTAAAGTTATTAAATTTTATTTACCTGTGCAGATTTTTAAGTATTAAATTTTTGAATTTTTAATGTAAAACGCTTGATTTGTAAGATCTTGCTGTTGCTTTTTTAACGTAAAGCCCGCAAAGATTTTTTTTGAGTACTGACTGCATATTTTTTTGACCGATTGTTTTTGGTCGAAAGGGGAATTTGCTCAACAATAAAAACTCAACCTGAAAAGAGCCGAAACAGACCTGAGGTTGACTGAATTTTATTTTAAGGACTTTCAGTTCTGAGGATCACTACTTTGCAGCCCGGCTTGAACGGAGCCCTTCGACAAGCTCAGGATAAATTACAGACGGAAATTGCTGCCCTACAAACTTCTTTTGAGATCAAAATTGTTTAAAAAACATTGAAAATTGCCCAATAAAAATAAATTTCAGTCGAAAAAGACCGTCTTTTGCGGACGGTCTCTATACCCTGATTCTGTAAATCGGTGAAGATTTTAGCTTGACGGCCAAAGCCCTTTGTACTCAGAATTTCCGTAGCTGATGGTCTCTGCACTCACCACAAAGCTGATCAGCATTGAGTTTTCGTCTACTGCGTCGAATTCTACTTCGTGCTGAATCACGTAGCCGTTTTCCCAGCTTAAGGTGATCAGCGTGCCTTCTTCGTGAGATTTGTTGAATGTGATCTCGCCGGTGGTAGGCTTGTATTTCCCGTTTAATAACGACTCGAGGATGTCGGACTTTTCGGTCGCCTCGATCGTCAGTTTGATCAGTGCATTCGACGGGTCTGAAGCCACACGTCCCGATACATCAGTGGATCGAGATACGCTGTAGTTAAGCTTTAGTAATTTTTGCCCCTCACTGCCATTGAATTTTAAGATTCCTCTTGAATTTGCTGCCATGATGCGTAAATTTTAATCGGTTAATATTGTGTACGTGTTTTGTAGCTCAAAGATAATTACACCTAAAATTATTCTGAAAAAAAATTAAAACTTTTTCACATTTTGTAGTAATTCTACGATA
>NZ_JBZEEQ010000025.1:0-5518 GCF_058310155.1 Chryseobacterium sp. DT-167 | reverse complement strand
AAAAAAAAGACTGGCGGCGACCTACTCTCCCGCTTTCGCAGTACCATCGGCGCTGGTGGGCTTAACTTCTGTGTTCGGAATGGGAACAGGTGAGCCCCACCGCTAAAACCACCCTAAAGGTTGTATATAAGATATCAGAGGTGAGATTTCAGATTTCAGACTTTTAAGGGTCTGTTATCTGATGTCTTATCTGACATCTGTTTTAATCGATAAAAACAGTCACAAAGAAAAAACCTTGCTTGCACTTACAAGACGCTTGAGTTAGGTTTATAATTTTTTAAATGATTACTCATTGATGATTATATGTATACCTGTAATAGGCTATAAATCTACGGGTAATTAGTACTACTCGGCTATGCTGTTACCAACTTTACACCTGTAGCCTATCAACGTCGTCATCTCCAACGACCCTTAAAAGATGTCTCATCTTGAGGCGAGTTTCGCACTTATATGCTTTCAGTGCTTATCTCTTCCAAACGTAGCTACTCAGCGGTGCTCCTGGCGGAACAACTGATACACCAGAGGTTTGTTCAATTCGGTCCTCTCGTACTAGAATCAAGCCCTCTCAAACATCTAACGCCCGCAATAGATAGAGACCGAACTGTCTCACGACGTTCTGAACCCAGCTCGCGTGCCACTTTAATGGGCGAACAGCCCAACCCTTGGGACCTTCTCCAGCCCCAGGATGTGACGAGCCGACATCGAGGTGCCGAACCTCCCCGTCGATGTGAGCTCTTGGGGGAGACTAGCCTGTTATCCCCGGAGTACCTTTTATCCTATGAGCGATGGCCCTTCCATACGGAACCACCGGATCACTATGTCCTGCTTTCGCACCTGATCGACTTGTAGGTCTCACAGTCAAGCACCCTTATGCCATTACACTCTACGCACGGTTACCAAGCGTGCTGAGGGTACCTTTGAAAGCCTCCGTTACTCTTTTGGAGGCGACCACCCCAGTCAAACTACCCACCACGCAGTGTCCTTCTAAAAGAAGTTAGGCTCCAAGTAAGTAAAGGGTGGTATTTCAACGTTGACTCCACAAACACTAGCGTGCCTGCTTCAAAGTCTCCCACCTATCCTACACATTACTTACTCAAAGTCAATACGAAGTTATAGTAAAGGTTCACAGGGTCTTTTCGTCCCATTGCGGGTAAACGGCATCTTCACCGTTACTACAATTTCACAGAGCTCATGGTTGAGACAGTGCCCAGATCGTTACACCATTCGTGCAGGTCGGAACTTACCCGACAAGGAATTTCGCTACCTTAGGACCGTTATAGTTACGGCCGCCGTTTACTGGGGCTTCAGTCAAACGCTTCGCATTGCTGCTAACGCCCTTCCTTAACCTTCCAGCACCGGGCAGGTGTCAGACCCTATACAGCATCTTTCGATTTAGCAGAGTCCTGTGTTTTTGATAAACAGTCGCCTGGGCCTCTTCACTGCGGCCACCATTGCTGATGGCGTCTCTTCTTCCGAAGTTACGAGACTATTTTGCCTAGTTCCTTAACCATGATTCACTCTAGCACCTTAGGATTCTCTCCTCGACTACCTGTGTCGGTTTTGGTACGGGTTGCTTCACTTCGGCTTTTCTTGGAAGCACTTTCCCTGCAGCAGCTTCGCCCGAAGGCTAGGCCTTGACTATTCCGTCAGTCTCCAGCAGGTACGGCACTCCGTCCCCTTTTTAGTGTGAGCAAGTATGGGAATATTAACCCATTGTCCATCCACTACCCCTTTCGGGTTCGCGTTAGGTCCCGACTAACCCTCAGCTGATTAGCATGGCTGAGGAAACCTTAGTCTTTCGGTGAGGGGGTTTCTCGCCCCCTTTATCGTTACTTATGCCTACATTTTCTTTTCTGTACGCTCCACAATGGCTCGCGCCACTGCTTCTGTGCAAACAGAATGCTCCCCTACCAGATACAACCCTAGGTTGTAAATCCATAGCTTCGGTACTCTATTTATGCCCGATTATTATCCATGCCGGACCGCTCGACTAGTGAGCTGTTACGCACTCTTTAAATGAATGGCTGCTTCCAAGCCAACATCCTAGCTGTCAATGCAGTCCAACCGCGTTGCTTCAACTTAATAGAGATTTGGGGACCTTAGCTGTTGGTCTGGGTTCTTTCCCTCTCGGACACGGACCTTAGCACCCGCGCCCTCACTGCCGTGGAACATTTATTAGCATTCGGAGTTTGTCAGGAATTGGTAGGATTTGACTCCCCCGCATCCAATCAGTAGCTCTACCTCTAATAAACTTATACACGACGCTGCACCTAAATGCATTTCGGGGAGTACGAGCTATCTCCCAGTTTGATTGGCCTTTCACCCCTACCCACAGGTCATCCGAAGACTTTTCAACGTCAACCGGTTCGGTCCTCCACTTTGTGTTACCAAAGCTTCAACCTGCCCATGGGTAGATCACAAGGTTTCGCGTCTAATACTACTAACTATGCGCCCTATTCAGACTCGCTTTCGCTCCGGCTCCGGACCTGAAGTCCTTAACCTCGCTAGTAACATTAACTCGTAGGCTCATTATGCAAAAGGCACGCCGTCACCCAACTTGTGGGCTCCGACCGCTTGTAGGCGTACGGTTTCAGGTTCTATTTCACCCTTCTATTCGAAGTGCTTTTCACCTTTCCTTCACAGTACTTGTTCACTATCGGTCTTTCAGGAGTATTTAGCCTTGGAGGATGGTCCCCCCATATTCAGACAGGATTTCACGTGTCCCGCCCTACTCATTTATCATCTAAATATACCTTTCATATACGGGGCTATCACCCTCTATGGCTGTTCTTTCCAGAACATTCTATTAAATATATAAAGACTTTTGGGCTAATCCGCGTTCGCTCGCCACTACTTACGGAATCTCTTCGATTTCTTTTCCTCCGGGTACTTAGATGTTTCAGTTCTCCGGGTTTGCTCCTCTTGCGAGGTGACATGTCTTCAACATGCCGGGTTGCCCCATTCGGACATCTCGGGATCAATTCGTGTGTGCCGATCCCCCGAGCTTTTCGCAGCTTACCGCGTCCTTCTTCGCCTCTGAAAGCCTAGGCATCCGCCATACGCCCTTAACGATTTCTTTCCTATTGGTACTCAAGCACTCGTAAGTGCTCGGTTTTTTCTTTGTGATATTTTTACCGTTAATGTCAATGATCTTAAATTCTTTCTGCTCGTCTGATCAATGGATATTTGTTTTGGCTCTATCCATCGTACTTTTAAATCAAACTTACAAAACTGTGGAGAATAAGGGAGTCGAACCCTTGACCTCCTGCGTGCAAGGCAGGCGCTCTAGCCAGCTGAGCTAATTCCCCCTCTAGTAGACTTCAGAAGTCAGATAATAGATTTCAGACTTAATGTCTGATGTCTCATATCTGATGTCTTCCCGTCTTTTACAATTAGTAGTCTCGGGCAGGCTCGAACTGCCGACCTCTACATTATCAGTGTAGCGCTCTAACCAGCTGAGCTACGAGACTTTGTTTTAGATGTTAGATTTTAGACATTAGATGTTAGACTAATTTCTAACTTCTAATTCCTAACTTCTTTTTCTAAATCTCTCCCTCTGATACTAATTTCTAGTGGGTGTTGTATTTTTATAATATATCAACCAAATAAAAAACTAAAACGTTTCTTTAAGCAAGTACATGGTACATTTAAGTACCTTTTATTTGTTTAACGTCGAATGACGCTCTAAAATGAGATGTTCCAGCCGCACCTTCCGGTACGGCTACCTTGTTACGACTTAGCCCTAGTTACCTGTTTTACCCTAGGCAGCTCCTGTTACGGTCACCGACTTCAGGTACCCCAGACTTCCATGGCTTGACGGGCGGTGTGTACAAGGCCCGGGAACGTATTCACCGCGCCATGGCTGATGCGCGATTACTAGCGATTCCAGCTTCATAGAGTCGAGTTGCAGACTCCAATCCGAACTGAGACCGGCTTTCGAGATTCGCATCTATTCGCATAGTAGCTGCCCTCTGTACCGGCCATTGTATTACGTGTGTGGCCCAAGGCGTAAGGGCCGTGATGATTTGACGTCATCCCCACCTTCCTCTCTACTTGCGTAGGCAGTCTCACTAGAGTCCCCAACTGAATGATGGCAACTAGTGACAGGGGTTGCGCTCGTTGCAGGACTTAACCTAACACCTCACGGCACGAGCTGACGACAACCATGCAGCACCTTGAAAATTGTCCGAAGAAAAGCACATTTCTGCGCCTGTCAATTCCCATTTAAGCCTTGGTAAGGTTCCTCGCGTATCATCGAATTAAACCACATAATCCACCGCTTGTGCGGGCCCCCGTCAATTCCTTTGAGTTTCATTCTTGCGAACGTACTCCCCAGGTGGCTAACTTATCACTTTCGCTTAGTCTCTGAATCCGAAGACCCAAAAACGAGTTAGCATCGTTTACGGCGTGGACTACCAGGGTATCTAATCCTGTTCGCTCCCCACGCTTTCGTCCATCAGCGTCAGTTAAAACATAGTGACCTGCCTTCGCAATTGGTGTTCTAAGTAATATCTATGCATTTCACCGCTACACTACTTATTCCAGCCACTTCTACTTTACTCAAGACCCGCAGTATCAATGGCAGTTTCATAGTTAAGCTATGAGATTTCACCACTGACTTACGAGCCCGCCTACGGACCCTTTAAACCCAATAAATCCGGATAACGCTTGCACCCTCCGTATTACCGCGGCTGCTGGCACGGAGTTAGCCGGTGCTTATTCATACTGTACCTTCAGCTACTTACACGTAAGTAGGTTTATCCCAGTATAAAAGAAGTTTACAACCCATAGGGCCGTCGTCCTTCACGCGGGATGGCTGGATCAGGCTCTCACCCATTGTCCAATATTCCTCACTGCTGCCTCCCGTAGGAGTCTGGTCCGTGTCTCAGTACCAGTGTGGGGGATCACCCTCTCAGGCCCCCTAAAGATCACTGACTTGGTGAGCCGTTACCTCACCAACTATCTAATCTTGCGCGTGCCCATCTCTATCCACCGGAGTTTTCAATAATAAACGATGCCGTTCATTATATTATGGGGTATTAATCTTCCTTTCGAAAGGCTATCCCCCAGATAAAGGCAGGTTGCACACGTGTTCCGCACCCGTGCGCCGCTCTCAAAGATCCGAAGATCTTCTACCGCTCGGCTTGCATGTGTTAGGCCTCCCGCTAGCGTTCATCCTGAGCCAGGATCAAACTCTCCATTGTATGTTTGTCCGCACTCACTCAAAGTTTTGACGCTTTAGTTTTTCCTTACTTGGTTGTTATATCTATTTTTCAATGATCTCTTCTCTTCCGCTTCCTCAGCTACCCTTTTCTGTCGTTGGGCTTTGCCGTATTTGCGTGTGCAAAAGTAAAACTTTATTTCTAATTGACCAAATGTTTCCTGAAGAAAATTTGAAGTTTTTTTAGTAACCACAAACCCCTCTTTTCAACACCTAATCTATCCACTCCTGCGCTCCCCGTATCGGGACTGCAAAGATAAAAACTTTTTCCAAACTCACAAAATTTATTTACCTAAA
>NZ_JBZEEQ010000024.1:0-6175 GCF_058310155.1 Chryseobacterium sp. DT-167 | reverse complement strand
GGGAAAGGGTTAGATAAAAAAGACGATTCCAAAGGCGGATCGGATTTTTGGCTCATCAGAATCAATGAATTCGGAGACGAGCTGTGGCAGAAGACGTTGGGAACTTCTCAGGATGAAGAAGCAAAAGCGGTGATTCAGACCACAGATTTCGGATTTTTTGTGGCAGGAAATGTTCAGAACGCTCCGAAAGGTTACGGTTCAAAAGACGTGATCGTTTCAAAACTCGACAAAAACGGGAAAGAATTGTCCCAAATCATTTTAGGTGGAAAAGGTCTTGATGAAGTGGAAAAAATGATTCCTACGCTTGACGGAGGAGCATTGCTTGGAATTTATTCGAGAAGTAATGTTGGCGGATCAAAGAAAACCGAAAACTTCGGAGAAGGCGATTTTTGGGTTATAAAATTAAACAAAGAAGGAAAGGTCGAATGGGAAAAGAATTATGGCGGGAAAGGTGATGATCATTTAAGAACTCTGGCAATGACTTCTACAGGATTCATCGTTGGCGGAGAATCAAGATCAGAAAGATCGGGAAATAAAACGGCAGGTATTGAAGAAGGAACGGATGTCTGGCTCATCTCTTTAAATGACAGGGGTGAAGAGCTTTGGCAAAAGTCTTACAGCTTCAAGAACAGAGATGTTTTGATGGGCATGAACGTGGTAAGCGGAAAACCATCAACTGACAACCGACAACCATCAACCAAAGGCATTTTACTCGGAGGTTATACTCAGGCGGAAGGAAGAATCGAGGCAGACGACGAAACATTCTGGATGCTGTATCTGAATTCTGACGGCAACGAGCAGTGGAGAAAGGATGTAAAAGGAGAATCCCGAAAGAAAGAAGAAAGATTGTCTGACATTAAATTAAACCGAGACGGTTCAATAATCCTTGCAGGAACGAGTGCTGAAGAATTGGGAAAAGAGAACTGGAAGATTGTGAAGCTGGGTGATAAGCAGCTGGATCAGCTGATTGAGAAGCAGGATATCAAGATCTATCCGAATCCTGTTTCAGACTATGCCTATGTAGAAATAGGTTTCGATTTCAAGGAAGCAGATATTACTGTCTATGATATGGGCGGAAGACAGTTGCAAAGCCTTAAAACAAAAAATAAAGTAACCAGGATCAATACCCAGAATCTGATTCAGGGGGCTTATCTGGTAACTGTAAAAACCAATGATAATAAAAACGCAAATGCTAAAATCATTAAGAAATAAAACACAAATGAAAAAAATAATTATATTATTATTTGCTATCTGTGTGGCAAATAATCACTGGGCACAAACAGGAATAATCACAGGTCCTACTTATTCAAGTCCTGCGGCAGCTTCAGTTCCGACATTGATCAAAAGCCCAATATCTGTTGCAAGTGGTATTCCTGATGTAAGTTTTTCTTTATTCTCTTTGGCTACCCATAGTAAAAATATAACTGTAGATTCAGGGATAATCTATCATCCTAATAATACTTATCAGAGTAATGGTGCTACTGAAGTAGGTTTAGGTTGGGGAATTACAAATACACATTGTGTAATTTACAATGAGGCTGATGCAGGAGCAAAAACAGATAATTACTATTTCACATTTTTAGGAAGAAACGGGAGATTCAAAGTTGGGAAGGATGCAAATAATAATTGGTATGTTAGTTTGTTGACACAAAATAAACTCAATATAGATCTTACCACAGATTCTGCGAATGAAATTACTAAATATGTAATTACTGATGAATTAGGCTATAAATTCACATTTGACATACAGGACAAGGTTAGTCTTTCGGGAATCATTACTACAGGCGGATATTATCTCTCCAGTATTAAAGACCAAAAAAATACTGAGCTTCTAAAATATGAATATATAGAAGACAATTACAACACATCACCACCGGGCAATCCTATCCAGATAATGGCTAAAAATTTAAAGCTGAGCAAAATAATTTCTCATGACTTTGGATCCATTAATTTTGAGTATACTTTTGATGCAACTCAAAGAAATTCATATAACGATCCTTTTACATTGACTTATGCCATATTGAAAAACACAGCCGGAAAAGAAATTCAGAAATTTGGTTTTCAATATTTAAATATTGGTTATGACTATCCCATCTCTTACCGGGAAGGATTTGATGTGATCTGCCAAACCCAACATATTAGTAAAAGAGCTCTTCATAAACTATTAAAGTATAGTAATTCGGGAAACTATGAGACCACAGAGTTTGGTTATGGTAATTATTTTTTGGATAATGCATGGACAGAGGGTATCTATCAGTTAGGGTGTCTGAAAAATGAATATCTGAATCCCAAGCATTTTGCACCGGGAATCTTGATTTCTACAAAATTACCTACGGGATCAGAAATTAGATATGAGTATGAGCCCAATCAGTATTTTGTCAACAAAAATACAGCTGAGTATCTGAGCTATTCTGGTGCTCCTGAAGATCTCAACGATCGTGATGCCCAGTATTATGAATATGTAACTACTGTTAATTTTGATAGTCAGTTTTTAAATACTTTTAACTTAAGTCCAAATCCTGACAATCAAAGCGGGTCAAGTTATCTCGCATATTGGTATACGGTGAATGAATATTATAATAATGACGTTTCAAATACAACCAACACAACACCTACAAGTAATCAGTATGTAAAGCTTAAAATAAATGGTGTAGAAACCTATTCGGATAATCGTGTAAAATGTAATCCGGGGTTTAACAATATTGAATTTTTGGGCACTGGTGGTAAAGGCACGCTTACTATTATGCGAATAAGATATAAAACGGTACCAATGCGCAATTTTTCCACAGGTCAGGGTGTACGTGTAAAAACAATTGATTATTATGATAACGGAACTTTAGTACCTGCTCTTTCACGCAAATATTTTTACGATAAGTTTGACAGTCCTATTACCAGTGGGATATTGAACAGTTTTGACAACAATAACTCTGTAGTATATAAGAACGTAAAAGAAGTGATAGGAAATGGTACGGGATACACAAAACATTATTTCCTGACTGTCGGAGATTTTATCGAAAATTTAAAAGCAGACGGATCTCTGAAAAACTACGCTTTAAAATATACCAATATATTAGGCAAAGGGTTACCACTAAAAAAGGAAATTTACGACAATAACAATACTATTTTGGCATCTGAGGAAAATGGGTATGATTTTCAGGAAATACCCCGTTTTTTTGACAATATACCAGCAATCATAAAAAAGCAGGTGACTACGTCAAAAAATATCTCTTCATCGGGAACGCTTACCCAAATCAGCGAATCTGTAAGAGATGTAAAAGACTATAATATAACATATAATAAAACTATTGCTCCGGACGGAACCATTACAGAAGAATCCTTTACGTATCCATGGAATCAGATACTTACAGATCCACGGTTGTATGAAGCCGGAATCAAAGATATTCCGCTGTCCAGAGAAGTAAAAAGGAACGGATCGGTGATTGCAAAATCTGAAACAAAATTTGATGATGTATCCCATTTCTATCCAACTTCAGAGATCAGCTTTCTACCTGATAATCTTTCTCAGTCTGTGAAAAGTGTGTCTTATGATCTTTATGATGACAAAGGTAATCTGGTACAGTTTTCTACCTTTCCGGAGGCAGGTTCGGGAGGAGTTCCTACCACCATTATCTATGGATATGGCAAAACGCTTCCGATTGCAAAAGTAGAAGGTGCCAAACTTTCAGATATTCCTACATCGCTTATTACAGCTATTGTGAATGCATCCAACGAAGATGCCAATGCAACAGCTGCACAGGAGGATGCTAAAGAACAGGCACTGATCAATGCATTAAATTCATTTAAAAACGATACTGCACTTCAGAATTTCATGATTACCTGTTTTACCTACAATCCTTTGGTGGGAGTTACCACCACGATACCACCCAACGGAATGATGGAACTCTACAAATATGATTTGTTCAACAGACTGCTAAAGACAGTAGATGTTAATGGTAACACCATCAAAGAACACCAATACAACTATAAACACTAAGAACTCAAATCATGAAAAAAACAATCATCATATTTTTGTTGTTTGCAGTCAATATGATTCTGGCGCAGACACTCACAACAAGTGAAAATTACGTCTACACAAAAGTTTACCTCTCCGAAGACGGAAGCAAAAAAAACGAAACCGTACAGTATTTTGACGGATTGGGAAGACCAAAGCAGGTCATTCAGGTAAAAGCAACGCCTTTGGGACAGGATCTTGCGGTACCTGTCACCTATGATGACTTTGGCAGACAGACCAAAACCATACTTCCGATTCCTGTTCCAACAGGAAATTCAGCAATACGTACCATTGATGAAAATTCTGTCAACAGCTATTATGGCATTGCTAATGCGTATTCAGAACAAAAACATGAAGCTTCACCTTTGGGAAGAGTGCTTGAAGTTGCCAATCCCGGAACGGAATGGGCAATGAGTTCCGGACATACCACCAAAATGCAGTATCTCACCAATACCGAATCTGATGCTGTAAAAAAGTACAATACCACAGCTTCCTGGAGCAATGGTATACTGGCGACTTCTATAAGCAGTATTTCTTTCTATACCGCCAACCAGCTTTCTAAAGATAAAGTGACCGATGAAGACGGAAACATCACGATAGATTTTAAAAACTCTGAAGGCAAAACAGTACTTCTGAGAAAAGAAAGTTCATCGGGAAAGCTGGATACTTATTATATATACAATAATTATGGTCAGCTTGCATTTGTCATTTCACCGAAGGGAAACGAAAAAATCACCAACAATGGTAATGCGGTAACATCCCAAATCTTAGACGATCTTTGTTATCAATATGTTTATGACAACCGATTCAGAAAGGTAGAGAAAAAGCTTCCCGGGAAAGGCTGGGAATATATGGTGTATGATCAGCAAAACCGCCTCGTTGCCTCTCAGGATGCCAATATGAAAAACAGCAGCACCAATCCCAACAGATGGTCTTTTACACGATACGACAAATTTGGAAGGGTTTTGTATACGGGAGTTTTCACAGGGGGCACAAGAGCGCAGGAACAAAGCAATGCCAATGCTAAAGGACTGAACAACGAAACTAGAAGCACTTCTTCTTTTACACTGAACGGACAGGAAATATTTTATACCAGTACCGCTTATCCTTCCGTAGCTTTTGTACCGTATTCTGTCAACTATTATGATACGTATCCGGGAACAAATGTTAACAATACAGTCGTTGCTCCTTCAAGTATTCTTCTGCAATTGCCACTTATAAGCCCCTTTAGTGCCACGCAGAACGGAGTAAGCAGCATAAGAAGTCTAAAGTCTATGCCTACTGCATCTATGGTAAAAAATCTTGACGATGATGCATGGTCTTCTACCCACATCTGGTACGACAGACTGGGAAGAGCGATCGGAAGCCAGGGAAAAAATCATTTAGGCGGGTACACAAAAACAGAGAAACAGCTCGATTTTTCCGGAGCAGTACTATTTGCCAATACGTATCATAAAAAGACAAATGCCGATCAGGAAGTGGTGATCAATGAAAGATTTGTTTATGACATTACCTTCAGACTCAGGCAGCATTATCATAAAGTCAACAGTAATGCCGAAGAATTGCTGGCAGATTATACCTACAACGAACTGGGACAGGTGACCAATAAAAAAGTAGGAAATAATCTGCAAAGTATAGATTATACTTACAACATCCGTGGTGCGATGATTAAGGTGAATGATCCTTTTAATCTTGCCGGTAAGTTATTTGGATATGAGCTGAAATTTGCTTCTACCTCTAATGCATCTGTTGCACAGGCAAATTACAACGGAAACATTACTGAAATGATCTGGAAAAGTGCAGGCGACGGGGTGCTGAAGAAATACAGCTACCAATACGACTCATACAACAGATTGACAGCAGCATTATATCAGGAGCCCGACTCCAGTCTTCCGCAGAATGGATTGTATAACGAAACGATGCACTATGACAGTAACGGAAACATCACCGACCTCAAAAGAAACCAAAAAGGCTATGACGGTTTTGTGGAAGAGATTGATGACCTTGTGTATACTTACAATGAAGGTAACAGGCTAAATTCTGTAGTTGATCTCAAAAGCAATTACAGTGGCTATCCCGAAACCTCAGGAAATACCATTTCTTATGACTTAAACGGGAACATGACCAGTCATCTAGATAAAGGAATTCTTGAAATAAAATATA
>NZ_JBZEEQ010000023.1:0-7404 GCF_058310155.1 Chryseobacterium sp. DT-167 | reverse complement strand
TTCCTATCAGCTACTGTGGCTACCCAGGAAGGTGGATTTTTAGCAGTTGGCACCTCGTTTTCGGGGAAAGGTTTAGATAAAAAAGACGATTCCAAAGGTGGATCGGATTTTTGGTTGATCAGAATCAACGAATTTGGAGACGAGATGTGGCAGAAGACGTTGGGAACTGCTCAGGATGAAGAAGCGAAAGCGGTTATCCAGACCACAGATTTCGGATTTCTTGTGGCAGGAAATGTACAGAATGCTCCGAAAGGTTACGGATCTAAAGATGTGATCGTTTCAAAACTCGATAAAAACGGGAAAGAATTGTCACAAATTATTGTAGGCGGAAAAGGATTGGACGAGGTGGAAAAGATGATTCCGACGATTGACGGTGGTGCATTGCTCGGAATTTATTCGAGAAGTAATGCAGGAGGTTCTAAGAAAACCGAAAATTTTGGAGAAGGTGATTTTTGGATTATCAAGCTGAATAAAGAAGGAAAGGTAGAATGGGAAAAGAATTTCGGAGGGAAAGGTGATGATCACCTGAGAACTTTGGCAATGACTTCTACAGGTTATGTCGTTGGCGGAGAATCGAGATCCGAAAGATCAGGAAATAAAACGGTGGGAATTGAAGAAGGAACCGATATCTGGTTAATCTCTTTAAATGACCGAGGTGAAGAGCTTTGGCAAAAGTCTTACAACTTTAAGAACAGAGATGTTTTGATGGGGATGAATGTGATTCAGAGGAAAGATGAAAGAGAAAAGAATAAAGACTTAACCCAAGGGATTTTACTCGGAGGTTATACTCAGGCAGAAGGCAGAATAGAAGCGGATGATGAGACTTTTTGGATGCTCTATCTTGATCAAAACGGCAACGAGCAGTGGAGAAAGCACGTGAAAGGGGAATCCAGAAAGAAGGAAGAAAGATTGTCTGATATTAAATTAAACAGAGACGGTTCTATCATTTTGGCAGGAACGAGTGCTGAAGAACTCGGAAAAGAGAATTGGAAGATTGTGAAGTTGGGTGATAAGCAGCTGGATCAGCTGATTGAGAAGCAGGATATTAAGATCTATCCGAATCCGGTGTCTGATTATGCTTATGTGGAAATCGGGTTGGAGTTCAAGGAAGCAGATATTACTGTTTATGACATGGGCGGAAGACAGCTTCAAAGCCTGAAAACCAAAAACAAAATAACCAAGATCAATACGCAGAATCTGATTCAGGGAGCTTATTTAATCACTATAAAAACCGACACGAATAAAACGGCTAATGCTAAATTGATTAAAAAATAAACACCGATGAAGAAAACAATTGTATTACTTTCAACAATTTTAATAACGGAAGTATATTCTCAAAACAATAATTCCGGAGTGCCTGATATTTTCCCGCCTAAAGCATCAGTGGCTTCTCTTTTTAGGACAGAGCAGATTCCTGTGAATCTTTCAACAGGAATACCCGATATTTCTCACAGTCTTTTTAATGCTTCTATTGATAAGAACTTGTCGTATAATTTCAGAATATCATACCATCCCTCTCAGATCAGAGCAGAAGAAATTGGTGCTGAGCTTGGGGTAGGGTGGAATGCTGCTGATGTTGGAATCATTACAAGAACGGTAAACGGGCTTAACGATGACAAGCAAATGTGGGGAATCTTAGATAACCAGATCTACAACAGCGGTTTTAACGGAAATATAGACGTTAACACCAGTGCCTGGCTTAAGAAAAGGCTCTATGAATCTGTATATTCCAATCAGTATGATGTTTCAAGTGATGAATACATGTTTAGTTTTTTGGGAAATAGCGGAAAATTTGTATTCGTTTTTGAAAACGGAGCGATGATCCCTAAGATTTTAGGTACTGAAAGGAAATACAGGATACAGTATGAAAGAGATGCTTCTCACGGACACCTTAAGTCATTTACTATTACTGATGACAAAGGTTACCAGTACATTTTTGATTTGTTTGAATCTGATTCTAATATCGTAGAATCTGTAAGCGTTTCACAAATAGAGCAGTCTTCAAATATGCCTATTCTTCCGATGACAGAGTATAAAAATAACTGGCATCTGACGAAGATAAAAGATCCCGCAAATAATGAGCTGCTGACTGCAGAATATGAGCTGTATAATTTCCCGGATTCTGTTATAAAAAGCACGGAATATAATTATATGATGAATCCTGACACAAAGGATGATCTGCAATACAAAATCACGCAACTTCATCATATTGACTATTTGCAACCGCTATATAAAACAGATATTATTACCAAAAATAATGATACATATAAACTGAAAAAAATAAGCATTCCCAATAAGACAGTAATCACTTTTGATAAAGCATCGGTAAACGGAAACAATTTCCTTGAGAGAGTAAAATTATATGATACATACAACAGGTTGATCAGCTCATATCATTTTAATATTGCTGCTTCGGGATCAAAATCTGTTCTTACCAGTATCGTTAATGAGCAGGATACCAATCTTAATTATTCTTTTCATTATAATGGTTCACTTACAGATTCAGATTCTCCTGAAAAAGATAATTGGGGATATTATAATAATAATTTTTATTCAGGATCATTTGATATAGAACGATCTGAATTTTTTCCGGATGGTGCCGATAAATCTGCCAATCCGTCAGTAATTACCAACGGAATTCTCGACTATGAAATTTCACCTACCAAAGGAGTAATGCAGTATATATGGGAAGCCAATACCTTCTCAAACATTGCTACCAGTACCATTGATTATTACGATATACCTGAAAACAGAACAGACCGGTCACAGGTATTCATCAAAACTGCTTTTAACAATCAGCCTGCGGATGAATTGTTTTACGTAGACAATCCTCAAAATCTCTGGATCACTTTCAAAGCTACGCAATATTCTAATATCAATGATATCAGACCTTATACTCTGCAGATCACTCCGGTGAAAACAGACATAGCTTATGACCCTAATGTTTTGCTTCCCAATCCGGCAGACTGCTATGAAGAAACGTATGCCAATACTGGCGGAATAACAAGAGGCAAAAAATACCTCACCATAGATTCCGGAACCTCTAAGCAGATATCATTCTATGGAAAAGGGCTCTATAAGATATCCCTGGTCAACACCACTGGTGATCTGCAGTATCATTCTGTACAATACAATATTGAAATAGGAAAGTATTCTTTAAGCAATGCGTACCAGTATTTATATGGTGGCGGAGTAAGAATACGCCAGATCAATTTTTGGGACAAGCTTTCTGATATGAACCTGAGCAATCAGCCCAAACGGTACTTTCAATATCTTTATAAAGATTTTAATGATCCTTCCAAATCCAGCGGTGTACTCAACAATAAACCTGTATATGTCTACAGTAAAGAGGTTGCGGAAAGTGAAAACTTATCATGTGGAGGTTACATAGGTAATTTCAATACGCTGACTAAAAATTATGGAAAAGTACAGTACCTTACCTATAATAACAATGCTGTGGTACAGACCTCAAATCTTAATGGCTCGTTTGTAACCTATAGCAATGTAAAAGTAATAGAGTCTGAAGGGTATACAAAAAACTACTTTACCACCCCGCTCGATTTCAGTGATTATGATGCTCTTAACTACAATTATCCGTTTTTACCAGCAAAGAACACCGAAAAGAAATACGGTCTTATCAAAAAATCTGAGGTGTACAACAGTGCTGATGCCCTTCTGAGAAAAGACGAATTTGTATATAACATTATAGAACCTGAGGTTTTGGCAGGTGCAAAAACCTATGTCCCAAGTGATGGTGGTTGTTTTGTGAAAAACTCGGCCTATTCTAGTTTGATGTCTAATTATGACAACTATTTGTATGTATCAGGGAATCATAATTATAATGTTGGGGGAGTGTGTGGTTTGTTTGGAGGATGCGGAGGTTTATCTTCCGTATTAGATTCCAAGCCTATTTATAAAAAGAATATTATCCCTCTCCTACAGCAAAAAACGACTGTTGAGTATCATCCCAACGGTACTGCTAACAGCTTTGTAAGCTATGACTATTCGGGTTATTATATTTCTAAGGAAACAGCTCAGAAATCTGATCTGTCTGTACAGGAAACCACGTACAAGTATGCACCGCAGAAAAGCAATACGAGACTGATCAATGCCAACATGGTAGGTATTCCGCTGGAAGTTTCGGTGACCGAAAAAGAAAGTCTTGCATCTGCCGGAACACTGATTTCAAAATCGGAAACTAAATATGATGATGCTTCCCACCTTTTTCCGAGCTCGGCATTATCCTATAATCTTGAAAGCGGAAATGCTTCTTCAGAAATAACATTTGATCAGTACGACAACAAAGGAAATATTCTTCAGTATACCACCAAAGATGGAGTTTCTACGTCGGTGATCTGGGGCTACCACAATACCCAGCCTATAGCCAAGATTGAAGGCGCATTGTATGACAACATCAAAAACAATCCTTTGATCACTGCCATCATCAATGCATCTGATTCTGATGCTGCAAATCCTTCTGCGGAAGGCAGTCTGATTACAGCTCTTGATGCTCTGAGAAATGACATCAGCTTTAAAGATTTTCAAATGGCAACGTTTACTTATGATCCTTTGATTGGGGTGACAACGCTTACGCCACCATCAGGAATCAGAGAGATTTACAAATATGATTCTGCCAACAGGCTCGAAAAAATAGTGGATGAAGAAGGAAAAATCCTCAAAGAATACAAATACAACTACAAACCATAAAAACACAATGAAAAAACTTATTATCCCTATCAGTATGCTGTTTGTAGCGGGTTTTTACCATGCACAGGCAACGAATACAGAAAACTATGTACAGACCAGAGTGTATCTTGAGCCTGTAAGTACATCGAGCTCCACCGCCAAACAGATTCAGACCGTACAGTATCTTGACGGTCTCGGAAGACCGAAACAGGTGGTGAACGTAAAAGCTTCTCCGTCAGGAAAAGATGTAGTAACACATATTGAATATGATGGCTTCGGAAGACAGGTGAAAGACTTTCTTCCTGTTCCACAGTCCGCAACGATGAATGGGGCAATCATTTCCAATCCGCTGGCTAATGCAACACAGACTTCAATCTACGGTTCGGAAAAAATCTATGCCGAAAAGACCTTTGAGAATTCTCCTCTAAACAGGGTTTTTGAACAGAAGCAAGTAGGTAACGACTGGAACAACAAACCCGTAAAGTTCGGCTACGATGTCAACATCAACGGCGAAGTGAAAAAATACGCCGTAACAACAGTCTGGGAAAACGGGGCTGCAAAATCCGGAGTGAGCGACGGTGGAAGCTACTCTCAAGGACAGCTTTACAAAAACACGGTGACCGATGAAGACGGCAACAAGACCATCGAATTTAAAAACGGGAAAGGACAGACCATTTTACTGAGGAAAGTTGTAAGTGCTACCGAAAATGCAGATACATACTATATATACAACAAATACAGCCAGCTTGCTTTTGTCATTCCCCCTTTAGCCTCAAGCTTAGCCTTCTCTTCAACCTTGCTCGATAATCTCTGTTATCAATACCGATATGACGGAAAAAGCAGACTGGTAGAAAAGAAACTTCCCGGAAAAGGCTGGGAATATATGGTGTATGATAAAGCAGACCGTCTCATCATGACTCAGGATGCAAACATGCGTACAAACGGTAAGTGGTTAATTACAAAATATGACCAGTTTGGGAGAGTCATTTATACAGGTATTTTATCGGGTGGAAGCAGAGAAAGTATGCAAAATCAGGCAGGAGGTTTAGTAATTACAGAATCAAAACATGCTTCAGGTTTTACCAAAAACGGAATGCAGATTTATTACAGCAACGGTTATTTCGTTGATATAGAAACGGTACTGTCGGTTAATTATTACGACAGCTATCCTTTTTATAGTTTCAATCCTTCTTTTCCTTCTACTATTTACGGGAAAACGATCTTAACGGATAATGCAGCAGTATTGGGGAAAAGCACCAAAAGCCTTCCCGTAATGACGTTGGTAAAGAACATTGAAGATGACAACTGGACTAAAAGTTATTCTTACTACGATACCAAAGGAAGACCTGTCGGAAGTTACGCGATCAATCATTTGGGAGGCTATACCAAGACGGAATCTGAGCTTGATTTTGCAGGAACAGTTTTGCAGACCAAAACGTATCATAAAAGGTTGGCCACTGATACTGAGAAAATCATTACAGAAACTTTTACGTATGATTCTCAGAATCGATTGTTGGTTCATAAACATAAAATCGATAACAATACAGAAGAGATCCTGGCTCAGAATGAGTACAATGAATTGTCTCAGCTTAAAACTAAAAAAGTCGGGGGAACCAATGCAGCAGTACCATTACAAAATATTGATTACAAATACAACATCCGTGGGTGGATGACTCACATTAATGATCCTAATAATCTTGGAAATAGTTTATTCGGGTATAAAATCAAATACAATCAGGTAGACGGTTTGCAGACTCCCGATGCTACAGATACGGCTTTGCAGGTACTCCCAAGATACAACGGTAATATTGCTGAAGTAGACTGGAAAACTTCAACCCAGGAAAATGAACCTTTAAAAAGGTATGGCTATGTATATGACGGGCTTAACCGTTTATCTGCAGGGTTTTACCAGAATGAAACCAACTCCTCTATCAGAGAATACTATGAAAAAGTAACCTATGATCTGAATGGGAACATCAAAACCATGAAGAGAACTGCACAGAGAATGGGACCCACCGCTTTACTTATTGATAATCTTTCCTACCAATATGAAAATGCGAATGTGAGCAACCGACTTCAGAAAATATCTGATGCTGTAACCTTAGGATCAGGATATCCTTACAAGGCAAACCCTACAAATATAGGATATGATGACAACGGAAATATAACTTCATTTGCAGATAAAGGTATTTCCTCAATTCAATATAATTTTCTAAATTTACCCAAACAGATTACTCAAAACTCGGTGATTACTAATTACACATACAGAGCAGACGGTGTAAAACTCAAGAAGCTTTACAGTGATGTCGAAACGGATTATCTGGATGGTTTTCAGTACAAATATACTTATGCATGGGAAGATGAAACGATGACTATGCAGAATGATGCGATGAAGCTGAGAATTATCCCGACCTCAGAAGGGTATTATGATGCGTTACTCAATTTGTACGTTTATAATTACACAGATCATTTAGGCAATGTGCGCATCAGCTATGCCGATTCTGATCACGACGGTTTAGTGAGAGGAAGAGATATGAGGATTACGCATTGCACGGATCTGGGAGACGGAACACAGGCTTGCTATGATGAATTTATCCCGGGAGAGATTGTTGCCAACAATACCTATTATCCTTTTGGGATGCTGTTTGATCATAATCTCCAGGCAAATAGTTCAAATGCTTATAAATATAAGTACAACGGAAAGGAGTTACAAGAGAC
>NZ_JBZEEQ010000022.1:0-21372 GCF_058310155.1 Chryseobacterium sp. DT-167 | reverse complement strand
CATCCTTTTTTGTGGTGGGCGGAGCGAAGCGGAGAACAACACAAAAAAGATACAGTGGAGAGCGGGAAAAAGCTCCTGGAAAAAGCCATTATTTATAAAAAATATCCTTGAAATGTAAGAGGTACTATATATTAGTTTTGAATGTTTTCAGATTCTCCTTAAATTTGTTGAAAATTAAAATAATGAATTATAAACTTGAGCTCAATACGCAAAAGCCTGGCTCTAAAATTGTTTTTAATACCATTTTATTTGACTGGTTCAAGATTAATATTGTTGAAAGGTACATGGGAAGGATGGAAGCTAATCCGAAACTATGCGAAGTTTTATTTAAAGTGAGAACTCTTGATGATGAAATTATTAAAAGAAAAGATGGCAATTTAAGAATAAGAATTAAAGGTGAAGATTTTGAAGCCTATCAGAAATTAAGCAAAATATTAAATTCCTATGACTATAGGAATAAACTGCTCAATCGGAAAGATGCTGATCAGGAGTATGTACATTTTATATTGAGATTGGTGATTGCTAATTATGAACTGAATTAATCAGTTTCTGATAATTCCGATTAAAAACACAATTTTTCCCAGTAAAACATGACTGCAATAATGCAAAATATAAAATTATGTCTATAACAAATGAATCTGAGCTGATCGGAATGAAGAAAGTAAGCGACGCCGTTGCATACGCTCTTAAAGAAATGAAAAATCACGTCAAACCAGGCATGACCACAAAAGAGCTTGATGATTTTGGTGCAGATATTCTAAAAGATTTCGGGGCAAGATCTGCCCCTTTTCTGACTTATGGATTTCCTGGTTGCGCCTGCATAAGTGTGAATAATGAAATGTGTCACGGTATTCCATCAGAAAATAAAGTTTTGAGCGAAGGCGACCTTATTAATATAGATGTTTCTGCTGAATTGGATGGATTTTGGTCTGACAACGGAAATTCATTTGTAATAGGAAAAGATATTCATCAGCATCAGAAACTGGTAGACGCATCGAAAGAAATATTAAAGAAAGCCATAGATAATATAAAAGGTGGAGTAAAAATTGCAGATATAGGTCATCTTATAGAAAGCGAAGCCAAAAAGAAAGGTTATAAAGTGATAAAAAATCTAGGCGGTCATGGTATAGGAAAAAGTCTGCACGAAAAGCCTGAAGAACTTCTGAATTATAGAAACCGATTTGACCAAAGACGATTCAGGAAAAACTCTGTGGTCGCTATTGAAACTTTTATTACCACCTCTTCATCTTATGCCGTAGAACTGAATGACGGATGGACAATGGTTGGTGATAAAGGCGGATTCATGGCTCAACATGAGCATACGATCCTCATTACAGACGGAAAGCCTGTAATTTTAACTGAAATGAATGGAATTTGGAATTAACTAAATTTATATAACTGGTACTATAATTAATATTAAAAAACTCTTGGTACCAGATTTGTAACTCTTGTGTCAGTAAACACATTGGTACATTCCTCAATTTGAGATTAGTGCAACCAATGTAACCCATATCATCACAAAATTACTGACTCATGAAAATATTTCTCACCGGAGCTACAGGGTATATCGGAAAAAGACTTCTTATTCAGCTCCTGAGCAGCGGTCATGAAGTAACTTGCTCTGTACGTGATCAAAAACGTTTTGATCTTTCGCTTTATGAAAATTACAAGAACCAGATCAGTGTAGTTGAGCATGATTATAATGATGTTTCTACACTCTCCCCTATTAATCAGGAAACTGAAATTGCTTTTTACCTCATCCATTCGATGTCTGCCAATGCAGATTTTAGTAAAGCTGAAAAAATTTCGGCTAAAAATTTCGCAGAAACAATTGAGAAAACAAATTGTAAACAGGTCATTTATCTGACCGGAATTGTAAATGACGAGCAACTTTCAAAACATTTGCAGTCACGAAAAGATGTAGAAACAGAACTTCAGTCAGATTCATATGCATTAACCGTTTTGCGTGCCGGAATTATCATTGGATCAGGATCAGCATCATTTGAAATCATCCGTGATCTGGTAGAAAAACTGCCCATGATGATCGCACCAAAATGGCTTAAAACACTTTGTCAACCCATTGCCATCAGAAATGTAGTTGAATTCCTTACAGGAGTAATGGGGAAATCTTTTACTTACAACAGACATTTTGACATTGCAGGACCCGACATTCTTTCTTATAAAGAGATGCTACTTATTTTCGCAGAAGAAAGGAAATTAAAGAGAACAATAATCTCTGTACCGGTTCTCAGTCCGAAAATTTCTTCCTATTGGCTGTATTTTATTACTTCTACATCCTATGTTTTGGCAAAAAATCTTGTTGAAAGTATGAAAATAAATGTCGTTGCAGAGAAAAATGATCTTGCGGAAAAAATCGGTGTCAAACTTCTTTCTTATCGGGAAAGTCTGCAATTGAGTTTCGACAAAATAGAGCAAAACGATGTACTTTCAACCTGGTACGACTCATTCGGAAATTACAAATATTCTAAAAACGTCTGGAATTTTCTGGAAGTACCAACAATGGGAGTTTTTAAAGATAAAAAAGTAAGAGAAATCAAAAATGAAGAAATAACTCTTGATAAAATCTTTGGCATTGGAGGAAAAAACGGATGGTATCACGCCAATTATCTCTGGAGCCTGAGGGGAAGCATTGATAAACTTTTTGGAGGTGTAGGACTAAAAAGAGGTCGCAAAAACTCAAAATCTATCAATGCCGGAGACAGTATAGATTTTTGGAGAGTACTCTACGCAAGCAGGGAAGAAAAGAGACTTCTTCTTTTTGCCGAAATGAAAGTTCCGGGAGAAGCGTGGCTAGAATTTAAAATTACAGATGGAAAGATAATACAGGAAGCCACATTCCGCCCAGTCGGGATCTTAGGAAGGCTTTACTGGTATGCAGTACTTCCTTTTCACGGATATATTTTTAACGGAATGATCAATAAACTTGCTTACAATAAATAAAATTCATTGACCAAATTTTGGTGAAAACAAGCAAAAATGGCACACAAATTGAAAATAAAAAATTAACTATTAAAAAATCTGTTCAAGGAACTACAAATATTCTCGGCATCTGCTGAGAATATTTTTTTTTACTATTCTAAATCTGTCGGTATAAACTTTGAATCGTTTAATCAAATATTAAAACATTGCAAGATGAACAATAAAACAATTTTGGAACAGGCAAATGCTGCAATTACCGCAGGAGACTATGAGACATTTCTTACGTATTGCTCAGATGACGCAGAGTGGAATTTTGTAGGAGATCAGGAGTTAAAAGGGAAAGAAGAAATTCGCAAATATCTGAAGACCGCCTATATAGAGCCGCCTAAATTTATAGTGAAAGAGATGATTGCTGAAGGAGATTTTGTAACAGCAGTAGGCAAAATCAGCCTTAAAACTCAAATTGGCAGCTGGAAAGACTATTCTTACTGTGATGTCTGGAAATTTAAAGAGGGCAAAATGTCTGAATTGACAGCTTTTGTGATTGAGCAATAATTCGAAATCTGAATAACATTCTGAATTTGAATATATTGAACATGACATCAACAAAAATCAGCAATGCTAAGATTTAAATATATTTCACTTCAGCGCATAAAAAACCCCCGAATTTCTTCCGGGGATAAAAACTAATAACCATGAAAACTCAATTAAACATGAGTACTATATTGTATTGAAAAATTGTGCCAAAATTGAGCGTTTATAGGCTTTTAACATTATTTAATATTTTAAATTTCACTCAATTTCAAAAGCAATCTGAAAACTAAATATTTATGATTTTTAACTAATTTATTTAAAGTCATATATTTCTAAAAACTGTTAAAATTTATTTTAAACAAATTATAGTTTGATAGGAATATTCATATCTTCCATATTATTTTTTAAAGTGGTACTTATATAATTTCCTTTTTTTCTCGGAAAACATGCAGTTGCAAAAGTTCTGGGTGCTTTATTCCAATTTTCTACATCATAAGGAATTTAAACTATAATCTAAAATTAAATTATGTTCCGGGGCGAAATTCTTCAGTAAAAGAATTCATTTTCTCATCAATCAGAAATATCCATTCCTGAATTTTCCTCGGTATATGATATTGTCACTAACTTTCTTTCTTCCTTTTTTCAAACATCTCGAAAATTTTGTCAACTTCTTTAATTGTCGGGTCGTCTTTAAAAACAGCATATTTTAAATTAAACTTCTTCAAAAATGATAACGCTTCAGATGAAACATTTAATATCCGAGATTCATTAATATAAAAATCATCTTTTCCTTTTATTCCGGATATAATCATCCAGTAAAATTTTGGAACTTTTTTTTTAACTGATAATTGTTTTCAAAATATTCATCGAAAGTAAGTTTTAAATCTTCAATGCTATAGCCTGAAAATGCGGTAGTTTCCAAGTCAGATTTCAGACGTTCAGTGATAATAAAAACAGGGTAATTTTCCATCAAATCATCTCCTAACCAATCCTTTAAATTTATATGTAATTTAGTTACAACTGGAGGGGAAGCAGATGTATCAATGTTGGTATCTTCTCCCATTCCTACAATGACTTCCGGTTCAATTTTAATATATTTCACAAATAAATATTATTTTAATGGTGGATTAAACTAAGATCCGTAAAGACTATCAATAACATCAGCAAAGTCTTGAATTTCTTGTTTTGTAGGAATCACCTTCACACTTTCGTAATCTGGTATTGTTCAAAAACTAAGTAACAGTTATTCACAATTTTTTAATTGTTCTATAAAAACTCTTTCACTTTTATAATGTTTTCCGAAATTTCACTTTCTAAATTATCATTTTCAGACTTGTCTAATTCCTTGAAGGATTTAATAAAAAACAGTTCTTTTAAATACGGGATAATTGATGCTATAATTAAATTTTCATCATTCTTATTTTCAGCTTCTTCAACTTTATTTTTGTTTAATAACTGCCCCAAAAGTCTTCTCTGAAAAGCTTTCTTTTTTATTTTAATTAAGGATTCATCACTCTCATAGTCTAAGGTATCTAAAATTTTATCTTTTAACTTTTCGTTATTAAAATTATCAATGAATAACTTTAACAAGATAATTCCTTCAATCCATGTCCACTTATTGTAATCTCCATCAAATTTCACTTGGGGTAAGATATCAAAAATTTGTTCCATCGAATTTAAATCTCCTATGAAATAATAGCTGTAAGCTGCCATCATTAGATTTTTTAAAGTTTCCGGGTCGTTTAAATCTGTCTTTTCAAAATTTTGAAATATGTCAATAAAAGGCTTTCTATTTTCAAATGTATGCCTAATCTTTTCAAAAATATTTTCCATATTAATCTGTAATTATTATTTTAACTATTGTTCCGTCGGGATATTTTCTTAATCCATTTCCAATAGCACTTCCTGCACCTCTGTTGTCTGATGGATTTATATATCTTACACTTGCACCATTACCTCCCTCAGTAAACATGGCCATTGGCCATTCATCTCTGTCAAACCCTGATTTTGTCGGAATTCCATCTAATGATGCAGCTCTGTTCGCATCAGCCATTGTTCTGTCAATCGTTATTAAATCAGGATGACCATTTTTTATAGCTTCCTCGATATGTGCTGCAGTTTCAGGATAATCAGACTTACTTATGCTAATTTCTAAATCGTGAGTTAACTCGTCAACTTCTCTAACAGTAGCTTTCGGTTTATACCCATTATGCACCAAAATTCCATCTTCAGTCACATAGTAATTCTCATTACCTTCAATATCAAAATTATAAACTTTTTCGTAATGAGGCAAGGTTTCTATACTGATAACTGTCGTATAATCTCCGCCTTTTAAGTGTAGCAGATCTCCGGCTTTCAGATTTCCGGCTTCTATCCATTCATCATTGCAGAAAAATCGGTGCTCCGGAGTAACACGAACGAATTCTCCTGTCGGCAATTCGATTGAAAGCATTTGCTGCGTAAATCTCTCGTGTTTCGTAAGAATGGTTTTATATTCCTGTTGTTTAGTTTCCTCATTATAAGTAAGTACAAAATCTCCTTCAAACAAATCTTCAATATTTGCCAATCCGTTTTGGGTATGAATCTTCGTTCCGGCAGGAAAACAAACTAATGTTGCACCTTTTGCAGCAAAAATACCCAATATAAGACTTACACCACTTTCCTGTAATTTTTCAATGGCAGTTTTATCACTGCTCCATATGTTGTACTGATCATAGTAAGCTCCGCCAATTCCCAGTCCACGCATGGTTTTACATAATAAGGAAGCATTTTTAAATCCTTTAAAAGTAAACTGTTCTATTAATTCTTTTCGCGCTGTATTTACAAACTGTTTACCAAATTCACGACCAAAAGTAGCAGCTGTTTGTCGTATTCCGGTTGCTCCGGCAGCTGTAGTTGCTCCGGCTGCACCGCCCACCATTCCTACTGCGCCACGTCCTGCAAGAAATCCAAATGCAAAATTGGCGACGTGACCAAGATTGGTCAATGCAGCGCTTCCCCAAGCTTCCCATGCAGTTTCTTTTGGCGTAATGGTTCCTCCTTCTGCAGGACAAACC
The DNA here is from genome assembly GCF_058310155.1 of Chryseobacterium sp. DT-167. Taxonomy (NCBI): domain Bacteria; kingdom Pseudomonadati; phylum Bacteroidota; class Flavobacteriia; order Flavobacteriales; family Weeksellaceae; genus Chryseobacterium; species Chryseobacterium sp. DT-167. The sequence continues at coordinate 14,842 of NZ_JBZEEQ010000022.1, read as the reverse complement.
ATAATTGAGGATAATGTAAGAGCCTTTTTGTTTTCTATTGAAAATTTCTGTGCAGTATTTGTCCATTTTCTAGTCGCTGCCGCAGCCTTACATTTTAAGGCTCCTATGGCAACTGCAGCCAAAATAGCTGCAGCAATAATAGCAGCAACAAGCCATCCCGGACCTGGAATCATGGCACAGATTCCGACAGCAATTCCAGCTACGGCTCCTGCGATAAATGCCGTTTTTCCGAGGCAAATAAAATTGTTGCCTTTAAGTGTATCGAGTTCCGTTGCAGCTTTATCACCGCTGAAGGTTACAAAATTTTGGCTTGTAACTTTCATCTTTTTCGGAGCTACTCCTTTATCACAAACGACATAGTGCTTTTCTGTAAGATATTGTTCATCAGCCATACTGTTAGAATTCTAAGTGAGTATCCATATAACAGTGATAATAGAAAAACTCACCAAGCTGCTCTGTGATTGTAAAGTCAGACTTTAGCAAGATTCTGTCATCATATAAGTACTTTCCTTTTACTTTGTAATCGGGGTGCATATAGTTATCTTTTGCAAACTCCCGTAACCTTCGGATCATTTTATCATCTCTGATCATCATTCCTTCAACATTCCATTCGCTTAATTGCTGCTCAGTAAGCTTTTCTGTAACTGAAATATTTACAGGAACTACAACACCAGAACCGAATCTGTCCATATCTTCTCTTTTCAGATAGCTTTTGCTTCCTTCCGCCAAAGGCTCTTTTCCGAAAATGTAGAAGAACTGATAGAGAAAATGAATGTATCTGATGCTTTTGATTTCCATTTCTTCATTGGTAAGCTCATATTCTTTTGCTCTGATAATTTCATAAGCCTCGATGGGATGAGAATTGGTTAACCAATCTTTTACTTCTTTCCATTTATCCCGGATTGCATCTTTATTATAAATTTTAGCGATTTCACCTTTTCTATTAACACCGACTTCAAGTGTACTGTAAATGCTACACACTTTATTGGTCATTTCGGTGATTTGTACAATGAGAGGATCTTCGTACATTTCCAGATTATATTCGTGCTCTGTAATTTCAAAAATGTGGAAATCTTCATCCGGATCTTTTCCTTTATAAGTAACTGATGTTTTAATATTTATTTTATAATTACTGTCTAAACTGTGCACTTTTGTTCTGCCGGTTATATCGGTATTATAGAGATATTCTTTTCCTATTTCCATCAGAATTTACTTATTTATGTTGACTTTGCTTCCATTGATCTGCACTTCAGAGCTGCCTGTAATTTTTACGTTTTTCCCACCAACTGTAGTTTCATTGGTAGCTGAAAGATTAATGGTTTGTGTCGCATCAACTTTTATTTCTTTACCGTTGATTGTGATTTTGCCCTCTTTATCAATGACAATGGTACTTGCCCCAACAATAATTTTAAATTCTGTCGTCGCCGTAAGAGAAACTTTTCCTGATTTATCCATTTGAAGAATTGAGGCTTCACCCACATTGATCATGTTTGTATTTCCTGCTTTTATGGTATTATCATTGGTTACATTGACCGAATTATTGTTTCCTACTGTAACAGTTTTATCGTTATTGGTATTCGTTGTAGCATTTCCGGCTCCGTCAAATTTCATGTTTGCACCGCCTTGATCTGTTAGAAACACAGAACCAGCACCATCATCCAGTTCAAGTTTATTTCCGCTTCGGCTGCTTAGACTTTTAATATTATTTCCTGTTCCACCTCCACCTCCGACTTGTCCGTGGAACATTCCTCCCATAACGAAAGGTCTGTCCGGATGTTGATGTGCAAAATTGACTACCACCTGATCTCCCACTTCAGGAATTGCCATAAAGCCACGGTTTTTGCTCACCTTATCACTCCCTCCTGCATCGGGAGTCATTACTCTGATAAATTCAGAAGTGTCCTGACCGCTTTGCCAGTCAAATTGTACCTGTACCCGACCCTGATTTAAAGGATCTGTATTAGATATTACTTTTGCAAATTGTGCATCTGCTTTAGGATTTTCAAATTCAGGACGGGGAATATAACCGCAATCGGCTGCAATGGCTTCAAAATCCCCTGTATAATAACCTCTCGCATCTACAACATGGTTTACTTCGGTAATCATTAATTTAGTAAAATAAGACGTTTGATTGGTATCAGTTTGTCTCATTTCTATATCTGCCGCACAACCCGGATATAGAAAAGGAACGGTCGTTGTTCCTGAAGTGATGAAAACTTGTGATGCCTTGCTTCCTGCTGTTCCTTTTTGGGATGCATCAACATCTAAAAACGAAGATGCTTTTATAGGAGCTACCCTTAATGAAGGCGTTGTAAATGTTTTTTCTGAAATTTCGTAAGCTCTTTTAGCAATATCTGAGCTGTGAGTAATTTTGGAGCTTCCTGTGGTCAGTTTTTCATTTTTACTGCTGTTGTAACCATAGAATGTAGGATTGACATGTTGCGCTTTCATTTTAATTTTAACATCATTCACGCTGCTTCCGTACGTCAATTTTACGGGGTTTTCCGAAGGTGGAAGTTTGCCGAAATGAAGAACCTCACCGTCATAAAAAAACTGCTCGCCATAAGCTTCGGCGATTCTTGCCAGATAATTATAATGAGTTTCTTCATATTGCGAGCTGTAAGAGACATTTCCGTGATTTGCATCAACTCTGAAATCAAATTTGCTTCCGCCTAAGCCTTCTTTAATTACCTGATCTGCAATACTGTTTAGGCTGATTTCCTGTGCACCGCCAAAACTCTGGATATGTGGAGCAGCATCTAAAAGTACAGTCGGACTAAAACCTGTAAGGACAATATTTCCCAGACTGCCTTTTTCCTGACTGAAACCGACTTCCGTAATCACGCCCACGAAATTTCTCTCGGGACCATCGATCACATCTTTATATTTAAAAACAACGGTGAGTCTTTTGCCTAAAAAATTCTGTGTTTCTTCTAAATTATGATTTTCTGCATTTCCTAAGCTGTCATAAGCCAAGATCAGGCTGAAATGATGATGTCTAACTGCACTTTGGCTCAACTCAAAATGTTTAAAATGCCTGATCACCTTGCCGTCAACTACAATCTCAAGTTTTACAACTCTGTTGATTCCTAAAACCTGGCTGGAAGATATGGCCTCAGCATTATGAATTTTAGAAGTAGGCTGTTTCGACCAGACTTTGCCTTCAGAAGTTATAGCATCGTTTGCATGGAGATTCTGATTCATAAACATCCCCGAAACACTTTGTGCAGATCCCGAAAATGGTTGTATTCGATATTTTTTTTCACCAATCTTTTCGATATTTGCATCAGCTTTCTGTAATGCGTCTGCAGATTCTTCCGGATTCCGGGAAGCTTCAGTATTTTTTACACTCCTAAGAGTTTCCGGTTTTGATGATTTATTATCCTGAAACATGGCTTCGTATTTTTTGATTTATACCTCTGCGTTTATTCTCAGAAAGAGATGGTGATTACATATAACAGATTGTCTGTTCTGATAATCCCTGAAAAGTTTTATACAATTAGGTGTATAAAAACTTTACCGTATTCAAAAAACAGAATAGCCTACTTTTTGGAAGTATGCTACTCTGTAAACTCGATTTTTCAAAATTGGTCTGAAATTTATACTCCCGGCCAAAGACCTTTGTACTCAGAATTTCCGTAGTTGATGGTCTCTGCGCTGACTACAAAACTGATCAGCATAGAATTTTCATCCACTGCATCAAAATCTACTTCGTGCTGAATAACATATCCGTTTTCCCAGTTTAAAGTGATCAGAGTGCCTTCTTCGTGAGATTTGTTAAAAGTAATCTCGCCGGTTGTAGGTTTGTACTTACCATTTAATAGAGATTCAAGGATTTCAGATTTTTCTGTAGCCTCAATAGTAAGTTTAATAAGTGCATTTGAAGGGTCTGAAGCTACACGTCCCGAAACGTCTGTAGATCTTGATACGCTGTAATTCAGCTTTAATAATTTTTGCCCTTCGCTACCGTTGAATTTTAAGATTCCTCTTGAATTTACTGCCATAATGTGAATTTTTAAATATTAATTATTTTGTAAGTGATTGATTTGTATACCTCAAAGATATACAGTGATTTGATATTAAATAAAAATAAACCAGATTATTTCACATTTTGTAGTAATTCTACGATTTGATGTAGTAATTCTACGATGCAGCTTTTTAGAACGAAAATATTGAAACAGGAAGCTATAGGAAATAGTCTCTGAAAATATAGAAAAAGCCTTAGTTTTATTAAACTAAGGCTTTTTGCTAATATGGTGTTAACAAGTAATATATCTGGAAATACGTTTAGATATTACTTAATGAATTGAGTAAAATTATTAATACAAAATATTTAAATTACGATGCTTTATCTTGATGCTTCAAAAACGCTGTCAATATCAGAATTTGACAGCAATCCTCTGATTTTTATAATCAGATCATCCATATCAAAAGGTTTGGGAACAAAATCTGTTGCTCCTGCACCGTTCGCAATACTGCTTCCATCTACACTTGCAGAAAGTACGATCACCGGAAGATGTTCAAATTCCTCGGTGGTTCGTAATGCTTTTAAAACCTGATCTCCTGATAACACAGGCATCCACAGATCTAGAAGTAAAAGATCAGGCAAATTGATTTTCATTTCTTTTATAAGATTTGTACTGTTGATCTCGGTAATCACGTCAAAGCCTTCTGACTCCAGAAGCATCTGCAATACATCTAGAATTCCCTGATCATCATCACAGACCATTATTTTTTTATTTTCCATTATTATCAACTTTCATTATTGGTAATGTGAAGCTAAAGGTTGATCCTTTACCTATTTCGCTCTCCACCCATAGTGAGCCTTTGTGGTTGGCAATTATTTCGTGAGAAATATAAAGACCTATTCCCAAACCGGGAAATTTTTTTTGTATATCTCTCGCCCTGAAGAATCTTTCAAAAATCTTTGTCTTATCCTGTGGGCTTATTCCCATTCCGTAATCTCTCACAGAAACTTTTACGAAACTCCCTACTCTACTAATATGTACATCTACTTTTTCTGCGCCGGGGGAATATTTGATGGCATTTGAAATTAAATTATTGATCACCTGCGATACCTGTAATTCATCACCCAGAATGACAGCATTTGCATTTCCCGTCAGTACAACTTTATAGTCAGGTGTTGCTATTGCAAGGCTTTCTACGGTATCTTTTATTGTTTTATCAATATTAAATGGCTCATTGTGCAATTCTATATTGCCAGACTGTATTTTGGAAGTATCCAGAAGTTCTGTGATCAGATTATTAAGCCTGTCTACATAATTTCCTACTTTGCTTAAAGTTGACAGATATTTTTCTGAAGCTCCATCGGGCGGCATCCTCTGGAGAAGCTGCACCAGACCTTTTATAGTAGTCAAAGGAGTTTTGAGCTCATGACTGGCAATAGAAAGAAAATCATCTTTGCGGCGATCTATCTCTGTTTTATCGGTAATATCTTCTATGGCAATCAAAATCCTGTCTTTATACTGACCTTCAAATTCTACCCTGTAAGCATTCAGCAACATGATCTTTTTCCCGATGTGAGGAAAGTCATGTTCTACTTCAAAGTCAATAACGGGATTGTTGGTAGGAAGAATTTTGATTAAAAGTTCTTTCAATGCTTCAATATCCCACTGGTGATTTCCTAACTCAAATAATAAGGTACCCACTGTATCTTCTGCGGAAACTTTGAATGTGTTTAAAAAATGAGTATTTGCGCTCATTACAACAAAATTGGCATCCAATACCAAGAGGCTTTCTCTTACAGTATGAATAATACTTGAAAGAAAAGCCTGATTATCCAAAAGTTCCTGGGTCCGTATCTGTATTTTTCTTTCTACAGATGCTTTTTCTTCCCTAAGATCGTATTCTACTTTTTTGCGGTCGGTAATATCATTTTGAACACCTATAAAATGTGTAATCTCTCCGGCATCATTTTGTACAGGAGACACAAAGAGCTCGTTCCAGAAAAGCTTACCGTTTTTCCGGTAATTTCTAATTTCCACTCTGCATTCTTTTCCATTTTCTATACACTCTTTCAGAATACTTCTTTCAGGCTGTGCACGATCCTGAGACTGCAAAAAACGGCAGTTGTGACCTATTATTTCGTTATGATGGTAGCCTGTAATCGTCTCAAACGCTTTGTTGCAATAGATAATAGGATTATCAGGCTGAGTATTATCAGTAATGATAATCCCTGAATTTGCGGAATTGAGCGCCTTAAGATAAATGTCGATACTATTTTCTAAGTTGCCGTATGACCCATTTGGAGCCTCATTTGATGTTTCCAATTCTAAGCAGTTTAATTAAAACAATAATGCAATAATAGCAGAAATTTATAATTTATTCAACTATTTTTTGATGAAGATAACTTCTACTATCCAAATATTATGCCCATAGTTTAAACAAAATCACAATTTTTATATTAATCTTATCTGTCATGCTGCATTTAATTTTTTTTAAAGAAAAACCATTTATTTAGACTTAATTGAAATTAAATTTAAGGTTTAGCAAGGAATTTGCTTACACCATGATCAATCGTCTACCATTACAAAAGTGTTAAAAGACGGTCAATTATGATTGAAAATACCTTTGGAAGAAACATCGTTCCCGAAAATGACACAGAACGCATCGAAGTTTTAAAACGATACAAAATCACCAATACTCCCTCAGAAGAAAGTTTCGACGGTATAGCAAAACTTGCTACGCAGATATTCAATGTCCCTATTTCTCTTCTTTCTCTGGTAGATGCCGAATCTGTATTTTTCAAAGCCAATATTGGGATGGGAACCGTAAAAGAAGCCAATCGAGGCAAAAGCCTTTGTGCTCTGGCAATACTTGATCATGAAGTTACCGTTTTTGAAGACGCTTTGAAAGAACCCTGCCTTATATCTAATCCCAATGTAATGGGCGATTTTGGCTTAAGGTTTTACGCAGGCGCTCCTTTAGTTACGCATGATGGCTTTTTAATTGGAACTCTCTGTATTATTGATAAAAAAAAGAGAGAATTTAGTCAGTCAGACAGAGAAATTCTCGAAGGTCTTGCAAAAACTGCGATGGAACAGATAGAATTGAGAAGATCATCGCTGGATACGATTGATGAATTAAAGAAATCAAATCTTCAGTTAACAAATACTGAGCTTGATCTGAAATCTGCCATTGAAGAACTTGCCACCATCAATGAAGAACTGGAAGCAACAAATGAAGAACTACATACCGCAAATGAAAATGTAAGCAAGTCATATGATTTGACGGTAACTCTTAATAAAAATTTACAAAACAGCGAGTTACGGCTAAAATCATTTATCAGCAAAGCACCCATCGCATTTGGGATTTTATCCGGTGAAGATCTTATGATAGAGGTAGCAAATGATATGATTCTTAAAGTCTGGGGCAAAGACAAAAAGGTTATTGGCAAACCCATCGAAGAAGCCTTACCAGAGCTGAAAGGACAACCGTACATTCCTATTCTGAAAAATGTTTTTAAAACCGGCATCACTTTTATTGGTGATACCGCCCATGTAAAACTTGATTTTGAAGGAAATCTGAGAGACTCTTATTTTGATTTTATCTATGAACCTTTGAAAGATGATAAAGGAAAAACGATCTCAATCATCGTAATTGCCAATGAGGTTACAGACAGGATCTTAAAAAAACAAGAGCTGGAAACTCTGAATCAGCAAATGGAAATCGCACTGCATGCTGGTCAGCTGGGTTCCTATAATCTAAATTTATCAAGCGGCGAGATCAGTTCTTCCGATCAGTGCAAAGCAAATTACGGCTTGGCAAATGATTCTATATTTAATTTTGATAATTTGATGGAAATCGTTGTTCCTGAATATAGAAAGGTTTTAAGAGAGAAAATCAATCAGTCAATCGAAAACGGAACTGCATTGCATGCAGAATATCTTGTAAAATGGCCCGATGAATCATTACATTGGATCAACGCTGCCGGAATTCCCAATTTTGATCAAAACGGAAATGCAACCCATATGATTGGCGTAACTGTAGATATAACCAAAAGAAAAAACTACGAAACCCAGAAAGATGATTTTCTGAGCATCGCAAGTCATGAGCTGAAAACGCCCATTACAAGTCTCAAAGCAAGTATACAGCTGCTTACAAGGCTGAAAGATAAGCCGACTCACGAGATGATCCCAAAACTGATTGATCAGTCGGCAAAAAGTCTTGACAGACTGAGTAATCTTGTTGACGAACTCCTGAATTTAAACAGATTAAGCGGTGGCAACCTTGAACTTACAAAAGAAGTCTTTACCGTTTCAGAAATGCTTAACGCGTGTTGTGACGACGTGAGAATTGCAGGAAAGCATCATCTCATCCTTAAAGGAGACCTTGATGCAACCATCTTTGCAGACTTGCAGCGCATTGACCAGGTGGTAGTAAACTTCGTAAACAATGCTGTAAAATATGCTCCGCTATCTGAAGAAATTCATTTGACTGTAGAAAAATTAGAAAATAGTGTAAAAGTAAGTGTAACAGATTTCGGTGACGGAATCGATCCCGAAATACAGCCATTTCTTTTTGACAGATACTTCCGAGCCAACCACAACGGTAAAAAATATTCCGGGTTAGGACTTGGTCTGTATATTTCATCTGAAATTATTAAACGTCACGGAGGCGAAATTGGCGTCGACAGCTCAGTGGGTGAAGGCAGCAGTTTCTGGTTTACAATACCGTCAAACTAAATCAGAATCTTATCTGATTATTTTTCAGGGTTTATAATTTTGTTTTTCAATAATGAACAGGCTAAATAATATTATATTTTGTGAAATTTTAAAATTATTTCATCATTGTAAACTGTATATTTGCGAAAAATTATTTTAAAAAAGATTGAACGATATCAATATGCAGAATTTTGATTTTCACAGACTGATACCAATGACCAGCTTTGTGATCGACTACTATTCACACGAAGGATATGCCGATCTGCAGACTTTGAAACTGATGAAAAACTACGCAAGTTTTCTTAAACAGCCGTTGTCATTAAGAATGTTTGTACCAACCGATATCAATGGTGAGCTTATAAAAGAGCCCGAAGATTACCAAATCTGGAAAGAAGCAAATACCAAAACCAGAAAGGATACCTTTACTGAACTACAGATTGAACAATTTAAACAATACGAAAAGTCTAAAAAAAAGCTTTTGTTTGAAGGTTTTAAGGTCGCATACAACGGATATTCGGTCGTAAGAATTGTAGCAACATATGATGATTCTATAGAATTGTCTTTTAAGAAAGATAATTTAAATACCCAGACTCCCGCTGATGTAGAATCTCTTACCCAATTTAATGTGATCTATCTCAGCCCGGCTTCGTTGAAACTCATAGGTATCAGTAAGTAAAAAGTTGAATTTTAAAAGATTTTTTTTACCTCACAGAGCTTCCTGAATGTTTTCTTGCAGAACCCAATCCGTGAAAATTCTGGTACGTATGATAAAGATCCTGAAAATAGAGATCATATTCCATCTCAATATAATCTGACGTGAAATAAACATTTTCCGATTTTGCAGGAGTTGCAATATGGTTTGACTTCACCATTTTTTTTGTTTTGTTGCAATGGCAATACCTGCGGTCTTTTATTCTGTGAATTGCTAAATCTAAAATTTTTACATCAATCTCCTGATATTGAGTTTTTGCTTCAAAAGTTTTCTGATCAAAAGTAAACCACGGTTCACCGTGATAAAAAAACTGGTCAACAATTTCAGGATGATCATGATCATTTTTATCAACCGGAGTTGCCGTACAATATCCGTTACAATTTGTGCAAAAAGCTACTTTTATAGAAATCGACTTCATATTCTTTTGATTTTGGATTGTACTTTTATATATCAGAAGTTGTGCCACAAAAAGCTTCAGTAAAGAGAAACAGAGATAAAATATTTATTTCTGCAACAAATTTTAGAGACAATCATTACAAATGAGAATTTTGTAAAAAAGAATTGTTTAAAGTTTAATTAAAATAGGTTTTACTGATGGAATAATCTTTGTCGGATATTATTTAATCAATTTAATTTTAAATTTTGGTCTATGAAAATTGCAACTTATAATGTAAATGGAGTCAATGGTCGCTTACCTGTTCTGTTGCGATGGCTTAAGGAAGCAAAACCTGATATTGTATGCCTTCAGGAGCTAAAATGTCCGCAGGAAAAATTCCCAGTTGAAGAAATCAGAAAAGCCGGTTACAATGCAATATGGAAAGGACAAAAAAGCTGGAACGGCGTTGCAATTCTTGCAAAGGGGTACAAAATAACAGAAGTTCAGAATACACTTCCCGGAGCATCACATGATATACAGAGCCGTTATATTGAGGCAATTATTGATCAAATGGTTATTTGCTGTCTTTATCTTCCCAACGGAAATCCTTATCCGGGACCCAAATTTGATTACAAACTTTCGTGGATCAAGCGTTTTAAAAGACGAACCAACCAACTCATTAAAATGGAACTGCCGGCAATTCTCATTGGAGATTTCAATATTATTCCTGAAGAAAAAGATGTATATAAACCTGAAAAATGGAAGAATGATGCTCTTTTCCGGACAGAAGTGAGAAAAACCTACAAAGAATTACAAAAAAAAGGCTGGGTAGATTCTCTTCGTACCTTATATCCTGATGAAACAATTTATACTTTTTGGGATTATCTTTATAAATCTTATGAAAGAAATGCCGGAATCCGTCTAGATCACATATTACTAAGTCCATACCTTGCAGATTCGCTTGCCAATGCAGGAGTTGATAAAGATGTGAGAGGATGGGAAAAAAGTAGTGATCATGCCCCTGTATGGGTTGAATTAAACAAATAATCTTTATATATAAATAAAAAAAGTCATACCTGCGTATGACTTTTTTGTGATAATTTATTTTGAACTAATTATTTTGCTTCAAAGTAAACTCTTCTGTTTGCTCTGTTTTTCCATTCAGGGCATTTGGTTGCAGGATCACATTCAGGATATTTAAGGTCTTTTTTACCTCTACCCATTGCATCTAATTTTGTAGATTCTACACCATTTTTGATCAGATAATCTTTCACGCTGTTGGCTCTTCTGTCAGATAGTTTCTGGTTGTATTCTTCAGAACCTCTTGTATCTGTAGCTCCAATTACTGTATAAGAACCGTTTGAAGAGTTGATATAATTTACAGCATTATTAAGAACCGGTGTATTTGAAGGTAAAATTCTGTCTGAATTCAAATCAAATTCAATTCCGTCTAATTTTGTTTCTGCTTCTGTTACAGTTCCCGAATTAGTTGGAGTTGTAGGACAGCCGTTGTTTTCTACAGGTCCCGGAACCGTTACACATTTGTCATAAAGGTCGATTACACCGTCCATATCAACGTCTAAAGCAACACCAGAACCATCAACTCTTGCTCCTGTAGGTGTATCAAGCTGTCTGTCCCAATCGTCGCAAACGCCATCATTGTCAGCATCTCCTTTTTTACAAACTTCAACATCCATATTCTTTTCTGCCAAAACATCAAGTTTATAATAAATTTCCTGCAAAGGATCATGCCACATCAGGTGAGAATCATGCTTTCCTAATTTTACTGAAAGACCAAGCGTTGCATTAAAGAAGTTATCTGAAACCTGATCTTCTCTTCTGTTGATCGCACTGTACTGCTCACCACCACCATCAAACTGATCATCTGTGGTTACCACATACATTACTCTACCTTCAAGATCAAGTCTGTTGTTGATTTTATATTTTAAACCGGCTCCTGCCTGTCCGAAGAATGATTGAGATTTGAAAGGTTTGATCTCAGTCATTAATCTCTGTCCGGAATCATCTTTCAAGTATGCTCTGTATGTCATTGCACCTACACCAGCGTAACCATGTAATGCCCATCTGTAAGGAGATTTGTTGTCAACGCGTCTCATTAAGTTAGAGAAATTAATATCTCCTAAAATTGAAATCGCATCATATTGTGTTCTTGCACCCTGCTGACCATTTGCTGCGGCATTTGCCGGTGCAGCATCTTTGGTATTAAACCAACCCTGTCTCGTTTCTCCACGGTCGTACTGAAGATTAAGCCCAAAAGCATGGGTAATCGCTTTATCAATACTTACATAAGCCGAGTAACCGATAAGGTTTTTTCCGTTTCCGTTTTTAATGGATGTCAAATCTGCAGACTGTACCAAAGGAATACCACCCCCGAAGGATACTGACCAATCGTTAAATCTCTTAGAAGACTGTGTAAACTTACTCACATTGGCAGATCCTGAGCTGAAAGTATTCGGATACTCTCCGCTTGATACTACTTGTAGACTGTCTTGAGCAAAAGCCGTCGCGGGCAAAGATAATGCTAAAGAGAAAATTGCTAAACTTAATCTCATATTTTAAATTTTAAAAGTTAATTATTTGACTTAAATGTAAACCAATATGATTTACCTGATACGCATCCCTAAGAACCGATCTGTTCAAAAGTGCATGCAGCATGAAAATTTCGTACGTGCATTTCTGTACACAATTACTGTACCAAAAGGAACATCCGCAGGAGATTTCAAAGAAACTTTTAAACAAAAAATAAGAAAAAGAATAAATAAAAACTATCGATTGTGTATAATAGGAAATTTATAACTATCTAACACTAAGAAACTTTCTGTGAAATTAAAATCATTAATAAAACTTGCCAAGAAAAATTAAAAAAAATATTAAATAAAATTAATATGGAATGTATTTAAACAATTTTTTGCCTATTCCATCACGTATTTGATTTTCATCTTAGCGCAATTGTAAGCATTTTTTGCCTCATTGTAATTTATTTTAAGTGAAATTTCAAATCCGTTACTCAGAAAAAAGGTTATGTGACCTTCATTATTAAAAGCAAGAAAACAAATATGTTCAGAATCAAGAATTACAGGTGCTCCCAAAGTCTTGGCACCCTCTGCAGAGTTTGGGCGTCTCATAGACTGCACACATGACGGATAGATTATTATAAGACCCTCAACTGTTGTTTCGAGTTTAGCTTTCATAAAATATTATTTGGTGAAATGAGATATTTCTCAGAATTTTTAATCAGTTTGCTAATATATAACTTTTGAGATTTTAGAATTCTATTTGTTTAAAAATAATCTAAAACTGTAGATAGTATGACAAACTCATTAACTAATATCTCTTAATATAATTCAATTAAATACTGTCACTTCTCTTTTATTATTTTTCCCGTACCTAATCTCAACTTTTTAATTATAAAATATACCGGAATGATGCATAGTGTACAAGTAAGTAATGATTTTAAGAGGACTACTTTTAAAATTTCGGTATCTGAAAATGTAGACCAGCATGCATGCCGGTTAATAAATTCATATCTATTGATTATCAGCCAAAATATCAATAAAGATACAGAAATAATATAATCTGTTGCTTTCTTATTGATTAATCCTAAGAGAAAGACGATTACAAATTGGATTGGCATAAAAAATAAAATCCCGTCAAATAACGAACTGGTTCCGTCTGAACAGGATACTCCGTCCGGTAGAAATAATGACATCTGTATTCCTCCGATAAAAGCACAAACCAGACTGACAATCAAAGATTTTTTTATTGTATTCATAAATTTTATTGAGGATTATATTTATCATACGTGGCGGGTACGCCAATAGGCCATGTTCCTGCCTTTACATCTAAATAGGCACCATCAGGATTCCAGATTGCTTTATCTATTTTCACTTCCTTTTTTCGGTATTTATTAAATTCTGACATATCTTTAGGATCACTTCCAAGAGCATCTTTCATATCAGTTTTAAAATTTTCCCATCCGGAATCTCCTGCATCATTATCAGAAGCATAAGTATCTCTGTGGGTCTGCGTTCCCCATGCATCTTCGTAGAGTGATCTCCGCATATACGCATACACTGTAATTTTTCCAGTATTAGCCATTTTTTGAGCCAAGCTATTTTCTTTTTTAGGATTGCTTGCCGTTTCGGAACTCACACCTATTCCTGTACGGCAGGCATAAGAATAAAATGTTGTAGTATTTTTATCCAAAAATACTTCTGTTTTTATTTGAGAAAAAGAGGTATGGTCAAGCTCTTGGTTATTGGCATTCTTACCTTCATATCCGAAGGCGATTACTCCTTCGTTACTATCTTTACGCACGTACCCGTGAGAATAAGCATAAATCTCTCTTACCTTTCGGGTTTTATCAATAGCTGTACTGTTCCGATTTCCGGAATTGATAATATTGATAACATCTGAAATTGTCGTTACCCTGATAACAGCAGCCTTTTTATTATGGAGCAGCACAGCATCTGTAATTGCAGACAACTGCGATTCTGAATAGCCGTCAGTAAATAAAGCAACTTTTAAAAACGGATAATGGGCATATTTTGTCCTTATTTTTCTTACCGCCTGACCTCCGAACATTAATTTATTTGCAATATTTGTTGAGTGCTGTTCTGTACCTATAATAATGATAATTTCTTCTCTCGTGAGATCAGCAGTTACACTTACATTCTCTGTAGGAGTTTTAAAAAAAGCATATAGTCTCAGTTTAGAAGCAGTGTTACTTTCTAAAACTTTATGCACAATTTCTTTATATCCTTTTCCTGAAACGCTCGCAATATTCTTTATTTTTTCATCATCATACTTTACTCCCCACCTTAAATTCTGCAGTTCTTGAGAGCTTGGTTCTCTGTTAAATTTTGTAGCTTTATAACTGTACCATTTGTTTTTTTCTACTATTTTAACTTTTTTATTATTTTCATCAAACGGACCTTCAACTTTAATGACTTTTAACGTTTCTTTTTTTGGCTGATTCCCATCATGATTCACCCCACCCCCTTTACCATTCTGCACCTGTCTTCCTCCTGCAACATTTCTGGTAAACTT
>NZ_JBZEEQ010000021.1:0-29352 GCF_058310155.1 Chryseobacterium sp. DT-167 | reverse complement strand
GCTCAAAGATAATTACACCTAAAATTATTCTGAAAAAAAATTAAAACTTTTTCACATTTTGTAGTAATTCTACGATATTGGGTAGTAGAAGTACGACTTGGCAGTTCAATAATCTATTAATACAAGTTATGTGATTTGACTAACTTTTAATTCTGTGGTATGCAGAATATTATATTCAGAATAAGAATTGCGAATGTCCATCGATTTTATAATTCCGTTTTGTGTGGCAAGAATGTAATTTCCGGTGTACTTTATTTCAATTCTATCAATTAATAATGTTTGATTTAGGATAACCTCATCAGTTTCATCGTTAACAAGTCCGTTTTGCTGAATATCAACCAGAGAATTTTCATTTTCCAGAAAGATTTTAAAAGAGGATTTTCCGTTTTTAAATTCGTTTCTAATGGGTGCAAAAAAAGTTTTAAGCATCCAATCCTGTTTCATTTTTTTTTGAAATAATTCCTGATTTAGAGCAACATATTCAAATTCATCAATATAAATTTCTGTATATTTATCCGGAAACTGATCCAATAGTTTCTCCTTTATTTTTGGGAAATTTTCTATTGTTTCCTTCAAAAGATTGATGGTCACAATTTCACCTTTCAAGTCAGTTTGGATTTCGATAGGATTCAAAGATTGCATACAACTGCTCGCTAAATCGCCTAACTTTTCTTTTACATTCGAAAAATCAGATTTAGAAATATGAAAAGTGTGATGATTGTATTCACTTTTTATCCATTTTAAGGAAAAATTATAGGAAAATGAGTTTTCAGATTTTTTTCCGTCATCGAAAGAGATTTCTTTAACATTTACCTTATACTGAAAATCTAATCCTTCAGGCAAAAAATTTATTTTCGGATTTTTTTCAGGACTTTTGAATGGTGCATCATTTTTTGAGTTGTATTTCTGAATTGTCTGACTGTCCGGAAGAAAAAGTTTTTTCCCCACAACAAGTTCCTCAAAAATGTAATCTTCTCCGGTACATTTCTGATTGTGAAATTCTTTTATATAAAGCGGATTTTCAAGACTGATCTGATCGGCAATGCTTTGAAGCGTGTCACCGTGGCGAATAAAATGGAGGATCATAGATTTATAAATTCCTTAAAATTTTAATGAAAAAAAATACTAATTTGAAATATTCTATTTATTGCATTTTTTTAGTGACACAAACCGCATTTTTTTCTGCCGCAATTAACTGATTAAAAATTTGATCTGAAGATTTCTGAAGATCTATTTTAGGATGAAATTCACAAATTTTCGTTTTATTGTCATTTTCCTGCCAAGAACTCATCTCGTGAATTACCTTATTTACTGTAAAGTTATTATTTTCAAAGCTTATAAAATAGTTATACCGATCTGTACCTTTCGGAAAATTGGTGACAACAGAAAATCCTTTACCATTTTTTTTGATTTGAGAAACCTGATTTCCGCCATCCTGAGAAAAATTTATTGATTTTAGTTTCAATACATATCCTTCATTTTCATAAAAATAAACAAGCAAGCTATCTCCGGTATTGGGTTTATTGCTGAAAATCTTATCTTCTTTTCCGTCATTATTGATGTCAAATGTCATCGCAATAAAATCTTTATTGTTTTGGTAGGATTCTATATCTGATGCTTTTTTCGAACTTGGTTGACTATTTTCAGATTTATTTTGCTGACTGTAAAAATCTACCAACGAATATATTTCCGGCTTTTTTCCTGACTTATAATCGACGATCAACCAGTTATTTTGATATTTGCTTTTATCAAATACAAAGTTTTCATTTTTAAAATCAATTTTCCCGTATTTTAACGTCGGTAGTTTATCTTTTAGACCCGAAGATATTTTTGAGATATAAAAATTAGCATCATCCGCAACAGTATAAAATCTGTCTTCTCCTATCACTTTTTTTATAGAATCAATGTCTTCCAGATCCGGTGAAATTAAATAAATTCCAGATTTTTCTATGATGGTGTCGTTATCTGATTTCACCTCTTTCGGAAGTGTTGCAGTAACACTTACAGAATTCTTTTGACATGAAATATTTAATACAAATAAAGATAATATTCCTACAAAAACGTGTTTTACTTGTTTCATTATTGATTGATTTCAACGTGATAAGCACCATTTTCATCTAATAATTGATGAAGTTCTGATCTTTTCTGCATTTCGGTTTTAAAGTCATTCGGATTTGTCAATCTGCGGATAGAAACATCAAAAGTGTTCATTACATTCGGATCTGCCAAGTGTTTAGAAACTGATGAAGGTCCTAATTCATTGATCTTCGCCTCCATATCCTGAATGATCTGCGCTTCTGTTTTATGAGCATTTGTTCCTGCTGTATAAACATCAATCACCTGATCTCCAGCATTGGCATAAATTCCTTTTTGCTCTGCAGCTCCTGTTCTGGCAATGTTATCATACATAATTCTTGCCTGATCAGCTGGCGTTCTTGCTGTACTGGTAATGTAAATATCATTATTTTTTGACGCGGCTCCTACTTCTTCAAGTACTGTTCTTGTTCTCTGTGAGATGCCACTCTCAAGTGCTGTATCTCCTACAAAATGTATTGTTACACCGCTACTTCCTCCAGAAGCTCCTGCATTGGCACAATCCTGAGGATAATTAAAGATCTTTTTAATTTCTTTTAGATAATCTCTTCTTTCCAGTCTTCCGTTTCCACCGCCATTCACAAGCCAGCTTATGGTATCAATATAATCTTTATCAGCAAGCAAATTCATATTAATTGTCGCATACGAAACCGTACCATCCGGTGTTACCTTAGATATTTGGGTTTTTGGAAACTGTTTCCCGTTTGAATTATCATACTGACTGTATGTAGTGGTAGGAACCGTCCAGGTATCTCCTGCTCCCAAAACTTTACCCTGCGTCCAGAACCAAACTGCAGAATCTACCGCCAGATTCAACTCTTCTGCAACTCTGAGAGGGCTTCCTACAACATCTTCTCCTGAATAGGCTTTGTATTTTTTATAATTATTTTTCCAGGTAAGCTGCATCAATCCTTTCCCCTTATACCTTTCTCCGTCCCCTGCAACTGTATTTCCGTTTCCATTGGCATCATCGTGATGTCCCGGATCATATTTAATTCCGTTTGCGTATTCTAATGTCGTCTGGAATTTATCTGTCTCATGATATACTTGTGTTAAGAAGTGAATTTTTCTGATACAGGTATTTATTTCATGTGCTTTAAATTTTTCATTGATTTTCGCTAAGAAACTTGCATTCGTTTTATCATCTAAATTACAATTGTCTTTATAAAATAAACCTGTTGTATTAGCGACTCCCTCCGATTCCCTAAGTTTTTTAAGGATCGTTTCAAATTCTGCTAATGTGATATCTCTGTTGCAGAAACAGTTTTTCCCAATAACAAAGTAAGCTCCCTCAGCTTTCAGGAATTCTTTATCATGTTGTTTTTCTCCTTGCGCTTTTGCCTGAATGAAAAGTAATTCCTGCTGTTTTTTATATAATTTAAACTTAATTGTTTCGTCCTTCTGATATGTTTTTATAGAAAGAGCTTTAATAATATCGTCTACATAAGCCGATTTACCATCAGCAATTTTTGTGTTATTTGCGTTTCCGCTTTTTGCGTTTTTCAGAATGGTTTCTGCAACTGTCTTTTTAGAATTTTCGTCTGTAATTCGGTTTTCACCTCCAAATTTATAGGTGTATTCTCCATCTTCTTTTCCTTTGGAGACTTTTTCTTTCCATTGCTTTAGTTCATCATCAGATTTTGGTCTCAGATGAATCGGAACTTTTGCTACACCGTTTTCTATCGTAGCAGTAAATTGTGTTTTTTCAGTTCCCGGCACTGCTGTTCCGGCTGCTGTTGTCTGATCCATTTGCGCTTCGGTAATTTCCAAAAGCGGAAGAACGGCTCCTGCAGAACCTTTTATAAGACCATCTTTTTCTTTGACAATTAAGGTCGCTTGTTTTCCATTTAAACCTGAAGTTCTTGCAACCAAGTATACTTTGGCATCAAGTGGAGCACTGTTTATTTTCTTCAATTCAGCGCCCAATTTAAAAGTCTGGAAGGTTACTTTTTCATCTTTATTGTAAACTTCTTTTGTAAGCCCCTGTTTGATGGCTGCCAAAGTTGTATATTCTTTCTTATCGACTAAAGCTTTCACTGCAGGTTTGGCAAGAATTATTTTTGCAATGTTTTCTTTTTCGGCATCGGTTGCTGTTTTGTTACCATTGCTGCCGATTTTATATTCAAAACTTCCTGCAACCTCGCCCGTTTGCTTTGTGTATTCTTTTTTAGCGAAATAAGCATCAAGAATATCTTCAACTCCGGTATCTTGTACAACGCTTACTGCTTTTCCATCAGAAGATTGCTGAGTCGGCGGTTGTGTAGGTTTAATAGTTCCCGGTGATTCTGCCCAATCCCAAAGCTCAAGCTTATTCCACCAATCTGTTACTCTGTCTACAATCCCTTTTTCTTCTTTTTGAGATTGCGGCTTGTCTGCTGCAGGTGAGTTGGCTGCTCTTGGAGGAACGTTTGAAGTTGGTTGTTGATTCGCTTGAGCCGGTTGCGAAGGTGTAGGATTACTTGCAGGTTGTTGTGATCTTGGTTGCGGCGCAGTTGTCGGAACATGAGAAGGATTATTTACATTTACATTATCTGTAGCATGTTTTCTATCCTGAAAATATTCTACAGTAACATAAAATTCCAATTGTTTGGGATCAGTTTCTCCCTGCATTGCTTTTTGCATCAAAGCTCTTGTCAGCATAAATTCTGCTGTTGCCACTCCAGTTCTGTCTACCGTCGCTTCTTTAGTTTCAATTAAAAGATTATTGGCATTATGCCCATCACCTACAGCATCATCTTCCCAAAGAGAAAATTTAAGTTTTTGTCCCGTTAAATTTACACATTGCGCTCTAGCACGCATTTTTTCGGTGTAACTAAAAACTGTTCCGGGAGAATCATCAACATATTGCAATTCGATTTTATTAATTCTCGGAATTGCTACAGGTTGAGGAGTAATTTCAATGGTTGATGCACCATCTCCTTCAGGCTCATAAAGATAGGCTTCAAGACGATAAGTATTTCTTTGAGCTACCTCTCCAAAAGTGAATGTTCCGGAGCCTGTTTTTTTAATATTTGTAGTGGTAAATCTACCGTTTGAGCGTTTTTTGAATAATTCCCATGTAACACCCCCTGCATTTCGTTGATTTTGTGGTGTTGCAGGATACCAGTCTGTAATGGTATATGTAGTCGCTTCTCCAACTTTCGGAGAAGGATTTCCTGATATTTTTGAAACTCCTTTTTTTGACATTGCAGAATGTTTTAAAGATTAATAAGCATCTAATTCACTTTCGAAAACAGTTTCTTTAAACTCGTTCACATCCACCAGAGGATTCATATGTCTGACGATTTTTTCATCAGCATTTTTCACATTCTGCTTACTCATTTCACCACGTTGACCGTGATCTTTAATTGTAATTTTCCCACCTACAGCACACTGAAGCTCAGAAACTTCAGTCACCACTTTTTTGCCCATGACCTTTACTTTATCATAGGTTTTTTGCCATTTTCCGGCAGGAGCATAGGCACAGGGTAAATATCCGCTTGAAGAAGGCTTTAGTTTGCAACGTCCGAAACTCGGACCTGAAGGTGTAAATTCCAGATCATCTTCTGTAACTGCAAGATAATCTGTACTTCCTGCTGCATCATTCCAATAATGCTTCTGATGCACAGTCACTTTATGCTGTGGAAACTGGTCTCCTTGATTGCACTCGCATTTTCCTTTCTGTACGACAAAGTGTTTGCCGTCATGAGATGATGATTGCTCTGACATATTTTGTGATGTTTGGTAATCAAAGATAACAAAAAGTAAGCTAACATAAAAAAAACGGAAAGTAAATTTTCCGTCTTTTTTATAGTATAAGTTATTAATGTTGAGTATACTCCGGTTCTTCTACCGGTAATGTGGTCGGCATGAAATATTCATTAAGCCAATAAAATTCCTGACCGTTCTGCTTTATTTTTACCGCAGGATTGTTCCTGTGGGTAAGCATTCTTTCTGCTAGATCTTTGTAATATTTAAAATAAGTTCTTGCCTGATCATTGGTGATGATCTTTGATTTTTTCCAGCCTTTCAGTTTATATTTTGACATCAGTTCAGCCTCGGAATTGTCAAAACCTGTACTGATTCCTACGGCATAAGACATTGGCTGCTCATATAATTCTCCTTTATCTAAAAATTTCAGGGTTGGATTGTATTTTTTCAAAAGCTTAACATATTCTTTCACTGCTCTTGTTTGTTTAAAATCAGTTCTTGCCGCTCCTGTTTTTTCATAAACTTCAGCGTAGAAAGCTTTAAGCTGATCATATTCTGACTCAGAAATCAAGATCCCTTTTTCCATTCCGGGTTTGAATTCTTTTAATTCTCTCGGAATATATCCTTTCACCAAAAACGGATTCCCGTAATTGATTAACTGTGCTGCGATGCCCGCAGGAACAGGATTCGTCAGTCCCGGATATAAATATTTATATTTAAAATCAACATCCGTTCTTCCGGCGCCAACCGATGAGTGGAAGTATTCGTTCAAAGATTTATCGATCATTTCATTATCCAAAGTCACCTGAGCAATCAGACTGTCAACAGATTTTTTTAAGAAACCCGGTGCGGTAATATCTCCTTTTTTAGGGAAAATAACAAATCCGGGAGCCATACTTTGTTTCGGGAAATCTAATGAGTAGAAACCAGCATCGCCTTCAATTAAATTAAAATTATTCTTCGTTAAAACATCACTCTGATTGATTATTTTCTGCTTTTTCAGTTCGGCGACATTTTTTGCGGTGTTTGTAACAACATTTTCTGCCATCAAAACAAAATCATTATATGTATCTGAAGATCTTGCACTTGTCTGGAACATAATGACTTTTGCCTGAGCCTGAGTCAGCGAATTAATTACCCCATACATATTGCTGTCCCTGTTGGCAGAAGTACCGATCGTGATGACAATGTTGGTTTCATCCGGAACCTCGGAAAGCAGATTTCCGGCTGCAATTAAACCTTCATTTACCGGTTGATTTCCACCTGTACTTTGGCAGTTCATTTCATTGATTTTCTGATCAATAAAAGTTGTTATTTTACTGTAATCTTTGCTCAAAGGTGATGGAGCTACGTTTTCTCCGCATGGATTATTCTTATAAAGTACAACCCCATATTTTATTGAATTAAAATAAGAAGGCTTCTCAAATCTCAGCTGAAGATCCTGAAGAAGCGATTTTACAATGGGTGTGTAGGGTGCGTTTGCAGAACTTACGTCAAGGACGAAAACAATGTTTGCTCTTTTACTTCTCTCGGTAATTTCTCTGTAACGATCGAAGTAAATTTCTGTTCCCAAAACATTGTAGACATAATTTTTACTGTAATCTAATACGTTGGTAAAATACTTTGTTTTGCTATCTGCCGCAACGGTATCAGTAAGTGCTAAATTAACGGGATAAATATTTTCAAGCGGAGTTCTTTTATCTACATCGGTAAGAAAAATTGCAGTTCTTTTTTCTGCATCTGTTCCTCCCGGTGAACCTTCATGAATTCCTAAAGCTGTTTCTTTAATTCCGGTAGGATTTTTCATCTTAAAGGCAGAACGTTCTCCCCATGCCGAAATCACATCAGAACTTACCCATCCGTAAAGTCCTGTACTAATACTGTCCATATCAATAGACGGCTTTTTACCTACTAAAAATCTTTTGTTATTTTCTGCTTTTTTGTAAACATAAACCATTTGACCATTCGGAATTTTCACATTCGCCTGTTCGATCAGACTTGGCGAATTAAAAACCATGATAGAATCGTTTTTGTAATACCTTTCTGCACTTTTTATCACTTCCGGACTGCTCGGAACGACAGCAACACGTACAGGATAACCTGTTTTTTCGCTTTTTAATGAATTGCTCCAGAGCAAAAGATCAGATTCGGGAATCCAGCCATAGGTTTTTACCGATTTTGATGAGACTTTTTTCATTAAAGCATCAGGAATGTATTCTGCTACTTTTACCATGCCGTCCCGGTTTTTCAAAACCATTAGAGGTTCTAAAAACTTCACTTCTTTATATGATTTTTCATCACTCTTATCAAGGTAAGCCGTATTTCTTGATCGGTCTGAAATGGCAATCCAAGGCACAGATTTCTTTGAAAAACCATCAATAACTGGCGAATTGTCAATCTGTCCGTACTGTTTTGGTTCAGGAGTTTTCTTTGACGGCAATTTTACCTGACAGCTTGTAAGCAAGACAGATAAACCTATATAATAAGCTGCTAGAGGAAATTTACTTTTCATCTTAATTTTCTTTATAATTTGGTGTGGTATCCGAAAAAATTCGGAATGATCATTTATTTGCTTTGGTTGATGTCTACTTTGGTAACACAGTTCTGAGCATCGTCATAATTGAGCTTTACCGTCTGAATCACATTATTTTTATCAAACTGTAAACCTGCACAATAGAGATAAAAGTTATTGACTTTGCTGTCGCTTACCTGAACGATAGAATTCTCATTATTACACAAATATTTGTTTAACAAATAATTGTAATGCATATTAAAACTGTTTCCGTTGGCAATCTGCTGAAGATGGTATTTAAAATCATTGTCCCTTTGCTCATAAAAATCATCTACTGCTACCTCCTCTTCGACTTCATTGTATTCGGCAACAATTTTTATTCTGTGTAAAATTGGTTCTTTGTCGATATCTGTGTATAACGTTACTATATAATCGCCGGGTTTTTTGTAAGAGTAAGTTGCCAATTTGTCTTTGGAATCAATTCCTGATGTCTCACCGAACTTCCAGGTAAAAAGCTTACCATCTGATAATGCTCTGAAGTTTACATTTTCAAACTGCATCGCCTGAGTGGGAGCATCGATGGTGGTAGTCATCTTCAGACTGTCCTGAGCTTCCACGCGTCTTGAAGATACAACGATAGGATAAGTTTTGGTGTATTTATCATCAATAATCAAAGTCACGCTGTAATATCCTGGTTTATTGAAAAAATGATAACCTTTGCTCTTTTCTGAGCTGTTACCATCTGCAAAATTCCATTTTCTTTGTTTGGCAAAAGGTGTTTTGTCTTCAAAATGAAGTGTATCGCCTACCGTCAGCGTCAACGGATAGACTGCTCCTACAATATCATCTGATGAATGAATGACCTTTTTTTGAAGCCACAGTGCAACAAGGGCAGCAACCAGCAAAGTAGCGACGACACCAATGATGATGTTTTTCCTGTTCTTTTGAAAATAGTTCATATTTAATTTTTGTGATGTGTGTTGTGATGTGTATTTTGGCTATCTTGTTTTAAGAGCAATATCTCTTTCAAAAAGTCTTTGTTCGTTATTTTTATATCCCATTTCGCAGTTTTTGACGGTTACTTCGAGTCTTTTAACATCGTCTGTCATATTCTTCACCATATTTTTATCTTCCATGTACATTTCGTAGAATTCTGCAATGAGCGGATATCCATCTATCCTTTCATCAGGAGTGACAAATCTTTTTTTGGTAGACGAAATAAAATCTGTGTTCTTCTCAATTTCATGAATGGTCATTGCTTCCGGATTTTCAGCATCGAGATGTGAGATTTTCACAAAAGTGCTGTCTACAACCTTCTGAATATTCTGTTGTTCAATATCAAATTTCGATTTTTGCTCAAGCCTTTTCAAAGTCACCACATCAGAAGAATCGAAGGGTGATTCAAACCTGTTCAGGAAGATGATTCCCAACAAAAGCATTGCTGCCAAAAGCATCAGAATAAGATATAAAAACTGAAAACGTTTTTCCTTTTTTGATAATGTAATTTGTCCCTGCATAATTTAAAAATTTAAAATAAATTATCTCCTTCTCCCTGCAAATTTTCTCGTAGGATCTACTCTAAGCTCCTTTATTACCCCTGCATTTTTACCCTGACATCTCATCAATTGGCTTCGGTAATATTCTTTCTGGTTGGCAACGCTTATAATTTTTGTTTTGAGATCGAGCATAGGACCTATGTGCTTCAGTAAAACCGCATAATGCTTCAGATTATCTACGCTGTCCTGCCCCATAATGCTTCTCGCATCATAGAGTTCTTCTGTAATTTGTTTTCTGAGCTGGATATCATTCTGCACTTTATTGATATCTAAAAGTGTCATCAGATGATGAATGCTGTCAATTTTGATATTCATGACGTTGCTGCGACCGCGAAGTTCTGAATATTTATCAGCTTCGGCTTCCATTCCCTTGCGTTGGGTATGGTAACTTTTAAAAAAGAAAAAGACGGCGCAGAAAGAAATTGAGGATAAAACGATGAACGAGAGGATAAATTTCCAAATACCCGTCCTGACATCGGATTTGTTCAATTTTTTATCTCTATTTATAGACATACTTGTGATTTGGTTTGGAATGTGAAAATAGAAAAAAAATATTTATTCTCAAAATTAAATATGGAGTTTGCAACATATTTACAATTATTTAATGTTAAGTTTAATTTTGAAATCCGAAAGATTTTCATATTTTAGTGAACCAAATTTATTTTGTTTACACCAAATCACAGAAGTAAAATGACTAAAATACTGACCAATACGGTTCGGTTTTCTATAGCAGACAGCGATTTTTATTTTAAAAAGATCATGATAAAGATGTTGTTGGAAAACCCCTTTAATATGCTGCTTAATGATTGCAACAACGGTCATGAGCTCATCAACAGAATCTACAGGAAACAGGAAGATGTTTTTATCGTAGAACTCTTTATGCCTGTACTCAGCGGATTGGAGGCCATCAAATTTATCCGGAAAAACAATCATGAGACCCCCATTATCACCTATTCCGGAACTTATCAGGAAGATATGGCTGAGATCTTGGAAAAAATTCCGAATATCTATTATTGTCAAAAAAACAGCAATATTATTAAAGATATTATCAAGGGGCAGATTACTTCACGGGATTTTGACTATCAAGCCTATTCTGAAAGCTGGAAGCAGCAGCCTTTAGCAGTGCAGGAGTACATGAACAGACAGAAGAAAAGTCAGGAAGAGCTCTCCCCAACGGAGATTCAGCTGATGAAATTCTGCTATGAAGGCTTCAGTAACAAAGAGATAGGTGAAAAACTCAATCTCAGCACAAGAACTATAGACACCTATATCAACAGACTCACAGAAAAGCTGGGTTTAAAAACAAAACTGCACCTCATCCGCTTCTGTGTAGAAAACGGATACTATAATTCGAGTATGTAAATACTCTTTTTTTGTCATCATACCAAACTAAATATAAAATTGTCAGCCTCTTAAGCAAAATATTTTCTCTACTAATTTGCTTCTATTCAATTTTTTTAACTAAATTTGCACACCTAAAATTTAAAATTAAAAAAGGAAATGACAAAGGCAGAATTGGTAAACACCATCTCAAATAAATTGGGAACAGAAAAGAATGAAACACAGAAAGTTGTAGAAGCTTTTATGCAGGAGATCAGGACTTCTATGTATAATGGAGACAATGTTTACTTAAGAGGGTTTGGTTCTTTCATCGTTAAAACTAGAGCAGCCAAAACGGGAAGAAACATTTCTAAGAACACTGCAATCGAAATCCCTGCACACAATATCCCTGCTTTCAAGCCATCAAAGTCTTTTGTGGAGAAAGTAAAAACTAAAGTTGCAGTAAAATAAGAATAACAATTGAATATTAACTAGTTACACAAAAAAATTAACATTATGCCAAGCGGAAAGAAAAGAAAAAGACACAAGGTTGCAACCCACAAAAGAAAGAAAAGAAGAAGAGCAAACAGACATAAGAAAAAATAATTTTCCTTCGGGATTTTTCATATAACGATATAGTTGGTGTTTTTAATTTTTTAATAATCACTGACTATATTTTTGTTTGTTACCATATTGATCTGAGAATGTTTTGATGTTTTCTGGTTTATTAAAATTTCAACAAATTATCTTTATAATTAGTAATTTTAAAATTACAGAAATCGTTTCATATCTTTTATCAACAAAAAAAATTATCTTATAACAAAATGAAGAAAGAACTAATAGTTTCGCATGAAGATGAGCTTACAAAGATTGCTTTGCTGGAGGACGGAAGACTATGTGAACTTCATGAGGAAGAAGACAAAAATGATTTTGTAGTCGGAGATTTGTTCATAGGAAAAGTAAAAAAACTGGCTCCAAACCTTAATGCGGCATTTGTAAACATCGGGTACGATAAAGATGCATTTTTGCATTATCAGGATCTTGGGCCACAATATCTTACTTATAAAAAATTTTTAAAAGACACGGTTTCTAAGAAACAGAATACCTCAAGTTTAAAAAATTTCGAAATACAATCGGAAATTGATAAAAACGGAACGGTAGACAAAATCATCGCAAAAGATGACGTAATTCTTTTACAAATTACCAAAGAACCCATATCTACAAAAGGACCGAGAATCTCTACACAGATTTCTCTTACGGGACGTTTTTTGGTTTTAATACCATTTGACAACAAAGTTTCTATCTCAAAAAAAATCGGAAGTTCCGAAGAAAAAGTGAGACTGAGAACTCTGATCGACAGTATAAAGCCTGAAGGTTTTGGTGTGATCATCAGAACCGTTGCCGAAGGAAAGAAAGTTGCAGATCTTCACAACGATATGAATCAGCTGATTCAAAAATGGGAAAATACTTTTAAGAACATTCAGAAAAATAAAGTTCCGTCTAAGGTATTGAGTGAAGATGATAAAGCTTCGTCTATTTTAAGAGATAACTTCAATCAGGATTTCGTCAACGTATTTTGTGATGACGAACAAATGGTGGAAGAAATGAAAAATTATGTGGAAGTTATCGCTCCGGAACGCAAAAACATCGTTCAGTTTTATGACTCTCATATTCCTCTCCTCGAATATTATAACGTTGAAAAACAGCTTAAACAAAGCTTCGGAAAACACGTAAATATTCCAAGTTCAAAGGGTGCTTATCTGGTGATAGAACACACAGAAGCACTACACGTAATCGACGTCAACTCCGGAAATAATATTACAACCGGAAATTCTGCCAATAAAGAACACGCATTGAATGTGAATAAAATGGCAGCTACAGAAATAGCAAGACAGCTTCGTCTCAGAGATATGGGAGGCATCATTGTCGTAGATTTTATCGACATGACCAACCCTGATCACAGAAGAGATTTGTTTGAACATCTGAAAACAGAAATGAGCCGGGACAAAGCTCGCCACAAGATTCTGCCTCCAAGTAAATTTGGATTGATACAGATCACGAGACAGAGAAACCGCCCGGAAAAACAAATCGACACCAAAGAAGAAAATCCTAACAAAGACGGCGAAATCGTAGCACCGATCGTCATTGTTGAAAAAATGGGAGATACCATCAGAACCATTATGCAGAAAGAAAAAGGTAAACTTTATCTGCATGTGCATCCTTTCGTTGAAGCTTACCTTACAAAAGGACTTAAAAGCATTCAGATGAAATGGTTTATGAAATACAAAAAATGGGTGACCATTATCCCGAGAGATTCTTTTAAATATTTAGAATATAAAATCTATAATTCGAAAAAAGAAGAATTAAGCGGATATTCTAATTAAAACAACACATCAAAACCTTCAGAATACTGAAGGTTTTTTCTTTAAAAAAAAAAATAATCATCCTTAAACTTGATTATTCTCAAAATAAATCCCTACCTGAATTATATTACAGTATAATAAACACTGTAAAGCTTCATCAATAAAAGGTTTACTGCAGCTATATAGTGTAATAAAAATATATTAGTCACAATACTTTGAAATTATTACCGTATAATTACGGAAAAATTAAAATATCATCATTTATATTGCATTTTTCGGTAAAAATTTATGATTTATTACCAAAAACACATGTATTTTGTCGTATATTTATATAATGAAAACTATAAACCGATGAAACCTAATTTAGCAATTCTTGATGAGCCACTTCTCTATACTGAGGGTCTCTCTAAATTACTTATTCAAAACAAAATCTTTAGTTCAGTAGACGTTTTTAACACTTACGAAAATTTATACAATCATGTTAAAAACCATTCACCAGAATTTTTAATGATCAGTACAAATATTTTACTCTTAAGCGACCTTTACAAATGTTTGGAAACCATTATTCTGCAAGACAGTAAAGTGAGAATTATAGTAATCGGCAATTCTTATGATGTAATTGTAATAAGAAAATTATTTAACAAAGGCATCAAAAGCTATCTTGATAAGAACAGCAATTATGATGAATTTATAAAATCGGTAAATGCATTGAGCTCAAATGAAATTTATATCTGTGAACATGCAAAAAAAATGATGCTCAACTTCATCAGCAGCGAACAAGAAAAACAAAGTCCGAATATCAAAGAACCACTTACAAGGAGAGAATTAGAAATTCTCCGATTGATTTGCGATGGCTACAGCAGTAAAGACATCAGCGAAAAGCTCTTCATCAGCATCAATACCGTAGAAACGCACAGAAAAAGAATTCTAATGAAACTCAATGTAAAAAATTCTGTTGGTGTTGTAAAATATGCAATGGAAAATAACATTTTCAGCTAGAAATTTTTAAAAAGAAAAAATCAAAACCTTAAAAAGATTTTGATTTTTATTCATAATATTCATCATTCTATTCGAAATCAGGCATTTCTCCGTCTGAAAATAATAATGCTCTTGAAAAGTCTACTCCCGTATTATTAAGATCTATTGTCAAAATATTTTTCTGAGATACATTATCATTACTGGTATTCGTTATGATAATCTGAGAATTATTTGGCGAAAATCTGGGGTCAAAGTCATTAGTTCCCATCGGTTTATCACTTTCCAAAGAAGCGTCAATCATTGTATTATTAGCAAGATTATAAATAAATATATGCGAATCAAGTTGACGGTAGTTGATATCCTGATACCCTGAAACGTCATGAGTATAGAGAAGCTTCTGACCATCTACCGAAAAATTGAGCCCGCCTGTTGCTCCTGTAGCCGCCGAAAAAACATTTTGCAGAACATTTCCCAGCATATCAATAATCAGAATTTTAGTGTTGTAACCACTGAAGTTATTGGTCTTTATGGCAACTTTAGTATTATCATAGCTCCAGTCTACTTCAGAAATCAAGCTTCCATCGGGAGTAGTATAAACTAACTGCTGACCTGTTCCGTCTTTATTAATTTTATACAGTTTGTCAAAATTCGGATAAAGAAATGCGCTTCCGGTGGTATTCCAGGAAAAATCCAATTCATTCTGATTAAAACCGGCTACCGGAATCTGAGTAACTTTAAAAACATTAGAACCATCAGGATTTGCAGTAAAAATATGACTTCCGCCAGCATCGTTTCTCAAAAATGCAATCAAACCTGCGTTATTGTTTTTTCTTGGTCGCCAACTGCTGTTTGAAACACTGGTCAGCTGAAAATTATTTCCCTGGCTGTCACTTGAGATTATTACGAAATTTCCGTTTTGCTTTCTTACATAATGATAACGGTTTGCGGGTGTTGCGCTTGTAGTAAATTTGAATACAGGACTCAAAACATCAGGATGAATTCCGTCTGAAACAGCGACCTGCCAAAAGTAGCTTACGCCAAATTGTAAATTGGATAAAGTATGGGTTTTTACTTTCAGATCATTTACCTGAATAATATCAGTATTTAAATTATTTTTCACTGTAAGCTTGTAAGTAAGACTATCTGATTTATCAGGGTCTGTGGCATTCCAGCTCAATTGTACGCTCAAAGGCTGATTGAGAGCATTATCAATGGGGCTTAATAATTGCGGAGATGTAGGTGGCGAATTTAAAGATTCATCATCATCCATCTCAAAAACAATAGTCACAATCTGGTTCTCAGTCTGAATATTAACTGCCTGAAAGCTGGAAACATAGCCCGACAGCTCTACTTTCACAGAATAATTTCCGGCAGGAATATCTTTTATTTCAAACATTCCGTCTTTATCACTAAAAGTAGTCTGTGTACTTGGTGTGGTAAACACTTTAGCATTTGCGATAGGCTGGTTGGTGCCTTTTTTCACAACTTTTCCGCGCAGGATCCCGGTCTGCGCCTGATCCACCAATTCTTCGCTACACGATGTGAAGGAAAAAAAAGAAATCAAGAGAATCAATATATTAATGTAAGCTTTCATAGTTTTATTTTTTATTCCCTAAATATAAATTGAGACCCAACCCGAATCTCAAGGCATGATCGGTTCTTTTCCCATTGATCAGGAGATCCCAATCGTCACTGAATCCCAAATCATACTGGGAAGATATTCTTATACCGATTTTTTTAAATGCCAGATACTCAAAACCGCCGCCAAATTGAGACTTGTACCGTACAGGCTCTGTAGAAAACATCGCACTTACACCTGCATATATAAATGGTGAAAATTTGTATTTCGGTAACATAAAGTATTCTAAATTGAGCTCCGGAGAAATGAACGTACGTTTTAAAATATTTTCATTTTCGAGCCTGTATGCTGCAGCACTGAGTTCTACGTTGAAACTTTTATTGAAAAAATACTTGACGCCACCTTTCAAACCAAATTGAGCAACGGGATTTACGTAATCATTTCTCACCTGATTGGTTTCTACCTGCCCGAATACTGATATTTTTGATCTTTCTGCATTAGAATATATATTTCCAATTTGTCTGTCTGTATTTTTCTTAGTTTCAAAATCATAATCATCTACAAGCTTTTGATAATCTGCCAGATCACCCAACGATTTCCCCCAGATTTTGTCTTTAATTCCCTCGATGATCAATGACTTCACAGCTTTTTCAATAGCGTCGGTTACAGCGAGCTGAATGGGTTCGTTTTGTGTAAAACCTACTTCAGCCTCCATTAATCTTTCTGTATCAATATATTTGAAGAAACTTCCGTTGATACTTGTAGATAAGATGGTTTTTGATACATAAACCGTTTTTAAAATTTCACCGTTTAAAGTAGAAACTGCACGGAGGTAAATGGTAATTCTATCCTGTCTATATTGTGAAGACGCACCGATTCCGAAATATCTTGCACCAATTCCACCTGTCATGACATTGCTGTCGTACGAAATGACTCCGCCTTCCAAAAGCATTCCTGCATATAATAACGGCGGCAGAGCCTGGCTGTTCTTATCCGCATCTTTTAAATATTCTTGTCGGGTAGACCTGATAATCTGTCTTTCGTTGAGAAGATTGGCTATATTTTCTCTTTCGATAGGTTTAAACCACCTGCTGTCTTCTAATGCTTTGATCAGAATGGTCGTGGTACCCTGCGGTACTGCGGTACTCCAGTTGGCGCCGTTTTCAGAAGGTTTGTACTGACCGGTCTGATCTCTGAATTTATAGACGCCCACCACCACTTTTTCTTTGGGCAGGGGTAAATTTCTCAATTCTGCAGTATGCGGTGTGATCTCTCCCATCGTAGATACTTCTTTATTAGAAATAAAACTCATTGCTGTACCACAAGATTGCAATGCATACGCAAAAAGTATCCAGAAAAAAATTCTGATAGTAGTAGAAAATCTCATGTTTAGTTATTGTTTTTAGTTTTTATTTCGGAACTACAATCTCGGACTGCTCTCCTGTGTTGGTATCCAAAATACTGATCATCATTCCCTGAGCCGTGTTGGTAATCTGCAGATAGAGTGAGCCAAACATATAATTGCCTGCCTGTACACCCCCTGTACCAAACTGATCCTGAAACAATTTCCTCGAAAGCTCACTCAAAACCTGACGGTTTAAACTGTCTGTGAAATTACTCAGAGAACCAGAGTTTCCGGTAAGATTGCTCCCGTCTTTGTTATCAAACTGATTCTGAGCACTTGCAGAACTTAAAAGCCATTGATAATTGAATGTATCACCGCCAAAAGCAGGATTGATCGGTTTGTAGACAAGCTGTTGAGATTTTGCCTGAAAAAATCCTAAAAAAAAGATAGCTGTTATTAAAAGAGCCTTCATAGTCATTAGTTTTAATAGATGAATTCTTTTTTTATAAGATTCTTTCGGGAATTGAAATCTTTAATATACCGGAGCGTAAAATCTAATTGCTCTTTCAGATAATCTTCACTGGGATTGGTCATAAAGCTGTAGACTACCTTGTCATCGATCTGAATATTGATCTGACCGCTGGTTCCCCGTGCAGGAAGCTCTGTGATTGTAATCGCAGAATTGCTCTTATCCGGGATCTGACTATACTGAATGTAAAACAGGTCATAAAAATCTTTTCCCACCTTACTTTTTGTATCATCGATCGTCAATCCGCTAAGTTCGAAAGCTTCTTCTTTTTCCACGACGCTTACTGTTTTCTTAAAAAAATCCTGATTAATTTCCAGACTGTCTTTGGCAATGAGTTTTTGTGCCTCCTCGTCCCGAATGTAAAGAAATGCTTTTAATGCATCTCCTTTTTCCAGATTCACACTCATTTCTGATAAAGATTTGCTTTCACCCGGATTTATTGAAAACTTTCCGCTCTGTTTATTATTAGAAAGATTTCCGCTCGTTCCTTTTTTAATGGAAATCAAAAGATAATTCAGTTCCTGATAAGTTGATGTGTTATTAGTAACCAGTGCTTTAATTTTCAACTGTTTTTCTATGACCTCTTTTTCAATCTTTACAACTATTTTTTTGTCTTCCTGCCCGTAAGTAAAAACAGACAAGAAAACAAAAAGAAAGTTATATATGAACATGAAATTTTTCATCATCGTCAGTTTAGTAATTTCGCATAAATACTGTCATATTTTCACCCTGTACATTCAGATGCATTTTGTCTGAAATACTGTTTGTTCCTGTAATGTCTACAATATTATTGTTTCCCTGTGCAGTAATTGCCGTCCTGGCTTCTTTTGATGAAAAAGCATTATTAAAATAGATACTGTTTTGATCACCAAATTGCTGCACCATAATATTGGTCTTCGAATTGATCTTCAGATCTGCATTGTTTAGATCTCCTATTTGTACAACTTGCGAAACCGAAGATATGAATGCTGAAGGATCCGTACTCTGCGTATTGATCATATCAATTGCCGTATGACTGTTGATATGATTCCACTCTACCTGTTGAGACTTCGCCAACATCGTTGAAAGAAGTACAAGGGTAATACATATTTTCTCAAAGGTTTTCATTTTTATTTTTTTTAAAGGTACTGGAATACCGTGCTATACAAAACACGTTAAACAGTGACGGGATAAAAATCACGGTTTGCCGTTATTCGCTACCGTGTTTCTACTGAAAAATATTTTAGCCAAAAAAGAGAAACCTAAGTTTCTCTTAAATGTATAAATACAATGAAATTAATGCTTGTTTTAATCAGCAGTTTTTATTGGCTGACAGTCTGATTCCGGAGATTTTTGTTAATGATCTCCAGATTTTAAAATAATGTTTAAGAGCTTCATACTTTTATACATTATTTAAAAGACTATCTTTATAATTATTGTGTTACTACAATTGAATTGCCACTACCCATCTGGCTTGAAGTGTGAGTATTCCCACTAGACATTTGATTTAGGGTAAGGCTGTTGCTGGTACCGTTCTGCATCACAAATGCGTCATTATTATTTGCATCAAGTGCTGCTGAACCCTGGTTGATCGTTGCTGTATTGCTGCTTCCGATTTGATCACTATCTAAGAGATTCATAGATCCATATTGATTAGAAACTAAACTATTGCTTCTTCCTACAGATTGTGCTGCCATAGATGTGTTTTCACTTCCATCCTGATAAATTTTAATGCTGTTACTGTTTGCTGCACTGTCAGAAGTTCCGCTTTGTGTTCCGCTTGCATAGTTGTCACTTCCGATTTGATCGATTTCGGCTTTGTTATAATTATTATTTTGAACAACATACGCCTCATTATCATTACCAAATTGGTTGGTATCTGATGAATTGTTATCTCCTGTCTGATCAGTCTCTGCAATATTTCTCAGCCCTGTCTGAAATTGACCGGCTCCATTACTGTTTCCAACCTGATCGATCGATGCATTATTATTGTTGTTACTTTGAATCTGCATTGCTGCATTATAAGTTCCTCCGGATTGGTTTACAGAACCTACGTTACCGTTTCCTGTCTGAGATTGTACCAACCAGGAAGAGCCACCTGACTGTGAAGAAGTAGCACGGTTTAAATTACCATCTTGTGTTTGTACTGAAGTATTGTCATTTCCTGACTGTAAAGAAGTAGCGCGGTTTAAGTTACCATCCTGATTTTGTGACGCTGACTGATGAGTTCCTGTTTGAGTATTAGAAGCAACATTTAAGCTTCCTTCCTGAGTCTGAGTTGCAGTATGTCTTGGTCCTGTCTGGCTTGATGACGCATTGTTTCCGTTTCCGTCCTGAGTCTGATCGAGTTCGCTTAGATATCCGACCTGAGTGGCATTGGCGGTATTTAAATTTCCTTCCTGTATCTGATTGATATCATTTGCAGTACTGTATACTCCTGCAGGACGGGTATACCCTGCCTGGCTTTGAGAAGCACTAGCCGTATTGAAATTACCATCCTGATTTTGAACGATATTTGATCTTACATCTCCTCCTCCTTGTGTGGCAGTAGACGTATTGAAAAGACCTTCCTGAGTTTGATTGATCTTAGATCCATACGAAAACTGCTGTGTTGCAGTCGCACGGTTTCTCAAACCATCCTGATCCTGTACCACCTCAACTCCACCTGCCGAAAAACCTTGTCCCTGTGATACATTTGCCACGTTTAAAGTTCCGTTTTGGGTAGTTTCTGCTTTATTACGTGCACTGTTACTTCTTTGATATACATTTACAGCATTTGCAGTACCTGTCTGAGTAGATACATTTTCATTACCGAAAGACTGAAGTCCTACCTGTGTAACTGCTGCAGTATTATTATTTCCGTTCTGGCTTACAGTATTATCACTGTTTTGAGCATAAGCAAAACTTGCCGCTAAAGCAACGAAAGCTCCTGTTACTAATTTTTTCATGGTAAAAATTTTATTGGTTAATGATACAAATGTAGAACTCTCACCAACCTTAAAAACCATCATAAAAGGGTAATTTTCAAATATCACCACATACAGTTTAAATTGTAACTGTTTCTGGTATTATGGTATCATCAGGATCAGTTACTTACATCGTACGTATAAATACGGTAGAAAAATGTAGTAAAAAATTATGTTTAATTAACATCTGCATCACTTCCTTTTTATAAGATATATTAGTAAATTTGAGATATGGAAAGTTTTGGAAAAGATTTATTACAAAAGATCAAAAAAGCCCGGCTTGCGGGTGCCAATGCTCATGGTATTTTTTCACCACCTTACCGTGAAGTGATTACCCACGAGCAGATTTTAGAAAAAAATCCAAAATTTGCCGCCGTAAACATCGTCCTTTATTTAAGAGACAATGAATGGTTTTTTCCGCTTATTCAGCGTACAGAAAATGAGCGTGACAGACACAGCGGGCAAATATCTTTACCCGGCGGGAAACGTGAAGAATATGACCGTGACTTTGCCGAAACTGCCATTCGTGAAACTTCAGAAGAAATCGGATTAGAAAAACCATACGTGAGAATCATTCGTGAGATGTCACCAATCTACATTCCACCAAGCAATTTTTACGTTTATCCTTATATTTCATATTCTAAAAGAAATCCTGAATTTATTTTGCAGGAAAGCGAGGCTGTAGAAGTGATCGAATTTCCGATCACATCTTTTCTCAATCTCCCTGATTCCCCGGAAATAATGGCATTGCCCGGAGCAGGAGGAAAAGAAGTTCCGGTGATCAATTTCAACGGATACATCATTTGGGGAGCTACTGCAATGATCCTCAGCGAATTCAGCCAGTTGATTAAAAAAATGTAACTTTGCATATATTATGTTTAATTGAAAAATGGCGAAGAAAAATATATTTACCGATTCGTTCGGCACTCCTTATTTTTTAAAAAGGTTTATTATTTTTATTCTGGGAATCGTTTCCTACAGAAGATTTAATGGTTTTAACAAATTAAAAATTACCGGAACAGAACATTTGGTAGATCTTCCTGATTCTAACGTCCTTTTCGTTTCCAATCATCAAACCTATTTTGCCGATGTTGCAGCAATGTATCATGCATTTTGTGCGGTGAACAACGGCTATTTAAATACCATCAAAAACCCTATCTATCTTCTTAATCCTAAAATTGATTTTTATTACGTTGCGGCTGAAGAAACCATGAATAAAGGGATTCTTCCTAAAATTTTTAAAATCGCAGGCGCAGTGACGGTAAAAAGAACCTGGAGGGCTGAAGGTAAAAATGTAAACCGGCTTGTAGATCTGAGTGAGATTGATAATATCATGAAAGCTTTAGACAATGGCTGGGTAGCCACTTTTCCGCAAGGCACGACTGCTGCTTTTGCACAGGGAAGAAAAGGAACGGCAAAACTGATCAAAAATCAGCGCCCCATTGTCATTCCGATTAAAATAAACGGATTCAGAAGGGCGTTTGATAAAAAAGGACTCCGTGTAAAAGTAACCGGAGTAAAGCCTACCATGGAATTTAAAAAACCTTTAGATATCGACTACGATCATGAAAATGCACAGCAGATTCTTCTAAAAATCATGACTGCCATTGAGCAGACAGAAGATTTTAATGTTTTGCATACGTATGATGAAGAAATAAAAGCAAAAAAATCTGAACAACCCAATCCATAAAAATTTAAAGTCATTATGAAAAAATTAATAGCAATATTATTTGCCATCATGATAACTGTCTCATGCAACACCCAGAAAGTCTATTCAGATTTTGACATCAGTTATTCCAAAAGTGGCGGTTATGCGCCGATGTACGAAAATCTCTTCATCAAAGGTAATGACGTACATTACTCTTTTGAAAGTCAGGGTAAAAAAAACAAAGCGACCTTTAAGCTTACAAACGAAGAAATTCAGAATTTAAATCAGATTCTGTCTCAGAATAATTTCAGACATATCGCAGAAGATCACAAAAAGGTATATGATCGTGTTGCAGTTTCCATCAATGTAAAAAATGGTGAAAACAGCGCCAACAAAACCGATGCAAGCATGATCATGCCTCAGTATAAGAAAAACTGGGATCAGGTTGTCGATGCTTTTCAGCAAATCATCAGTAAAAACGTAAAAAACACTCAATAAATTTGAAAACCCATTTCATTGCCATTGGCGGAAGCGCCATGCACAATCTTGCTATTGCGTTAAAAGATAAAGGATATGAAGTTTCCGGCTCAGATGATGCCATTTTTGAACCTTCAAAGTCAAGACTTGCCAAAAGAGAAATTCTTCCCGCAGAATTGGGATGGTTTCCGGAAAAAATAACTTCAGACATTGATGCCGTGATTCTTGGAATGCACGCTCATCAGGATAATCCCGAATTGGCAAAAGCAAAAGAATTAGGTTTAAAAATATATTCTTACCCTGAATTTCTGTACGAACAGTCAAAAACGAAAACAAGAGTTGTCATCGCTGGTTCTCACGGGAAAACGACGATCACTTCAATGATTCTTCATGTTTTGAATTTTCATCAGAAAGATGTGGATTATATGGTGGGAGCACAGCTTGAAGGCTTCGACTGTATGGTAAAACTCACAGAAGACAACGATTTTATGGTATTGGAAGGCGATGAATATCTTTCCTCTCCTATTGATCTCCGTTCAAAATTTTTATTATACCAACCAAATATCGCTTTAATGAGCGGAATTGCATGGGATCATATCAATGTTTTCAAAACTTTTGATGATTACATTGAGCAGTTCAGAAAATTCGTTGCAAGCATTACTCCGGGTGGCGTTTTAGTGTATAACGAAGAAGATCCTGAAGTAGTAAAAGTGGTTGAAAATGCAGAAAATTATTTCAGAAAAATCCCTTATAAAACTCCCGAATACGAAATCGTCAACGGAAAAGTTCATTTAAAAACCGAAATGGGAGATATTCCGCTTTCTGTCTTTGGAGCACATAATTTACTGAATCTTGAAGGAGCAAGACATATCTGTCACACTTTGGGAGTAATGGATGAAGAGTTTTATGACGCAATCATGAGTTTCAAAGGTGCCTCAAAACGTCTTGAAAAAGTAGAAAGAGAAGACAACGGGGTTCTTTACAAAGATTTCGCACACGCTCCAAGCAAGGTAAAAGCTGCTGTGAAAGCGTTCTGTGAGCAATTTAAAAAGGAAAAAAAATATGGTTTTCTTGAACTTCATACGTATTCAAGTTTAAACCCTGTATTTTTAGAACAATATGATCATGCAATGGATGGTTTAGACGAAGCCATTGTTTTCTATTCCGAAGATGCCTTAAAGATCAAAAGAATGGAACCTATTTCTCCTGAATTGATCAAAGAAATGTTTAAAAATGAAAACCTAAAAGTGTTTACCAATGCAGAAGAACTTCATGCTTACTGGGATTTATTAGATAAAACTCAGGGAGTTTACATGATGATGAGTTCGGGCAATTTTGGTGGATTGGATTTAACGAAATAATCAGCAATAAATATAAAAAAAAGCTGTATTCATGTTGAGTACAGCTTTTTTTATATATTATTTTTTATCCTTGTCTTGATTTTTCTTGATTAGATTCTGGTCTGATTCATTCCACAATTGCTCGGTTGCACCTGATGTTGTTGTCGTATCTAAACTGTAAATCTGCATCACTCCCTGATTTGCAGCAGCCTGACCAAGAATATTCTGCTGGTTTTGATTATTCACAGCATTTTCAAACATAATTCCTGTAGAATGCGCCGCACTTTGATAAACATTTCCTAAAGCCATTGCAGGAGATTCTCCCACAACTTTCACATTAGATTGCGTCACTGAATCTGTAATCTGATTGTTAACAGATGTAGGAAATACATTTGCTGTCTTGTTCTTGTCTTGATTTTCCATGGTTTAATATTTTTTGATTTAATGATTAAAGTTAAGCTTTATTTTAATTTGAAATCATAAAAAAAGAAGCAATTTTTTTTGCTTCTTAGATTAACTATAAAAAAAACTCTTAAAAGATTATTAGATAAAACCTATATAACCTGTGAGTTAGAAAATATATTCTATTAAATATCTGCCACAGAATTCAACATTTTCTCTTCCCAAGCCGGATCTTTCGGATCAAAAAACAATCTTTTTCCGGTGTCTAAAGAACGGATAACATTCATTTCGTCTTCTGTCAATTCAAAATCAAAAACATTGAAATTTTCTTCAATTCTTGATGGCGTCACCGATTTTGGAATCACGCAGAATCCTTCCTGCAAATGCCATCTTAAAATTATCTGAGCGACAGTTTTGCTGTACTTCTCTGCAATATTTTTTAAATCCTGATTGTCTAAAAGTCCTGCATTTCCATTTCCAAGCGGACTCCACGGCTGAGTAACAATATTATTTTCTCTGTTATATACCTGAAGCTCCTTTTGCTGGAATATCGGGTGCAATTCGATTTGATTAATCACAGGAAGTATACCTGAATTTGCCTTTAATTCCTCCAATTTTTCAACGGTGAAATTGCAAACACCAATCGCCTTGATTTTCCCTTCATGATAAAGCTCTTCCAATGCTTTCCATGCTCCTAAGAAATCTCCGAACGGCCAGTGAAGAAGATACATATCCAGATAATCAAGCTGCAGTCTGTCGAGCGTTCTCCGGAATGCAGATTTTGCTTTTTCATACCCATGATCCTGTACCCAAAGTTTTGAAGTAATGAATAATTCGTCTCTGCTGACTCCGCTGTTTTTTACAGCATTTCCAACGGCTGTCTCGTTCATGTAGATTGAAGCAGTATCAATCATTCTGTAACCCGTTTCAATTGCTTTGATTACGGCATTTTCACACTCTTTCAGGTCTTCCATTTGCCATACCCCGAAACCTAAAGCCGGAATATCAACTCCGTTGTTTAATCTAATTACAGGTTGCCCTGTGTATGTTTTTTGCATTGTTTTATTTGATTATTTTTAATTATGTCTAACAAATTTCGTGTAAAATTTGAAATTTTGACTTATCAATTTTACAGATATTAAATAGTTGAAGGTAATATCTTAAACATATTAACCACCCCGTATTTTTGCTTTGCAAAAAGCTACCCTTCCAAGAAGGGGAATTGTAGCATCTGTAATACTAATTTCTAACTTCAAACTTCTGCTTTCAAATTTTCTTTGCTCATCATTTTTCTAAATAAGCTTTTAATATGATCAATTTCAGATTGGTAATTTGTTTTCTTTCTGCACCCGAAATACAAAGTATTTTCAAGCTTTTTGTCGCCTTCCCAGATCAATTTTACCTCACCGTTTTCAATCTCATTTTTACAAAGGAAATCGGGAACTACTGCTAATCCTGTTCCTCCTTTCAGGCAGCGAATGATCGAATTCAGGTTCGGAACAATATAATTTGGCCGGAAATTGGGTTTATGCCCGAAATTCAAAATCCAGAACTGAAAAAGGTGCTCCATATCACCTGTCGTTCCGTACCATTTTTCCTGTTTCAGCCATTCTTCGGCGTGTTCGATTCCTTTTGTTTCCAAAACATTTCTGAAACTCTCTGTATTTACATTTTTTCCGCCAACCAGAATAATCTGTTCAGAAGAAAAAGCTTCATGTTCGATATTAGGCGAAACACCTTTTTTGGGAGTAATGATTAAATCTAAAATTCCTTTATCCAGCTGATCCAACATTTCGGGATATTCGCCGAAACTGATGATTAAATTAAAATCTAAAGTGGAAACATATTGCTCTAGAGTTGTCTGAAATGTTTCAAAACACATTCCCACACTGATTGTCGGAGTGTGCTTTTCCGTAGATTTCTGGAAGTTTTTTTCTACGTCTTCCAATCTTGTCAAGGGATCAGAAACTGCGTTGAATAAGACCTTCCCTCTTTCTGTCGGAATCATTTTCCTTCCTGTCCTGTCAAATAACTTGTATCCTACATAAGCTTCCAGAGCACTCAAATGTAAACTAACTCCAGGTTGTGAAATAAACAAAGCCTCCGCAGCACCCGTCAATGTTCCGGATTTGTAGATTGCTTTGAAAGTTCGATACCATTCTAAATTAACCATAATTCTGATTTATATGGTGAAAAGACAATTTGCTCCACAGTTATTTATCAATTTTTAGAATCGATAAAGTTGGATAAAAACAAATTCGGTTATCAATTTCACTTCGCAAAGTTAGCGGGAAGTTTTTAAAAAACGATACTTTTACTATTATAATTATAATACTTAGTTATAATTCATATTATTTCTATTATACAAAACTCCAATCTAACTTTGCACTGTAAAATTTAAACATTTATAAAAAAACAATGAAAAAAGTATTAATTATCAATGGCGGACAAAACTTTGGACATTCCGGCGGAAAATATAATCAGACCATCGCAGACAACACATTGCAGGTTTTAAAAGAATTTGAAAATGTAGAAATAAAGATTTCCAACGTCAGCGAAGGCTACGACGAAAACGAGGAAGTTCAGAAATTCGTTTGGGCAGATTTTATTATTTACCATACGCCGATCTGGTGGTTTCAGCTCCCGAATGGTTTAAAAAAGTACATTGATGAGGTCTTCACGGCAGGTCACGCAAAAGGAATTTATATGAGTGATGGCAGAACTTCAGACAATCCAAAGATCAATTACGGAACCGGCGGAATGCTGGGCGGAAGAAAATACATGGTCACCACAAGCTGGAACGCCCCCGAAACCGCTTTCACCCTCCCCGGAGAATTTTTCAATGAAACAAGTGTCGATAACGGACCACTTTTCGGTTTCCACAGAATGAATGCTTTTGTTTCTTTAGAAAAAATGGAAAGTTTCCATTTTCATGATGTAGAAAAAAACGCAGACATCGAGCGTGATATGAGCATTTACAGAGATCATTTAAAAACTGTTTTTGAAAAAGAATTAAAACCCCAATTAGTCTAATGAAAATTTATCTAACCGCAATTATCAAAGCCAAAGAAGAACATACGAACGAAGTATTGGAAGTTCTTCAAAACATGGTAAAAGAAACCCGAAAAGAAGAAGCCAACGAACTGTACATGCTTCATCAGGGAATTGAGGATAAAAACCAGTTCGTTTTCTACGAAATCTGGAAAAGCAAAGAAGGTTTGGCGCAGCACAATCAGCAACCGTACATTCAGGCTTTCGGAGCTTTAGCTGATGAAAAGTTGCAGGAAAAACCACAAATTTATCTCACCGAAATTATTTAAATATGAAAAAATTAGCATTATTACTTCTTTCCATTTTCGCTATAGGGCTCGTTCACGCACAAACCCAAAAATCAAAGAGTATGAAGAAGAAAATTTTATTTGTCGTTACCAGCCATGACAAAAAAGGTGATACTGGCGAAAAAACAGGATATTATCTGGGAGAAGTCTCGCATCCCTGGGAAGTTTTGTACAAAGCAGGTTACGAAATTGATTTTGTAAGTCCGAAAGGCGGAACTCCTCCGGTTGACGGTTTTGATTTGGAAGATCCTGTCAACAAAGAATTTTGGGAAAACAAAGAATACAAAAATAAGATTGATCATTCTTTAAAGCCTTCTCAGGTAAATCCGGATGAGTATTCTACCATATTTTATGCAGGAGGTCACGGCGCAATGTGGGATTTTGCAGACAATACCGAACTGTCAGCTATTGCTTCAAAAATCTATGAAAAAGGAGGAATTGTAGCCGCTGTTTGTCACGGACCTGCAGGTTTGGTAAATATAAAATTAAACAACGGGAAATATTTGGTTGACGGGAAAAAGATCAATGCTTTTACCAATGAAGAAGAATCTGAAGTGAAATTGACGAAGGTTGTTCCCTTCCTTTTGGAAGATAAATTAAAAGAAAGAGGTGCAAAATTTGAAAAATCCGGTCTTTGGCAGAATCATGTAGTGACCGATCAGCGAGTGATCACAGGACAAAATCCTCAGTCAGCAAAAAGTGTGGGTGAAGCTATTTTAAAGGAATTAAAATAAGCACTCTCTTACATTTAAAGCTGTTTTAAATTTGTATTAAAACCGGAACAATTCAACGTTTCGGTTTTTTCATGACTAAGCCTTTCGTTACGGATCACGCTACATTTGATAATTACTTATCAGCAGTATGTTTATCATCCAGTATGTTTACTATTCGTATTTTCATCAACAGCACGTTTGTCATTCGTATTTGTTATCAAAAGCACGTTTGCAATTCCGCAGGAATCTCCGCAAAGATTTTAACTCTCAACCATTTAGCTTCCTCCGGAAATCAAAGATTCGCCATAGTCAATGACAAACACTCTGCTTAAGTCAATGACAAAAATTCTTCTTAACTCAATGATATTTAGGTAAAAAAAATACTGAAAATCTCT
Source organism: Chryseobacterium sp. DT-167 (assembly GCF_058310155.1). Lineage (NCBI taxonomy): Bacteria > Pseudomonadati > Bacteroidota > Flavobacteriia > Flavobacteriales > Weeksellaceae > Chryseobacterium > Chryseobacterium sp. DT-167. Next base: position 128 of record NZ_JBZEEQ010000021.1, on the reverse strand, counting down.
CGATCTTCTTGATCAAAAGTAGTTTATCATTCGTATTTGTTATCAACAGCACGTTTGTCATCCTATGTTTGCAAAACAATAAATTTAATTAATAATAAAGAGAAGTTAGGGTAAAGAAAAAAGCTACA
>NZ_JBZEEQ010000020.1:0-38750 GCF_058310155.1 Chryseobacterium sp. DT-167 | reverse complement strand
TAAAATCTAATTAAAATTAATTTATTTATAATAATTTATATTAAAAATAAGCATAAAGAAAACAATATATATACTGAATTTAGTCACAATATTTCACAACAATCAATAAAATGAATAAATCAAAGAGAATTAAATTTTAATATACATTTGTGCGCTAAAATTTAATTAATTACTATATGAGAAAATTCTATCTGAGTGCATTTTCCTTTTGCACTCTTATAAGCATTTCTGCACAGGTTGTAATTTGGCAAAAAGATATTAAGTCTTCGAATCAAGATTTTTTGAGCCAAATTACCACTACAATTGATGACCAATACCTTGTGTCGGGAAGTACTATTCAAACAAAAAAAACATCAACTGATAATCAGAATAATGGATATGATTTTCATTTGGTGAAATTAAATCAACAAGGCGAAGAGGTATGGGAGAAATATTTTTCTGGCTTGAATCATGATTTTCTATCTGCAGCAGTTGCTACCCAGGAAGGTGGATTTTTTTTAACAGGAACTTCGTACTCAGGAAAAGGTCTCGATAAAAAAGATGATTCCAAAGGCGGATCGGATATTTGGCTTATTAGAATTAATGAGTTCGGAGATGAATTATGGCAAAAAACGATAGGATCAGACCGAGATGAAGAAGCTAGAGCAGTAATTCAAACGACGGATCTAGGATTTTTTGTTGCAGGAAATGTTCAGAGTTCAACTAAAGGATTTGGTTCTAAAGACGCTTTAATTATAAGATTAGATAAAAATGGAAAAGAACTGTCACAAATACTTTTAGGAGGCAAAGGTTTGGACGAAGTAAAAAAAATGATTCCTACACTAGATGGAGGTGCATTATTAGGAATGTATTCAAGAAGTAACGTTGGCGGATCAAAGAAAACAGAAAATTTCGGTGAAGGAGATTACTGGATTTTAAAGCTGAATAAAGAAGGAAAGATAGAATGGGAAAAGAACTTCGGAGGCAAAGGTGATGATCACTTAAGAACTTTAGCAATGACTTCTACAGGATATATCATTGGTGGTGAAAGCCGTTCGGAAAAATCGGGAAATAATACGGCTGGAATTGAAGAAGGAACTGACATTTGGTTAATTTCTTTAAATGACCGAGGTGAAGAACTGTGGCAAAAATCTTACAACTTCAAAAATAGGGATATTGTGATGGGAATGAATGTAATAAAATCAGCAGGTGATAAAGATTCCAAAGGAATTTTACTCGGCGGCTACACTCAGGCCGAAGGAAGAATTGAAAACGATGATGAGACATTTTGGATGTTGTATTTGAATTTGGATGGTAATGAACAGTGGAGAAAACATATAAAAGGAGAATCCAGAAAAAAAGAAGAAAGATTATCTGATATAAAGCTAAACAGAGATGGTTCGATTATGCTGGCAGGAACCAGTGCAGAAGAACTAGGAAAAGAAAACTGGAAGATTGTAAAATTAGGGGATAAACAAATTGAACAACTTATTGAGAAGTTAGATATTAAGATTTATCCCAACCCTGTTTCTGATTACTGCTATGTCGAAATAGGATTTGATTTTAAGGAAGCAGACATTGCTTTATATGATATGGGTGGAAGAAAATTGCAAAATCTGAAAACTAAAAACAAAATAACAAAGATGAATACCCAATCTTTAGTTCAAGGGGCATATCTAATCACGATTAAAACAGACACAAATAAAACCGCTAACGCAAAATTGATTAAGAAATAGAAGATGAAAAAACAATTTTTATCAGTAATATCACTGTTTGGAATAATAAACCAGTATAATGCACAACTAACTCCGCCAATGCCAACACCTAATGGGTATATAAATACTTTGATGGTTAGCGATGCTAAAGAACCTTCTGTTGCGCGATTTCAAGAATATAGTTTTGTCCCTACAAATTTGTACGCAGGTAAGGCAAAAATTGAAATTCCATTTTTTGAGTTAAAGTTAGATGATTTAAAAATTCCTATTTCCCTTGAATATAATACTCAAGGTATTCAAGTAAATTCAGTTGCTTCAAGGGTTGGAACAGGTTGGGTTTTAAATGCAGGTGGAAATATCGGAAAAAGTATAAAAGAAGTTAATGATTTTCATTTCGTTGCAAGGTATTTTAATGGATCAGGTGGAACTGGAGGAATGCCATTGGATTGTGCTGGAACCATTGGTCATCCTTTAAGAGTAGGATGGAAATATAGAAAAACAAATGTATGTGTATCAACAATCCCTGTTAGTGGGGAAGCGGGACCAAATAACATCGATATTTCACCTGATATTTATACTGCATCAGTACCAGGGTTAATCACCCAATTTTATTATCCTGATTCTGAATTGATTCTGGAAAATATTGCCGATAAACCTGAAACAACTGCTCCTGTTGAGATTGAGCCTACCGATTCTAAATTTAGTAGTAGAATAAAAGATGTTACAATTAATTATCCCAATGTTCCAAATTTTCCAGCTTTTTTTCAAACGATTCCGGCTAATAGAAGGAAAGTACGAGATTATTTTGATTTTAATATTACAAATAATGGTTACCAATATACTTTTAATGACTATGATATTTCCTATCTAAATAGCCCATATAGTTTTTACCGTGCTGAACCATGGGGGGGAGTTAATCATCAAGAATTACAATGGGACGTATCTGCATGGCATCTAAATAAAATTGAAAATGTAAATACTAATAAGAAAGTTGAATTTATATATGAGAGCGTACCTTTTTATATAACTTCAAAAATGCTATATAAATATTTTCTTGATCAACCTAACTACGGTGGAAATTACATACCAGCACCTGAATATAATAATGTAGAGGAAACAAATGTACATTTATCTCCAAAACGTTTAAAAACTATAGTATCTGATGAAGCAATTATTAGATTTCAATATAATCATGCCCGAAAGGATCTTATAGGAGATTACGCTTTAACAAATGTACAGATTTATAATGTTAATAATAAGCTTGTTAAAGAATATATATTATACTATAATTATATGAACGATACAGCTTCCGATGGGTTTGATAAAAGGTTATTTTTAGATTATATTGAAGAAGTTGGCTCCAATAATAATGTAGTAAATAAATATACTCTTAGTTATAATGATGGAATTCTTCCAAATAGTAATTCGACCAATCAAAGCGATTGGTATGGATATTATAAAAAGAATATAAATGGAGGTGATCGTCCTATCCTTTATATGAATACAAATTTGAAGCACTTTTCTGTACTTCCTGTTGAACTATCGGGTGCAACAATTTTTTCCTTAAGAGGTAATCGATCCATATACCCGGATGCAAATGATTTAAAAGTAGGTATGCTTAAAAAAATAACTTATCCTACAGGAGGATTTACAAAATTAGAATATGAACCAAACAGATTTAGACTTAATAATCAAGAAATACTTGGTGGTGGACTTAGAATTTTAAGACAAGAATTATCTGATATAAATACTACTAGAAAGCTGAAGTATACATACAAAGAGTCTGATAATTTAACTTCAGGTTACGTCAATAATGTTCCATCCTATGGATATATAACCTCAGAAATTAATAATTATAACAACTATTATGATAACCTTTCACACCAGCAAAAACAAGATTTTATTGGTGGAACTTTTTTAACAATGATAAGAAGTTTAATTAGTGTGGATAAAACACAAAACACATTTGTAGGATACTCAAATGTTAGAGAAGAAGAAGAAGGTAAAGGATATACAAATTATAAGTATTCAAGTCCAAAGGAATATCCAAGTGTACTACCTGTAATGCAATTTCCATCTAATGCTACTATTGACTTCTTAGGAAGCAATACAGCATTTCCATTTTTGGACATACCTATTAATTTTGATGTTAGAACCGGTAAAATTTTATCAAAAGAATTTTTTAATTCTAATAATGAAATTTTACGTCAAGAAATTTTCAAATATAACTACGAACCATTTTCTGAAGTTGTACTACAAAGAAGAAGACATATTCCATTAACGCCCCAGCAAAGTATTTATAAAGGATATATTATTTCTGGAAAGTTACTATCTCACAGAAATACTTTGACAGAAAAAAAAGTAAAAGAATTTCCTTCTCCAAATAATCTAATAGAAAAGATGGAAAATTATGAATATGATGCATTATTGCCAATAGTTAAAAGAGCTACCGTTACAGTAGGTTCAAATGCCACAAGTATTAAATATTATTATCCTAAAGATTTATTATCTAATAGTGTTCAAAATACGGAAATGCAAAGTTTAATTGATCAGAAAAAAGCATTAAGTGTTGTAAAAACTGAAGCATTCAAAAACAATATAAAAATTAATGAAAAGATTGTAAAATATGGAAGTAATGTGGATACAGCAGGAAAATTACAGCAAGTTGGTTCTTATACTTCAATTAATAGTATTGACTTAAATAGCGATATTGATAAAGTAATGAGTATTGATAAATATGATTCTAAAGGTCATATTTTGCAATCGACCGATAAATCAAAGAGACCAACCGCAACTGTTTGGGGCTATAATCAAACTCTTCCTATTGCTGAAATTAGAGGTGCTACTTACAGTCAAATTTCAGGAAGTATTGCTGACATTGTTGATAAATCGAATATGGATATTAATGATACGTCAGAGCAAGCTCTTATTGAAGCATTGGATGTTTTTAGAAAGAATCAGCCTTCAAATTATATGGTTACAACTTATACGCATGATCCTCTTGTAGGTATTACAAGTATAACTAATCCTTCAGGGGCAAGAAAAATCTATAAATATGATCAATCGAATAAGTTAGAAAAAATTCTTGATTCTGAAGGCAATACTTTAGAAAGTTTCACATACAATTACGGTCCAAAGCGTTTTTTTAATATTGAAAAGAGTCAAACATACACAAAAAATTGTGGCCCAAATGCTATAGGTAGTACTTATACTTATATCGTTAATGCGGATAAATATAATTCTTTGATAAGTCAGGCAGATGCTGATCAAAAAGCACAAGATGATATGAATATAAATGGACAAAATATTACTAACATCAACGGAATTTGTACACCAATAAATTGTCCTCTATATTTTAATTCTTCATTGGGTATAGCGGGAGGTGGAAGTGTTTCAGTTACCCCTAATTCTTACTTTAAAGTATCTTTTGGTTTTTCATCGGGATCAAATTCAATTAATTTACCTTGGACATCAGGCGTAAAAGTTGCAACTATTACAGGCAATTGTAAACCAGTAACTGATTATTCTTCTTACAATGGACAAGTATATTATACAATTAAAACCAATGGTGATGTTATTTTAAAAACACAAACAAGCTCTGCTTTACCAAATAACACTTCTTATAATTACGAAATATATTTTCCAATAAACTAAAAATCCATGAAAAGAATTATAACATTATTTAGTATATTATCTTTTGTAACTATATCTTTTGCTCAATTAACTAATACTGAAAATTATATCTACAAAAAAAAGTGTCTTTCTCAGGATTGTTCCAAAAAAACAGAGACTGTTGAATATTTTGATGGGTTGGGTAGATCTAAACAAATTATTAGTATAAAAGCATCTCCATCTCAGAAAGATATTGTTAAGAATATTGAGTATGATCAATTCGGAAGGCAAAAAAAAGAATTTCTTCCAGTTCCACAGATTGGAACCCAAAATGGAGCTATATATTTAGATCCATTAGCAAATGCTACTCAACCGGAAATCTACGGAACAGAAAAGATTTTTTCGGAAAAAATATTTGAAGATTCTCCATTAGATCGAGTTAAAAACAAGATCTCTGTTGGTACAGATTGGAATTCAATAAATAAATCTGTCAAATTTGAGTACAACACAAATACTCCAGGAGACAATGTACGAAAATATACGACTTCAACAATCTGGGATGCAACGAATAAAATGTTTGTATCATCAATTCAATTATCATCTTTTTTTCCATCTAATGAACTGTACAAAAATGTATTAATTGATGAAGATGGAAATAAAAGTGTTGAATTTAAGAATATGGAAGGTCAAACTATATTGATACGAAAAGAGATTAGTGCAACTGAAAATGCAGATACCTATTATGTATATAATGAATATAATCAGCTCGTGTATGTAATTCCACCACTTGCATCTGCTCCAACAATAGAAACATTAACAAAAGAAAATCTCTATTATCAATATAAGTATGATGATAAAAATAGATTAGTTGAAAAAAAGATTCCGGGGAAGGGAGTAGAATATTATGTTTATGATAAACAAGATAGGGTTATTTTAACTCAAGATGCAATTCTGGGAAGTACGAATAATACTTTTAATAAAAAAGGATGGTTATTTACAAAATATGATCAATTTGGGAGAATTGTTTATACTGGCTTCTTTTCAAATACAGCTTCAAGAATTTCTATGCAGACTGCTATTAATAGTATGAATGCAAATGCTGCTAATAACGAAAAAAGAACTACAACTCCATTTAATTTAAACGGAATGGATGTTTACTATACAAAAGAAGCTTTTCCAACTGGAAGTATGACAATTCTTACTGTTAATTATTATGATACATATCCACCATTACATCCTGGACTTACAGTTCCCACTTATATCATCAATCCTGAACAAAACGTTTTACAAGATGCACCAGGAAATACAAAATCGACTAAAGGGTTAGCATTAGCCTCATATGTTAAAAATATTGATGATGATAAATGGACAAAGAATTATTCATGGTACGATGGAAAGGATAGAATAATTGGAACACATTCCATTAATTACCTTGGAGGCTATACTAAAAAAGAGTTATTATTAGACTTTACAGGAATTGTTAAAGAATCTTACACCTATCAAAGAAGAGCAGCCAACGACGCAGAAATAAAAATAAAAGAGACATTCGAATATGACGCTCAAAATAGATTAATAAGTCATAAACATAAGGTTAATAATCAGGTTGAAGAGCCATTAAAAGTTCTTTCTTATAATGAAGTTGGCCAAGTTAAGAATAAAAAAACAGGTAGGACAGATGGAGGTATAGATCCTTTACAATCTATTGATTTTAAATATAATATAAGAGGATGGTTAACTGAAATTAATGACCTTGATAGTCTTGGTTCAGACTTTTTCGCAATGAGATTAAAATACCAAAATCCTCAAGACAGCCAATATGGTACTGCAAAATATAATGGAAATATTTCAGAAGTAGATTGGAAAACGGTCTCAGATGGTATTCATAGAAGATATGCTTATAAATATGATTCATTAAATAGGATTACAGAAGGAATATACCTAACACCATCTTTGACTTCAGAAAGTCAAAATCATTTCTATGACGAAAAAGTCACTTACGATCTCAGTGGGAATATCAAAACGCTCAACAGATTTCAAGCCCCTAATTTAGGATCCAATATAGCAATGCAAATTGATGAATTGGTATACGATTATGCAAATAATAATATTTCTAATAAATTGATCAAGGTCATCGATAATAAAAATAACCCTTCCGGTTATCCTATTGGAGGAAATATTATTGATTATGATGCAAATGGAAATATGATCAACCAAAAAGATAAAGGTATAAATTCAATTACATATAATTATCTTAATTTACCCAAACAAATCACGGCAGTTCAAGGGAACACAATATATCTATACGCGGCAGACGGTTCAAAATTGAGAAAAAGTTATGGTTCTAACACAACCGATTATTTAGACGAATTTCAATATATAAATGGCAATTTAAAATTAATTTCCACCACTGATGGAACCTATGATTTTGAGAGGGCTCTTTATATATATGATTACAAAGATCATCTGGGCAATATTAGATTTACATATAGTGTTGCTGACGGTGGAGGAGTTTTTCTTTTAAAAGAAAATAATTATTATCCTTTTGGATTATTGCATCAAGGTTATAATAATTTTAATAATCTCTCAGATTTTAATATTCCATATAATGATAAATATAATGGTAAGGAATTACAGGAAACCGGAATGTATGATTATGGTGCAAGAATGTATATGCCAGATTTAGGAAGATGGAATGCTATTGACCCTTTAGCAGAAAGATATAGTAATATGTCACCATATAATTATGGTGGAAATAATCCTATTTTTTTTATAGATCCAAATGGAATGAATCTGGGATGGTATCAAGATGAAAATGAAGATATGGTCTTTAATGAAAATGTTAATGGACAAGGCGATTTAACTAGATTAGGAATAGCTGGTACTTATGTAGGAGAAACGCATAAAGAAGGAAATTTGAATTATGCAGCAGATGGTTATGTGTATGATGATTCTGCTAGCGGAGGTGGAAAAGCAATCGCAGATGGTAGATCACATCAGATTCAGGGAGTAACAATGACAAAAGCCAACTGGTGGAACAGTCCTTTAGCAAGATTTTTAGTTCCTGATAGATTTGGAATTGTTCAAAGCGGTTCAGTTGGTGGTGGAGCTGAAATTGGAACAAGCATGGGACTTGAAGTAATTACAAGAGGAAAAGATGCTGGGATTTATTTTGATCCGGGAAATAATTTAAGTATTGGAGCTGCATTAGGAGCGGGAGGCGAAGGAGATTTATCTTTCTTTAGCAGTACATTTACAGGTAAAGTTTCTGATATGAGCTTAAATTCAGTTGTAGGTACAGAAGCATATTTAAGTGGTTCTCTTGTCGATGTAGTGGGGGTTGTTGGTAAGGTTGCAGTCTCTTTTGATCCCAAAAATCCATTTGTTGGAGATCGATGGGTTACACGTTCCGTTGGAGTTGCTGCAGGAGCTAAAGGTTCTGTCGGAGTTGGTGTAACGCTTTCTAATACAAGAGTTGGCGTTGGTTTTGATGGAAAAATAAGAATAGCTGATTATACAGGAGCAGTAACAGGAAAAGGATCATACTAATATGGAGTTAAACAAACGTAATTTTATTGTTTTTTTTGTGTTGATATTAAGCATTCTAATTGTTTTTTTTATTATCAAACACAATAGATCAAAAGAAATGTATATTTCTGAGTTAAATGGAAAAGTTGAATCTTTTAGATATGTAGGAAGAGGAGAAGGTTATATAGAAATAAAATTTGAAGGAGAAGAAAAGTTTAATCCCTTATGTGTAATATATATAGGAAGTGAGAATAAAGAAGATTTAAAGATAGGTGATTCAATCTATAAGGCTAAAAATTCTAATGAATATCAAATATATAGACAAGATAAGTTTGGAAAATATGTTTTTCATAAGACATTAAAAAATATACCTTAAATCTGATATGGAATTGAACAAAAGAAATATAATAATTATATTTATAATCGTCACAATTGGTATCTTATTTATTGTTCTTTGGAATTCTAATAAACAACAAAAGTTTTATAAATCAGAATTAAATGGAGTAGTTGAAGAAATTAAATCCAATCGGAAATTTGAAAATTCCAAGACCATTAGGTTAATTGGCAAAAATGAATTCAATTATAAATTTTGGTTTTACGCACCAAATATCAATGATCTGAAAGTAGGAGATTCTGTTTATAAAGCAAGGAATTCTGATGAATATTTTATTTATAGAAAAAATAATTTAGGAAAACTTTCCTTTTATAAAAAATTAAAAAATAAACCATAAACCATAAACAATAACCATTTATTTAGTGGAAGTTGTTGGTAAGATTGGTAGTGTTTAAAATTTAGTGATATTCGATTTTGAAAATTTAATCAATTGACTTTCAATACTATTGAATTTTAATTTATAAAAACGAGAGTAAAGGGCTCCCTTTTTTCACCAAGTCATAAAAATGAGATTTTATAGAAATAATGAAGTCATTGAAAAGAAGATAGTTACAAAACATGAAGTGATGTAAATAATTCTGTATCAAGCTATTCGGATTTTCGAATGGTTTGATGCAGAATTTAAATGATTCTTTTAAGAAAAAATTTGAAGCAAAAAAATATTTGAACGTCTGATTTTTTCAGATGGTTTCAAAAGAGAAAATGTTCATTGATAATATTAATTCGATTATTCAAAATAGGAGGGAAGAGGTTTAAGATCTTTAGATTTTTCGTACTATGCCAATTTTACAGCAAAATTATGGTTTTCTTCCAACCTTTGCTGGTTGGATTTTTCTAAGATAACTTTGAAATTTGCCGGCTCACGATAATTGTGAACCTCATTTGACCTTCATTACAGCTTATTTATCAATCATAATTCCAAAAACTTTGTAGAAGACACTATGATATTCATCATGATGAAACCTGATACTGGTCAGGCATGGAAATTCAATTTGTATATAAATAATTGCTTATTTTTAGATAACCTATTTATTTGATATGTCTTACAACTTGCCTGATGAAGGTCTTAGAGGTCTTACAAACGATGAAATGGAAGCTGCCAGACTGCAATATGGATATAATCGGTTGGAGGATAGTCGTAAGAATACATGGTTTGATTTGCTTATTGGTATTTTAAAAGAACCGATGCTGATTTTGCTTATCATTATTTCAATTATTTATGTGATTGTAGGAGACTATGGTGAAGCAGCTTTCATGTTTGTAGCTATTGTGGCGGTGACGGCTATTTCTTTTTACCAAGACAATCGCAGTAAAAAAGCGTTGGAAGAACTTGAGAAACTCAACGAACCTTTAAGTACAGTTATCAGAAACTCAGAGGCAGTAGAAATTCCGACACATGAGATTGTGGTAGGTGATTTATGCATCACCAAGGAGGGTAGAATTATAAATGCTGATGGAATAATTGTACACAGTAATGATTTTTCTGTGAATGAATCTTCGCTTACCGGTGAAAGTTTTTCAGTTTTTAAAGATAGCAAATCTGAGGATAACCTTGTTTATAGTGGAACTGTGACGGTTTCGGGGTTGGCTGTTTTTAAAGTACAAAAAATAGGAAAAGAAACACGTGTCGGTAAAATTGGAGAATCAATACTGAATATAAAAGAAGAAATTTCGCCATTGCAGATCCAGATCCGGAAGTTTGTAAAATGGATGGCAGTTATCGGTATTGTTATTTTTTTGATGGTTTGCATCTTCAGTTATATTAAAACCGGAGATCTGGTTACGAGCCTTCTTAGTGGATTAACGTTAGCAATGTCTGTACTTCCCGAAGAAATTCCTGTGGCCTTTACAACTTTTATGGCTTTGGGGGCGTGGAAACTGATGCGTGAAGGAATTATCATCAAACGGAGCAGTATTGTGGAAACTCTGGGAAGTACGACGGTTATTTGTACTGATAAAACAGGGACCATTACCGAAAATTCGATGAAGCTTCAGCATTTGTATGACTTCCATTCTGACAGGATTTATGAAGAAAAGGAATTTAAAAATGATAATTTAAGTGAACTGATTGATTATGCGATGTGGAGCAGTGAGCCAGTTCCTTTTGACCCTATGGAAATCACTCTGCACAAAACGTATGAGGAAACTCAAAAGAATGATGTCAGAAAAGAGTATCAGATGTTTCACGAATATCCGCTTGAAGGGAAACCACCTATGATGACTCATCTTTTTGAAAATACAAATAAAGACAGAATCATTGCAGCGAAAGGAGCTCCCGAAGCTATTTTAAGTGTTTCCAGACTTTCAGAGACCGAAAAAAATAAGATAAGAGATATTATAAAAATATTTGGACAGCAAGGTTATCGTGTTTTGGGAGTTGCGAAGTCCCATTTTGAAGGAAACAGTTTTCCAAAGAACCAACAGGATTTTGATTTTGAATTTTTAGGGCTGACCGTTTTTTATGACCCTCCCAAAAAAGGAATAAAAGAGGTATTTCAAAGTATTTATGAAGCCGGGATCAAGGTAAAAGTCATTACAGGCGATAATGCAGATACAACGAATGCGATTGCGCTTCAGGCAGGAATTAAAAATGAGGCTACTGCAATCAATGGCAGTGATATTATAGGTCGTTCTGAAGAAGAGTTGATGCAGATCTCGGAGAATACGGTTTTGTTTACCAGAATGTTTCCTGATGCCAAGCTTGCGGTTGTAAATGCCTTGAAAAAGAAAGGTGAAGTGGTAGCGATGCTTGGAGATGGTGTAAACGACGGTCCTGCGTTGAAAGCTTCCCACATTGGCGTCGCAATGGGAAATAAAGGAACCGAAATTGCCAAATCAGCTGCCGCACTGGTTATTACAAATGATGATTTAGAAAAACTAATTGTTGGAATTGCTGCAGGAAGAAGAATTTATACCAATATAAAAAAAGCGATTCAGTATATTATTTCCATTCATATTCCTATTATACTCACGGTTTCTTTACCTCTGTTTTTAGGATGGATATTTCCTCACATATTTACTCCGGTTCACGTTATTTTCCTCGAGCTGGTCATGGGACCGACCTGTTCCATTGTTTATGAGAATGAACCCATGGAAAAAAACACAATGAAACAGCCCCCAAGAGCTATGGGAGATACCTTTTTAAGTTTAAAAGAATTGGGAATCAGTATTATTCAGGGCGTGGTAATCACTCTCGGAGTTTTGTTTGCCTATCAGTTTGCTGTTGAAAACGGAGGTGATGAAGAAAAGACGAGGGCAACGGTATTCAGTACATTAATCTTTGCCAATATATTACTGAGCTTTGTCAATCGGTCATTCTTTTATAGTGTGTTGGAAAGTTTCAGAAACCGTAATCCTTTACTCATCGGTATTTCCGCTTTGGTACTGATGATGCTTTTAGTCATATTATATGTAAAACCAATTTCTCTATTCTTTAAAGTAACAGCACTCAGTATAAGCGAATTGGGGATGACTGTTTTCATCGCAGCGGTTTCTGTTTTATGGTTTGAGATCTATAAATATGTGAGAAGAAGTCTCAATAAAAAATAATTGATACATAATAATTTAAAATCATTCTTAATGAAAGAATTCATAATTTTGATTAAGTGAAAAAGTTGATTTCAATATTGTTGTTATCTTTATATTTGGTTTCCACAACCGAGTTATATCAGCTATTGAAAATCCCCGATTTGATAGAGCATTATTGTGAGCACAAAGCTTTGAATCCAGAAATGTCTCTCACCGCATTTCTGAAAACGCATTATGATCATCCGGCTAAAGACGGAGATTACAGCAAAGACCAAAAATTACCTTTCATTATTCATTCGGCACCTCTTGCATTGTTTTTTACTATTGAGCAGGGATTCCGTTTTGAAATTAAAAATGAAAGTTTCAGACAGATCAGATCTCACAAAATTCCTTCTTATGACGAAAACTTTTGCTATAAAGGTTTTATAAATTCTGTCTGGGAGCCACCAAGATATTCTTAATCATAATTATATATCATCACATTTAATCATGATCTGATTAAACGATGACTTCTTTATAAAGTTGATGACCAGCTTTACACATTTCCCTATATCAATACAAATCATTATAAAATTTTAGATAATGAGAACATTACTTTTAAGCCTAGCAATGGTTATGCTTTCAATTATGGCACAAGCTCAAAACCGTTTTGAGAATGCAAAAAAACAGGCAACAGAAAACAAAGAACTGATTTTGCTCAATTTTTCCGGTTCAGATTGGTGCATTCCGTGCATTAAACTTCATAAAAACATCATCGAAACTGAAGATTTCAAAAAGTTGGAAACCGAAAATATAATTGTCTACATCAACGCAGATTTTCCGAGAAACAAGAAGAATCAGCTTTCTCCCGAATTAAAAAAAGAGAACGCTTCGCTTGCAGATCAGTATAATCAAAAAGGACTGTTTCCTTATACCCTTTTATTGAATTCTGAAGGAAAAATACTGAAAAGCTGGGAAGGTCTTCCTTCTGAAAATGCTTTGGCTTTCAGCAGGGAGATCAGAGAAATCAAAGAAAATCAAAAATAGCAAGAAAATGATGTTAAGAGAGTTCAAAAGACCCCAGAAATTAATGGGGAATGCTTTTGAAATTACCGTTGTTCATCATGATGAAAAGAGAGCGCAACATCATATTGACGCTGCCATTGACGAAATCCGGAGAATTGAAAAATTACTGACGACTTTCAATGAAGAAAGTCAGACCAGCCTCATCAATCAAAATGCAGGAATACAACCTGTAAAAGTTGATCTGGAAGTGTTTGATTTAATTGAAAGAAGTCTGAGAATCAGCAATATTACAGACGGATATTTTGACATTTCTTATGGTGGAATCGACAAAAGTTTCTGGAATTTCGACCGGGAAATGAAAAAGCTTCCTGATCCTGAATTGATTAAAGAGCATTTAAAATTAGTCAATTATAAAAATATCCTATTAAATCGTGAAAACCAGACCGTATTTCTGAAAGAAAAAGGAATGAGGATCGGTTTCGGAGGAATTGGAAAAGGGTATGCAGCAGAAATGGCAAAAAGACTTCTCCAGAAAAGAGGCGTCGTTTCGGGAATCGTAAATGCTTCCGGCGATTTGACGACCTGGGGAAATCAGGCTGACGGAAAACCGTGGACGGTCGGAATTGCCGATCCCGATAATGCAAAACAGCCGTTTTCTTACATGAACATCACCGATATGGCAGTCGCAACTTCAGGAAATTATGAAAAATTTGTTGTCATCAACGGTAAAAAATATTCTCACACCATCAACCCGAAAACGGGAATGCCTGTTTCAGGTATAAAAAGTGTTACGATTTTTTGTCCCAATGCAGAAATTGCCGATGCTATGGCAACTCCCGTAAGTATTATGGGAATCGATTCTGCGCTCAATATGGTGAATCAGATCAATCATCTGGAATGCATCATCATTGATGATCGGGATAAAATTTATTCATCTCAGAACATCAATTTAAAATGAATCCAAGACTGGATTTTAAATTTTAAAAAACAAATTTTAATCAAATGAAAAATTTCATAAAAATAACAATAGCAATTTGCTTTTTAGTAACAATTGCTTCTGTACAATCCTGTACAACCGTAAAAGAATACGAAAAAAACAAATTAAACGATGCTGAAATGGTTCTCGGAAACAGAACCATAGAAAAAACCGAACTAAGTTTCCAATCTTACAGAGAAGGTTCCTCGGGAGCCAATGCCGGAAAAGTTGGCGGAGGTTGCGGATGCAATTAAAATGATAATTACTAAAAACTTGAAATTAAAATGAAAAAAGTAATTATTAGCATTATCACTCTTTTTGGATTCTTCAATGTTCAGGCACAGGAAAATACGAATAGTGAACCTTCTAAAAAACTAAGTCTGGATGAGATTAATCTTGTATCAAGCTATTATAAACAAGACGGAAATAATTCAGCGGTAACAGGAGGAATCGGCTCGGAAAAGTTGACTGACATCTCCAATACCATTGATGTTACAATGGTGAAATACGATAAAAAACTAAGAAAAAATAAATTCGATTTCAGTGTCGGAATCGATCATTACACTTCCGCATCTTCCGATATGGTCGACCTGAAAGCCAATTCATCAGCATCTCGTTCAGATAACAGAATTTATCCAACATTGAACTGGAGCCGTGAAAACGAAAATAAAGGAACTACTTTAATGGCGGGCGTTTCGTTTTCTTCAGAATATGATTACCAGTCTTATGGTGCCAATATTGGTTTTGCGAAAAAAACACCCGACAAGATGGGAGAGTTTACAGCAAAATTTCAAGCTTATTTAGATCAGGTAAAACTGATTGCTCCAATAGAACTGCGAACCGCAGACAATAACGGAACAAGCGGCAGAAATACTTTTGCGTTATCGCTCTCCTATTCACAAATTATCAATCAGAATTTTCAGGTTGAGTTTTTGGCAGATGGTATTCAACAGACAGGGTATTTGAGTTTACCTTTCCATCGTGTTTATTTTAACGATAATTCTGTTCATCAGGAAGCTTTACCGGACAAAAGGTTTAAAATTCCTTTGGGAGTGCGCGCCAATTATTTTTTAGGGGATAAATTTATTGTAAGAGCATATTACCGTTATTATACTGATGATTGGGGATTAAAATCTAACACATTCAGTTTGGAAACACCTGTGAAAATTTCACCATTTATTTCGGTGAGTCCTTTTTACAGATATTATTCTCAGACAGCGGCTAAATATTTTGCGCCTTATCAACAGCACACAGCTTTTGATGATTTTTACACAAGCAATTATGATCTTTCAAAATTTGACAGTCATTTTTACGGAGCTGGAATAAGATTCAGTCCAAAGAATGGTTTATTTGGAATCGAACGTCTTAATATGCTGGAAATCAGATATGGTCATTATACAAAATCTGTTGGAATGCAGTCGGATATCATTTCGTTAAATTTAAGATTTAAATAAATCATTGATGAAACTAACAGTCGTAACTTTAACTGTTTTGATCATTTCAAATTTTTGTAACGGACAAATTAGAGATTCTACAATAATTACCTCTACAACTGTAGAGTATGATGACAAAGCTTATAAACCTTCTTATAAAAAATTAATTGTTCCGACTGTTTTTATTGGTTATGGTGTAGTCAGTTTGACATCAGATGCAGTAAAGAATCTTAACAAATCAACTAAATATGAAATTGGAGAACATCAGCCACGACAAATTAGGTTTGATAATTACACCCAATATTTACCCGCTGTGATGGTGTATGGTTATAATCTCGCAGGAATAAAAGGAAAGCATAATTTCAAAGAAAGAACAATTATTTACGGAACTTCTCAAATGATTTCTGCAGCATTTGTGTTGCCATTGAAACACATCATAAAAGAAGAGCGTCCCGATGGTTCAAATTTCCTTTCTTTTCCTTCCGGTCATACAGCAACCGCTTTTTCATCAGCACATTTTCTTTTCAGGGAATATAAAGATGAAAACCTATGGTTGTCACTTTCCGGTTATCCAATTGCTATATTCACCGGAATTTACAGAACATTGAACGACAAACATTGGGTTGGTGATGTTTTCGCAGGAGCCGGATTTGGAATCTTAAGTACAGAATTGGCGTATTGGTTATTTCCTGCCATTAATAAAACATTCAATAAAAAGGATTCTAAAAATTTCACATTAATTTATCCGGTTGCCGAGCCTAAAAACTTCGGAGTTGGATTTGTTTTAAATTTTTAATAGGTACCAATATGATTCATGGGTGATTTTATTTTAAACAGATACAGCAAGACCACAAAATAATAGCTGTGGCTGAAAATGATTCCTCCTTACTGCATATCAATGATATTGAAAACCTGCCGGCTTACACGGTTAATGAGATTCAGAATTTTTTTGAAGAATATAAAAAATTGGAGGGAAAAGCTGTACAGGTATTTGGTTTTAAAAATAAGGAGGAAGCTTTCACGTGTATTGAAGAAAGTTTAATGATATATGTCAAAGAAATCAAACCTAAAATGAAAAATATTTGACTAGGTTTCTTTTCTGTGGATCTTGTAGTAGGTTGGCATGGCGATAAGAATAAATAGGTCATGCTTTTGAGTTGATTATAACAATCATCTTTTTTCTTTTCCGGTTTCTTTTTTCTTTTTATTAAAATAACCTCTTAACAAAAAATTATTCTTCGCGGCAGCTTCTATTTCCCTGAGTTCATCGACACCTTTCCCAATATTGATAATCGTGGAATCTACGGATCTGCCAAGTTTGGGATTGTTAGAAAGCTTCGATAAAACATTCTCATCATTATTTATTTTTGAAGTAAACTGTATTAAATCATCAGAGCTTTTTTCGAGGTTACGGACTGTCTTTTCTATTGAAATAGCTAAAGTATCGTTGGAAGATAAGTGAGAAAGCACATTATTTTTATCATTAAGTTTTGTAGTGAAAATACTGATTTCACGGGAGCTGTTCCGTAAATTAGAAATGCTTGTTTCAATATTATCTGACCATTTCTTATCGGTAAATATTTTTGCAACCGTTCCGTTTTTATGATTCAGTATAGGGGTGAATTTTGCCAATTCCTGAGAGCTTATTTGTAGATTTTCTATGGTTTTGTCAATTCTCGAAGCAAAATCCTTATTGGTCATTATTTTTGTCAATAAACTATTCTTGGTATTCATGTTAGTACTGAACTCGACGAGCTCATCAGTAATTACTTTGGCGTTATCAGTACTTTGTTTTATACTTGAGAATAAATCATCTATTTCAATGGTTTTATAAGAAGCAATCATGTCATTATCCTTCACCATGGTAGTGGAGGTGGTGCCGGGTGAAATAATAAGAATTTTATCACCCATTAATCCATCTGATGCTATACTGGCAAACGCGTCAGTTTTTATATATTTCTGAACGTCTTTTCTGATTACTAATTTTACCAGAACCAATGAATCTGAAATAAAATCTATTTTATTAACCGTTCCTATGTTAATACCCGAAAGACGAACATTACTTCCCTGCTTTAATCCGCTGACATTCTTAAATTCTGAACGCAGAACGAAATTAGAGCCAAACAGATTTCTGTTGACACCAATAAAGTAGATAGCTGTTATGAAAAGAAGGATGCCTGCTGTAACAAAAATTCCCAGTTTCCAGTTGTTTGATGACTCGTTGCTCATGGCTTTTATTTATTTTTCAAAAAATGATTTTACCCAATCATCGGCGTTATTTTCTATTTCTTTATAGCTGCCTTCAGCTTTAATGATACCATCCTTGAGTATGATGATTCTATCACCGGTATATTTTGCACAGGTTAAATCGTGTGTTATAATAATGGATGAGGTATTGTATTTTAGTTTGATATTTCGAATGAGCTCGATAATTTCACGGGCTGTGATCGTATCTAAACCTCCGGTCGGTTCATCATAAATGATAATTTCCGGTTTAATGATTAATGCTCTTGCCAGTCCTATTCTCTTTCTCATTCCTCCGGACAGTTCTGCCGGCAATTGATCAATAGCTTCTTCTAATCCTACGTTTTGTAATGCTTCTTTAACAGCAGATTCCATTTCCTGTTCAGTAAGGTTTTTATTATTGTGCTGTAGTGTAAAAACTAAATTCTGCTTGACTGTCATAGAATCATATAAGGCTCCGTTTTGAAACAGGAAACCAATTTTCATCCGGATCCGGTTGAGTTCTTCCTCACTCAATTTTGTTATATCCTTTCCCGATATGAATATTTCCCCTTTATCCACTTTAGTAAGACCGACTAAGCATTTAACAGCAACGGACTTACCCGAGCCTGACTTTCCCAATATGATCAGATTTTCTCCTCTTTTAACGGTAAAACTGATGCCGTTCAATACTTTATTACTGCCATAAGATTTGTAAACATTTTTAAATTCTATCAATGGGACATCGCTTGTTGGCAATTTTATATATTTGGTTTTAAAGTTTTCGTTATTTTCCATCACAGTTCAAAAAATAATTCGGTTACCTGTACGGCTATTAGGTCAATAATAAAAATCATCAGAGAGGCAATGACTACAGCTGAATTTGCGGCTTTTCCCACGCTTTTTGTTCCTCCCGAAGCATTAAACCCCTCATAACAGCCAATAATTCCAATAAAAAAACCGAAAAAAAAGGTTTTGATGA
This sequence comes from Chryseobacterium sp. DT-167, assembly GCF_058310155.1. NCBI lineage: Bacteria > Pseudomonadati > Bacteroidota > Flavobacteriia > Flavobacteriales > Weeksellaceae > Chryseobacterium > Chryseobacterium sp. DT-167. The sequence goes on along the minus strand of NZ_JBZEEQ010000020.1, from coordinate 19,378 downwards.
TAGCTGGTACAATATCAGCATATTCCAAAGATTCAAAGACATGGGCAAAATAATGCTGTATACTGCTTTCGCTGTGCATATTGATGCCGATGAAACCACCCATAATCCCGATCAGATCAGCATATAATACTAAAATAGGGATCATTAGTGTCGTAGCGAGGGTTCTGGTCACCACCAGATACCGATACGGGTTGATTGCTGAAACTTCCATGGCATCAATTTGTTCTGTTACTTTCATAGATCCCAGTTCGGCGCCAATGCCTGATGATACTCTTCCGGCACAAATCAATGCCGTAATAACCGGGGCAATCTCTCTTATTAATGAAAGCGAAACCATCCCGGGTATCAGAGACTCTGCACCAAACCTGGCCATAGCAGGACGTGATTGTATGGTGAGTACCAATCCCATAATAAAGGCTGTTATCGTTACTAATGGTAATGACTGGTAGCCCACAACAAAACACTGTCGGATAAATTCTTTAAACTCAAATCCCGGTTTGAAAATTTCTTTAAAAAAGCGACTGGAGAATGAAGCTATATTGCCTACAAGGCTAAGGTTTCTCTTAAAATAGGTTTCCATGATGTTTTGTTAATGCATATTTTATGTGCAGTCCTAATTGTAAAAATATTTTTATCTGATGGATAATTTAACCGTCTACAATGCTTTAAGAGGTATAGGGATATTTACGAATTAAAGATCATACTCATAATCTACTTTTAACTCATTTTTTACATCTTGTATACCAGGTGTTTTCCAGACAATACGACCTGCTTCTTCCTTTTGATGCCAGGTATGTACGTTCCCGGTTAATGTGACCGTTGTTCCGGATACGGATACGTCGATTTCACTATTATCAATTGAGCTTCTTTTAAGGGCCTTCTCAATATCACTTTTTTCAACGGTGTTCCGGATTTCCGGGTTAATAATAATGTTATTATAAATACCTTTAACTCCGGGAAGATACTTTACGGCATTTTCTGTAATATCCCTTATGTAGTCCCAAGACACTTCACCATCCAAATCTACCCAGCCGTTTTCTACTTTTACAGTTATTTTTTCTTGCGGAATAATTGAGTTTGCATTAAATGCAGCTATAATTTCACTGGCAATTTCGACATCAGTTTTTGACCGGGGATCTGGCAGTTTTACTTTAATATCTTCTACCAGAATTTTTACTCCCGAGACATTTTTTGTGGCATGCTCTGCCTGTAATTTCTTTGCATAGCTATCTACAGTTCCTGTAAGAGTAACGATTCCGTCTTTAACAATCACTCCGATCTCTGCTGAATTTAATAGGGGCTCCCATTTAATAGCGTCCTGAACATCTTTTTGTAATTCTGCATTTGTTTTCATTTGATTATAAATTTTATGTTTCAAAGTTCCAGAAACTTTACAGAAGATAAGATGACCGGCATCACTATGAAACATGATGTTGATCAGATTAAATATTTGGCAGTCTGTTCCTTATTGTTGAAATTTGAATAGAGAGGGGAGTATTGTTTTTTGGTAATCAATAAGAGGACAGTAATAATTTGATAATGTACTATGTTGGATAATTTAGTAACTTAAAAAAAATTAATAAAATGGACAAAACTATTTTGACAATCACATTAAACCCCTCGGTAGACAAGAGCAGCAGTGTTGAAAACATCATTCCTGAAAAAAAATTACGTTGTAATTCCCCTAAATATGAGGCAGGAGGAGGTGGAGTCAATGTATCCAGAGCATTAAAAAGATTGGGGGTCTCATCAGATACTTTTTTTACTTCCGGTGGAAGAACGGGCAGATTGCTGGAAGAGTTACTTCAAGCTGAACAACTGGATCTAGTACCTTTCCATATTGCTGCGGAAACCCGGGAAAATTTTACTGTTTTAGATACCTCTAATAACAAGCAATACAGGTTTGGATTCCCTGGAGAACTTTTAACACAAGACGAGCAAAACGAAATTTTAATTAGTGTGGAGGTAACGAATCCGTTTCCTGATTTTGTAGTAATCAGTGGCAGTTTACCGGCAGAAACTGATCCGAATTTTATGAAACAGCTTGTTAATACGTGTAAGTCAATGGGTAGTAAAGTGGTTATTGATACTTCAGGAGAAGCTCTGAAAACAGCTGTAGAAGAAGGTGTATTTTTATTAAAACCCAATATAGGGGAGCTTGCGGTTTTAGTTGGGAAAGACAAGTTGGAAGAGACCGATGTAGACCGAGCTGCCCAACTTATCATTTCGCAGGGAAAAGCTGAGATTGTGGTAGTCTCATTAGGTTCTCAGGGAGCTATTTTATTTTCAGCAACTGAAAAAATTCAAATTGCAGCACCTGAAGTAGAGGTGAGAAGCACTGTTGGTGCCGGAGACAGCATGGTTGCCGGAATGGTTTCTGTTTTGGTGAAAGGAGGAGATTATAAAGAAGTCCTTTCCATGGGAATCGCTTGTGGATCTGCCACTACAATGGCCGAAGGAACAGGACTTTTTACAAAAGAAAATGTAGATCGTTTATATAAAGAAATTTGGAAAAAATAATTATTAATTTAAAAACTGATAAACGTTATATCATTTTTTTAAGTGACCGCAGTCATTATTTGAAACCGCTATAATTTGGAGATTTGCTACATAATTCAAGATTATGAAAGCTCTTCTAACCTTCACAATTATTCTTTGCTGTGCAATGATCACACGGGCTCAGGATTTGAAAATGACCAGTGAGATTGCTTCTTCACTTACAGACAACATTACTCTTTCTAAACTGCATTATCCGAAATCGGTCATTCAGTTTTATGCCAAAAATGATTTTGAATATGCCTGGATAAATAGTAGCCAAAAATCAGATCAGCCAGAAATAGCAATGCTGTTGCTGGAATATTCTTATCGCTTTGGATTGTCTTTATCTGATTATCATCAGGAAACTCTTTCGTTAGAAAATTTAAGAAAACTGAGAGATACTCCTACAGAAATAAATCAGAAAGAACAAGCGGTGTTCGATATTCTGATGACCGATGCTCTTATTACTTTCATCAATAATCTGCATTTTGGAAAATACAATCCTTCGTACAACTCGGCATATATTGATACAAACGATATTAATGGATTTCGCTCAGATGATATATTGCTTTATTCCAGCCGACAAAAAGATTTTCTTAAGGCAATCCTTGAGGTTCAGCCTAAGATCAAAGCTTATACAGACTTTCAAAATTATTTGAATGGCCTCTATGAGGAGAACGATTGCTTGGCTCCTCAAACTGAAATTAAAAAGATTGTTATCAATATGGAACGCCTGCGATGGATCAATACAAGAGATCAAGCGTATGTATTAATCAATATTCCTTCCTATACATTAGAATTTCACCAGAAAGACCGTGTATTTGATTTTAAAGTAATTATAGGAAAACCGAATACCAGAACTCCGGTTTTAGAAAGTACAGTCAGCCATTTTACAACAGCCCCTGACTGGAAAGTTCCCCAAAGCATATTCATAAAAGAAATGCTTCCAAAAATTTTAAAAAACAGCAGGTATTTGGAAGACCATCATTATTCAGTTTACAATAAACAAGGTAATGAAGTTGAAATAACTTCGTCAAAACTAAAAGAGATCCGTCAAAACCCTCATAGATATAGTGTCAGACAATCATCGGGATGTGACAATGCATTAGGAGCGGTGGTTTTTAGATTTGAGAACTCTTATGGAGTATATCTCCATGATACTTCTCAAAAACAATTGTTTAATAAAGATGAAAGAGCTTTGAGTCATGGGTGCATTCGTGTTGAAAATGCTAAAGAACTCGCATCTCTCATCTTAACAAACGATGGCTCTGGAAATAAGATTCCCATTTTAGAAAAAGCGATGGCCGACTACCAAAGAAAAGATTTTGTTTTAAAGCAACCGGTTCCTATCATTATAACGTATCTGACTTGCTTAATAAAAGATGGAAAACCTGTACTCTATAAAGACATTTACCATTTTGATGATTCACTCGAAAATAAATTTAACCAAAATAAATAATAAAATTATGAGAACGATTGTAGTACCTACAGACTATTCAAAGCCGGCAAAAAATGCAGCGTTGTATGCACTTCATCTGGCTAATGCCCTGAAATGTAATGTTGATTTGTGCCATGCCTTTGCATTGCCGGTTGAAAGTCCTATGCTTGGGCAGACCGCTTGGACCTTATATGAATATCCGGCTTTACAGGATGAGAATAGTAAAGAACTGAAAAAATTGGTAAAAACATTAGAAGAAAAAGAAAAAGTTTTATGGGGAGATGAGGCTTTTCCTTATCATCCGTCGATAAATTATTCTTGCGAGGGAGGCGATGCTGTGCAGGTAATAAATGATACAGCAGCTAATAACAAAACCCTATTAATAGCAATGGGTATGCAGGGAGCTGGGATGCTTGCCCGGTTTATTTTTGGAAGCAACAGTCTTAAAATGATTGAAAGTACACAACATCCGCTTCTGTTAATTCCTCAAAATCATAAATATAAGGGAATAAAAAAAATCGCTTTTGCAACAGATCTGAAGAAAAAAGATATAAAAATTGCTCAATCTTTGATTAAGTTTGCCCAATATTTTGATGCCGAACTTTTAATTACCCATATTATTCAGAGCAATAATGATGTGATCCAGGATACTGCTTATGAACATAAAAAAGAAATGTTTTTAAAGGCTCTGGATGGTAAAGTTTGTTATAACTGTATTTACAGCGAAAATATAGATTATGGTTTAGATATCCTGAAAAATAAAGATATTGACATCTTGGCAATGGGCCATTATCATAGAAGTTTTCTCGAAAGGTTTACCAAGAGCAGTCACGCTGCAAGACAGGCTGCAGAGTTAGAAATTCCACTATTAATCATTCCGGAAATTGATCATCTGTTTGTTTAATTTAAAGAATTCTCCTATGCTTTGTTTCGGGGAATTTTATTTTAGATTTCAATTTTTTTATTCCTGTTTATTGAGAATAATTAATAATGATTTAATATTTTAACATTTATTTATGTCCAAATGTAATTGGTTGTACTAAAATTCATAACTTTATATAATATATTTCTATATAAAATATGGAAAGTGCAAAACTATTACAAGCCATTATTGAAACTGCCATTGATGGTATTATAACCATTGATAACAGAGGCAAAATAGAAAGTCTGAATCCCTCTGCTCTAAAAATATTTGGGTATAAAGAAGAAGAATTAACAGGTAAAAATATTTCAGTACTGATGCCGGAACCTGATAAAAGCAGACATGATGGTTACCTTCTTCATTATCAGGATACTGGAGAAAAGAAAATCATTGGAAAAGGAAGGGAAGTTAGAGGATTAAGAAAAGATGGGACACAATTTCCCTTCAGGCTTGCCGTAAGCGAAGTGCAATATCAGGAAAGGGTGATCTATACAGGTTTTATCCATGATCTTTCAAAAGAAAAAGAAGCGGAAGAATCTCTTAAAAGGTATGCTAGCGAGTTGGAAGAGTTAGTCGAAAACCGTACAAAATCATTAAAAAAAATGCTTCATGAATTGGAGGTGGCAAAAGAAGAGGCTAATGTATCGCTGGAAAAAGAAAAGGCACTGAACCGTATGAAAAGCCGCTTTGTATCGATGGCATCGCACGAGTTTCGAACCCCTTTAAGTTCTATGCAGCTTTCTGCCGTACTTATTGAAAAATATCTTCAAACTTCGGACAATATTCAAATATTAAAACATCTCCATAAAATTAAAACGGCAATTGGCAGTCTGAATTCCATTCTCAATGATTTTCTTTCCTTAGAAAAATTGGATACCGGGATTGTAAAACCTCATTATGACTCATTTGATATGGTTAAGTTTTCAGAAGAACTTACAGAAGAAATGCAGCTTATCACCAAAGAAGATCAAATCATTATTTATCAGCATACAGGATCAGAAAGTGATGTAAATCTGGATCAAAATTTATTAAGGAATTGTTTAATGAACTTAATTAGCAATGCCATAAAATATTCAGGAGAACATACATTGATAGAATTTTCTACAGAAATAAGTGAAGATCAATATGTGTTTTCAGTAAAAGATAATGGAATAGGAATACCTGAAGAAGATCAATCCGGTCTTTTTCAGCCATTTTTTAGAGCACATAATACAGGAAATATTCCCGGAACAGGATTAGGACTCAATATTGTGCAACGGTATGTAAATCTTATGGATGGCAGGGTCCATTTTGAAAGTAAATCAGGTAAAGGAACCGAGTTTACCTTATCATTTCAGAAAAATTCAGTTAATAATACTCCAATTTAGTTCCAATGGAAAAAACACGCATATTGATAATCGAAGATAATGACGATATCCGCGAAAGCACTTCGGAAATCCTTCAGCTTGCCAGTTATGAAGTATTTCAGGCTTCTAATGGTAAACAGGGAGTAGATCTGGCTATTAAGCATATCCCGGATGTGATATTATGTGATATTATGATGCCGGAACTTGACGGGTATGGGGTTTTACATCTTTTAAGCAAAAGAGAGGATACTGCACTTATACCTTTTATTTTTATAACGGCAAAAACCGATCGGGTAGAAATCCGGAAAGGAATAGAAATGGGTGCAGATGACTATCTTACCAAACCTTTTGATGACATAGAACTCCTCAGTGCTATTGAAAGCCGATTGAAAAAGAAAGAACGTCAGAAAAGCCTTTACAGCAATATTCTTACTCAAATGACCAATTTATTTCATGGTTCACACGGACTTGATGAATTAAAGAAAGCTTTTGATGAACGAAGAGTGAAGTCCTTTAAAAAGAAGCAGATTATATATTACGAGGGCGATACTGCAAATGCCATTTATCTTATTATATCAGGCTCAGTGAAAACAACAAAAATGACGGAAGATGGCAAAGAACTTATGACAGGAGTCTACAGCCTGGAAGAATATTTCGGAATCACCTCATTATTTGCAGGAAAAGAATATAAAGAGACGGCTGAAGTATTGGAGGATGCCACCTTATGCTCAGTTCCCAGAGAAGTTATTGACCAGTTACTGTATAAATATCCCGACATAGCGGAAAAATTCATCAAAATTCTTGCCCAAAACGTTATTACACACGAAGAACAGTTATTGCAGCTTGCCTATTTTTCTGTGAGAAAAAGAATGGCAGAAGTCCTACTTAAAGTCCATAAAAAACATCCTCATACCGACAATTTTGAAATTTCCAGAGAAAATCTTGCTTCTATGGCTGGAATGGCTATCGAAACGGTAAGCAGAATTCTCAGTGATTTTAAGGAAGAAAAATTAATAGACAGAAGTGCAGGGAAAATAATCATACTTGATGTTTTACGTCTTCAGAAATTAAAAAACTGATATTTATCAATTTTTATAATGATTTCATGCATTCGTCAGTTCTATGCAGTTCAATACATTTGAAGATTGAACAGACCGTATGAAAGTCATAGTTTATCATATCAGCCAGGAAGATAAAAAGCTTCTTGCTTTGGCTAATCGTAAAAAGCATAAAATTACGATTATAGTAGATCCTTTAAGTGAAGCTACAGTCTATTTTGCAGAAGCAAAAGATGCTGCCATAATCATTGATCAGGAAAACCCGGTTTCAAATAGTCTTATTCTGAAACTTATATCCTTTGGGATCAAATATTTTATATTCAGATTCCAGAAACATATTCCCGTGGATTTATCAATAATTCAGGATTCCGGATTGAAATACATTACCATTCCAGACTCAAAATTAGCCATTTTCTCAATAATTGAAATTCTCGATGCCTGGGGAAAAAGTGATTAGCATCATTTCAAAACGCAACGGTAGTCATGATTTAAAAATTATTTCCATTATACCTTTGGTGTATAAACCTGAAAAAAATGGATACTATCATTCTAAAATCTCTCGGAGGAGCTGAAACAGTTACCGGATCCAAACATTTATTGAAAACCTCGGAACTTACTATATTAGTAGATTGTGGGTTGTTTCAAGGCGTTAAATCTTTGCGTGAACAAAACTGGGAATCGTTAAATATTGATATAACTGAAATAGATATTGTCATTCTTACACATGCCCATCTTGACCATTGCGGATATATTCCTCTTCTTGTAAAAAATGGATTTAAAGGTAAAATTTATATGACTGAACCTACGAAGGAATTGGCCAAATTAATCTTACTTGATAGTGCAAAATTACAGGAAGAAGATGCGGAGAAAGCGAATTTTCATCATTACACCAAACATCGTCCCGCAAAACCACTATATACGATAAATGATGCAGAAAGATCTTTTAAACAATTTTTTACGGTTAGTGAAAACACCACGATCAAACTTAGTGATCATATTCAGTGTAGGTTCAAACCCTGCGGGCATATCATTGGAGCCTGTTCTGTGGAAATAGAATGTTTTGGAAAGACTATTGTTTTTTCAGGAGATATCGGAAGGACTCACAGTGCAATTTTACCTCCGCCTGATTTTTTCATCAAAGCGGATTTTATAGTGATGGAATCTACTTACGGAGACAGACTTCATGACAAGACTAATTTGTACGATAAATTGGAACACTGGATCAATCTCACGGTTAAAAACCATGGTAATATAATTATTCCCAGTTTTGCTGTTGGCAGATCACAGGAGCTTATTTACATTCTTTATCAGCTCAAGGAACAGAACAGAATACCTTACAATCTTCCTGTAATTATGGATAGTCCAATGGCTGCTTCTGCCACTGACATTATGGTTGAATATGCTGAACACACAATTGTTAATAAAGAAAAATGGCTGGAAATTATTGAACAAGTGAATATCAATAAAGAATATACGAATACTGAAGAAATAGTTCATGATAAGCAAAGTAAAATAATAATTGCCGGCAGTGGTATGATGACAGGAGGACGTGTCCTTGAATATTTAAAGCATGATGTCGGAAACAGCCGGAATACCTTATTAATTGTAGGATTTCAAGCAGAAGGTACTCGTGGAAGAGCATTACTAAACGAATCTCATGAGTTAAAAATTCACGGAAAATATTATCCTGTAAAAGCAAATGTTGTTGAATTGACAGGATTATCCGCACACGCCGACCAATCTGAACTGATGGAGTGGATAAAGAAATTTAAAAATCCTCCTAAACAAATCATGTTGGTTCATGGTGAGCCCTCTGCATTGGAAGCATTAAGGGTGAAAATTCAAACGGATTTGACAATACCTGTTAAAATTTTAGTGAAAGATGAGGAAGTCGTTTTCTAAAATAATGCTAATTTTTTATTGCATGATAACATCAAGCCAACGATTAGTAAATAAAAGATTAATTTTTTCATTTTTAATTATTTTTCAAAGTGTACTCCGGATATTGAGTTTTTTTCATCTTTACTACAAAACAACTTATTGCCTGCAGAAACATTTTTCATCTTCAAATTTAGGCATTTGCGTTGGGTTATCCTTTATTTTGTAATGTAGCTTATCTATTGCTTTAGGAACAATTTAAAGAAGCATTTTCAAAAAAGCAGTGGAACATTTGAAAGAACAGGCGAAGAAATTAATGATGATTTACTTCAGTATCATTCTCCATTAGGCTGGGAACATATTCACTTTATCGGAGACTATGTTTGGGAAGATCGTATTAGTTATACTTGGTAATACATACTTTTTCTTATCATTTAAGTATTCAGGTTTTGAAGGAGGAGATTTAAGAGTATCATAACTATTTGAAGTGATCTCTTTATTTTGAACCTTTTTATCATTGCAAGAATATATGAATAAACCCTAAAATTACCAAAATAGCTTTTTTCATATTAAAATATTTAAAAACTAAGATAAGCGTTTTTATAACAAAAGAGACTGTCTCAAGTTTGAAACAGTCTCATTAATATTATTTATCTATTGCTTTAATTTCTGGAGAAGTTGGAGGTAAATGCTGAAATTTATAAATGTAATTTTTATCTTCAAAAATATCAGATTTGTCTGCTATTGATGTGTCTATGACGGATTTTATAAAATGAAAACTATTAACATCCACAATATCTTTAAGCATATAGGCACTATCTTTATATAAAACTCTATCAAAATATCTTTCTTGATTATCCAATGGTTTTTTTTCACTCATTAGGTCTACCTGTCTTTTCAAAAAAATATTGTTTTCTGAATCTTTATATAAAAGATCATCTTTAATATTTTGCTTATTGTTCGAATTACAAGAACAAATTACTATTAAAAAAATTAAACTTATTTTTTTCATTGTTTTCTTTGAAATTTTAATAAAGATACATTTAATTTTGCCCAATAACCAAATTTTGGTTTTGCCCAAAGATAAACCCATTGAGATTGTCCTACAATTCCGTCTCCTATGTCTTTTAGAAAGCCTGAACTGCTTGTTTCACCGTCTTCATCATATATCTTGTATGTTGGTTTACACGGGTTCCTGTTATCAATCACAATAAATAGTGTATGAAATGCTTCGACAATTGATAAATAGAAAATATGTATTCCAACTTTATTTTTAACCATCGACACAAAATAATCACGTATTTCATTTTCTTTTTTTAAATATAACTTTCTGGTAGGATTGTTTTCATATTCATCTTCTTTGTTTATCTCACTAAATCCAAAAATACTTCCATCAAATTCTTTATAGTTAAAGCCATAACCTAAATCTTTTAATTTTTTTGCTCTAGCAATAGCTGTCGTGAAGCCTGGACTATTTATTAATTTCTCAGTTTTATCGTCATAAGCATAAAAGTCTTTAGTATTATTTACAATCGCTCCTAAAAATCTATCAGCACCTTGTATACAGTAATTGACTGAATATTCTCCTTGTTTAGGTTTCTTTCTATGCTTTTGTGAAATTATTGATAATAAATCAAATCCTTTTTTTAATTCCTCATTTAAAAATACATCCTTCTCTACAACTTTCACATTAAATTTGCCACAAATTCCTCTTCTTTTTGAAGTACTACTTATTCCATCTCCATCATCTGATGCATAAACAGAAATACTAAATTTCGTACCTCTTGCTAATGCTTTTGCATCAATCTCCAAAACTAATTCATCTCCATATTCAGCATCCTTTAAGTCATATTTATCCTCATCATTATCATAATCTGTATCGTCATTATCAATAAAGTTCAATTTTGCGGAAGCATTAGAACTTTTAAATTCTAGAATTCCATCTCCGTCTTGCCAACCAACAGGATCATAGCCCATTTTTACAAGTAAAGGAATTCTTGCTACAGAGTTTTTTGCAATCACAATATTTGCTACAGGATAATTTTTCCACTCTTTATCATAATCATTACCTAAATTCAGATGTTCTAGTTTAGATCCGGCGCAATCTGTTAACGAAATAATGGCATTTTTAGGACTTTCACTTCCGTTTATTTTTACGACAGGAAGAAAATCATATCTATCACCTTCTGCTGCCGCTATTTTCACACCCCGTAATTCTCCCGTATTTCCCAGCCCCAACGCTTTTATTTTATTGGGCAATCCTAATGCTTTTATTGTACTCATCTTTTAAATTTTAATTGTTAAAAAATAGGAATGGCGGCAGTAAACCGCCATTCCGTTAATTAATTTTTAGTCTAATGTACTATCCTCAATCATACCATGAGATAACTGTACATCTCTATGAGCAAAACTTGTTTCAGTTTCCAGTTCAAGAGGGTTTTCACAATTTTCAGGATTATTTTCTGGGAAGATTGGCAACGGTTGTTCCACCGGAAGTCCTGTAGATTTGTCCTGAAGAATCGTAAGCGTAGTAGGAATTCTGGTAATCCAGTATTTACCTTGCGGCTCTCCTGTAGGCTGTCTCATTTCGTCTACAATACTCATATACATCGGATCTCCGATGACAGGAACTTCTCCACCGTTCCAGATTTTTCCTGTTGTCAGGAAGAAATTTACAGCATCTTCAAAGCCTGGTTTTACGGTAACGATTACTCTCGCCATACCTGCTTGTAAGAAACTTCTGAATAATGGGTCTACAGATTCGCTTACATACATTTCCTGCCACATCTTTCGGTTTGCCCAATAGTACGGGTAGAATGTATAATCCATAATTTCCCATTCAAGTGCCTGTTCCATAAACTTCGCAAGAGCAGTATATTTATCAAGATTTTCATTTAAGAATACCTGGAAGTTTTCCATTCTGTCTCCATCAGTAAAGTTCTGACCCAAAACATTCAAATAATCCTGTAACAAGTAAGCAATACAGTTGTGTTTTAACACATCATGCTCCATGTATCGGTAGAATGTTCCCTGTTTTTCTTTGGCTTCAGCTTCTTTTTCTTTTTGCTCAGCATCCAATCTTGCCTGTTCTTCCAAAAACTTCTTATAAGCTTCTTCGTATGCTTTAATGATAGCATTGAAGTTTTCAGCCTGCCATTGAAGCATAAAGGCATCAGAAATTTTACAATATAACGTTACATTCAGCGTTACATCTTCAATATTTCTACCTCTGTACAGGAAGTTGAAAGTTCCGGAAAGGTTTAAGCCATTTTCCCAAACTGTTCCCTGGTTGATTCTGCCACCAAAGCTCAAATCTCTTTCTCCTCCTTTACCATTACTGCAATAGAAATTACTGTTGTGCCATGAAGAGTTTCTGTCCATGTAAAATTGAATTTTCATGTCTTTTGCGGCATAATTCTGTGTGATATTAATAGGAGTTCCCACAGCACCGAATGATCCTGTAGAATTTGGAGCACCTTTAATTTCCTGATATACTTCTACAGTGTCTTTCGGAAGATCGGTTAACTGCACTCCGTAAATCTGCGCCCAATGCATCAGCATTTCTTTTGTCGCTTCTTTCGGACTTGCCATATTCCACGGTTTCGGAGCGGTTCTTGGATCTATGGGAGCGGTAAGCGTCTGACCTTTTGAAACGGCAAAAGCTAAACGGTGCAGTTTTGCAGGTTCCGGAACCATAAATTCAAACATGGTTCTTTTGCCATAGTTGTAAATCTGGTTTTTCATTTTTTTATCAATCCAACGATACACTCCGGTGATGTGCTGTGTAGGTTCGTTGGTTGTTAAAGCCTTTCCTCTGTTATCAAATTCATGTACATTAGTTTCTGTATATTCTTTGATAATTTTCTGCACTCTCTCCTCATTAATTTTGGTTAGTACACGCTCCATCGCTCTCTCGGTGATTTCCTGAGATTTCATCATCGCCTGTCTCGTACTGTCGTGCTGTGCGGTATTGTTGGCATAATCAGATCCGATGTCCAGTTTATACCCCGAATCATAGCTAAAATGTGCATAAGCGGTAATACTTTGCTGCTTATCGAGTTCTTTCGCAACTTCGGTCTGCATATCGGTTCTTGAAGTTTTGGAAGTATCAGACACTTTTTCGGTTTCTACTGATTTGGATGTAGTATCGGTAATTTCAGAATACTCTCTGGATACAGAAGATTTGTGTCTCAGCTCGCTTGCCATGACATTTTCGATATTCGAGACTTCTCCCGGAACATAGGCGTGAACACTTTGAACTACTTTCAGATAGTCGGCGATTCCTAATCTTTTAATTCCGAAGTTTTTTCTTTTTGTTTCTTCCTCAATTTGTTCTGTAGGCTCCAATTCTCTTCCCGGCTTTAAAGTAAGCAATCCGGTGAGCAGCTGATTATTCGGAATTTTTAATACTTCCAGATAGGCTTCTCTTCCGTTATTGAAATAAATGTTAATTCTCAGTTTTGAAACTGAAGAAAATCTATTGACCATTACAGCAGGGAAACTTACGATACCGTTAATCACATTGATATTGCTTACGGTTTCTTCATGATTCCCCGTGTTGGATTCTAATGTAATTTTAGCATTGGCAACTCCCCAAGAGCCGTCTTCCACTTCAAAAGAAAAATTAATAAACCCGTTATCAGGAACAAAGGCTGATCTGTACCATTTGGCTTCTAAAGTATAAGCGAGGTGGGTTCTTGTAAAAGAACTTCCCACCGGAATCAATGCACCTCCGACATTGGTGTACTGTGTCTGCTCCAGAACTGAATTTTCCAAAGCAGTTTGTGTTGCTTGTCCGATATTATTCTGAACATGGGCAATTACATCATTGTAAGTCTGATAGCTGTCATCAATCTGAAGTGCTTGTGCGCCAATTTTCATTTCAGTGTCGGAAATGATTTCCTGTTTGGCATCTGCCGGAATTTTGGAATAGAAAGCTTCGTTCATTTCCTGAGCAGCACACAATTCCATAAACAGATCAAAAGATTCCGGAGAGAGTTTTCCCTGAAGATCCGTGATGTTAATTTCATTATTGTAAGAAAACTCAAATGCAGGGATTTCCAGTTCTTTTAAGCGCTCATAAAGTTTTTGCAATTCTTCGTCAGAAGCTTTTAATTCTATCAGGCGGTCTATTTCTTCAGAAAGTTTTTCATATTCCTGCAGACGCTCTTTATTTTCTACTAAGTATTTCGTATGGCTGTCCTGATACGCTTTGTATTGGGATTTATGATATGATTTTTGTGTTTTTTCCAGTTCTGAGTTCAGCTTTTCAAGTTTTTCCTTTCTCAGCAAAGCTTGTGTAACCACTAAGTCAGTCTGTGCATTGGATTTTATTCTTTCAGAATCTCTTTCAGAAAGAGTTTTAGCATCATTTGAAACAGCTTTTGCAAGTAAAGAAATACCTGAACTTGTATTGTCTTCTTCCAAAAACAATTCTTTAGGCATCACTATTTTTGCAATAAGTGCATTATCCAAAGGTTTTTTACTTCCGTTAGCTTTCAGTACATCATCATTAATTTCGATATTTTGAGCAAAACCGATATGAATAGCTTTTAAAATATGGGTAATCGCCTCTTTTATATAAAAATCTTTTTGGGTGATAATTTGGTAGGTAAGATTATTCCAAAGCGTTTCGAAGATTTTGATAGCATCTGTTGTAAGTTCCTTATTGGCATCAATAAGTTCTGCGTAGTATTTTGCTGTATAAATAAAATCATCCTTCGTTAGGGTTTCTTTTTTAGAAATTTTTCTACCGATAATGAGAAGCGTTCCAAAAATACCTGTTTCCAGTTCTTTCTCTGTTTTAAATGCAGATGAAGCGAAATCAGAAGTTCTGGAAGATAAAGCCTGAAGCTTTAATGTTTTGCTTCCTCTTGATGCTACAGCATCATCGAAAATACCTTTTGCACCTGAAGGACGATGGACAAATCCTAGATTTCTTTTCTTTGTTTCTGTAAGTTGCGGGTTTCTTAGACTCACGAATCTGAATAACGTCTGTGACGCATTGTTGTTTGTAGACATTTGTGTAAATTTGTTTGATTTTATAAAGGTTAAGATTTGAAGACTCTTTTTATTAGGGTGTCTTCAGGTTTTAGCCTTATTTTTTTAGGTGGTTTCCGGCAAAGATGTCCACCAAAAGTTTTAATAGCAAGTTTCATTTTCTGTGTTTCTCCTGATGCAAATATCCATCTGCATAGCGACAAAACTTGACGTATTAAAATGAAAATTAATTTTTATAACATTTTGTAACTCACAGTATACCAATAGTGAATTTTAATTTTTAGCAAATCTGTTGTTATCAAAATCTTTAATATTATTGATGAAAAAATGATACAACATGATATATGTCTTCAATCAACATTAATTTTATCTCAGATAAAAGCTAATGTCGTAGGAATTAAAAATGGTGATAGAGTAGTACTGCTATTAGAAGATAATAGACAAGAGGTAAGATGAGCAGATGTTGATTGCCTTGGAAGTAGTCAGTCTTTTGGAAAAAACACAAAGTTAGTCACCAACGATGATTTATATTTCGAATTAAAACTTGAGTTTTACGACATTAAAAATGGAGAATCAGGTTATATAAAGAATATGCTGTTCCTAAAATAAAAGAAAAGTAACTGAAGATTATTTCAAAGATAGATTTGGAGGAGTTGGAAAAACTTATTACAAAGAGTGTTTTGACGTCAATATTAAAAGATGTTTCAGATTTAAAAAAATAGAAAATGTTTACTTTTACTCGATTCAAATAGAAAAACGCTCTTTGACTGAGAGATTTAATTTTTCAATCGCTATACACTGGCAAATTTGTCAGCTAAGAGTTTTACCTGAACGGGTCTTAGTTTTTTATCGACTTCTAACCGGTTGTATAGTCCTGTTTTGACGATAACTATCTTTTTATCAGGAATCATAACAATAAACTGACCTAAAAATCCATAAAAGAAACGGCATTTAATTTCATTGTCGTCATCAGCCCATATGTTGAAACAGAAAGCATCATTTTCTTTTGTAGTACTCAAAAGCTTTTTGCAAAAATCACGGCTGAGAAGCTGTTTGCCATTCCAGTTCCCTTCCTGCATGATAAACTGACCAATTTTTGCAAAATCTCTTGCGCTTGCATGAATACAGCAGAAAGCTTTTTCCGTCCCTTTTTCATCGATACTCCATTTTGCGGGATGTTCCATTCCCAAACGTTTCCATAGTTTTTCCGAAAGATAGTCTGCCAGATTCTGACCGGTTGCATTTCGTAACACCATCCCTAAAAGCTGTGCTGAAACACTCTGATATTCATATTTTTTTCCTGGCATTTCTTTGAAGTCTGTTTTGAAGACCTGTTCAGTGAGATCATCTATAAAATATTGTTTAGAGTTCTCTGCAAACGGATGCCGGTATTCTTCGTCCCAGTCAAAACCTGCCTGCATGGTCATCAAATGCCGCAGGGAAAGAAATTGACCGAACTTACTTTTCTTATAGGAAGGGAATATTGTTGATACGAGCTGATCTTCAGATTCCAGATAACCGTCATCTATCGCAAATCCCACTAAAATCGAAAGTATACCTTTTGCCATCGAAAAAGAATTCATTAATGACGAAGAATTATGATCTTTCCAATACTGCTCATATATCAGCTTATTGTCTCGGATAACAAGAAGTGACGAGCTTCTCGTTTTTTTCAAGTCACTTAAAATATTTTCAGAAAGCTGGATGGTATTGTAGGAAATATCTTTCTCCCATGATTCAGGTTGCAGATTATCAATGACTAAAGAAGGGAATTTTTCTTCGTCATCAATGGAGGGCGCCAAAGGTCCCTTTGTTAAATTGACAGTTATTGCTTTAAAAATATATTTATATCCTGAAAGATAAACAGCTACCGCTGCTGCTGAAGTTCCAAAGAGAAAGGCTGCCCAAACTTTTTTCATATTCTCTGCTGATTATAAGATAAATACTAAAATACGGAAAGGAATTTAAGATATTATTTTGGTTAATGTAGATTTAAAAATGCACGCATCTGCAGCTTTACCTTTTATTTAAATTTAATGGTAACAATCATCAAAAACATTTTAATATTTTCAAGTAAAGACCGCAGTAAGCAATGATTGTGTGATAATTTCTGCTGCAGTATCGCAAAAATCCAGACCTGAATAATCGGGGTTGAGTCCCCCGATATATGCTACAGACATGATATAAAGATTTTCTCTTACATTTCCGTAAGAATCCAGCGCCTGAAAGTTATCATTGATACTCAAACCATTTACCTGAAGATAAAAATTATCATTTGATCCTGCTTTTATCATATCGTTGCCTTCGTTTTTTAGTCCGACAGCTTTTTCAGCACTTTTAAAATTAAGATACCCCGAACTTACAATTCCCTGTTGTTTGAGCCCTTCAAAAGGCAGATCGTTAAAATTCATAGCCCGCTGACCTGTAGCATCTACATACATTTTATATGTCAGTTCCTTAGACATTCCTGATTCATCATGGTAGCGGTATATGGCGCCTTCATCATGATGAGGTTCTACAATGCTTTTATGATCGACCTTATAAAGTTGAATGACATTTGCTTCATATAATGCTATAATTTCACGGTAAGAAGATTGAGGAAGGGCAGCAATAATGATTGATATAAGCGGCATCAGTACTTTATTGAGCCTTATCATGTCTTCAGCAGAAAAATGTTTTGCAGGATAATTCATTGCGTAGCTGAAGGAGGTGAGAGCTTCTTTCCATGAAATTGACTGGTGTCTTTTTATTGATTTCTCAGCTTCTGTATACTCAGCCTTAAAAAGTTCAAAACTGTCTAATTCTTTGCGGAGTTTCATCATTTTATCTACAAACTCTTCAATACTCAGATCTCTGATTTCGTTATAAAATTGTGGATCTTTTTTCTGAACTACTGATTTGAAATTTTTGTCAAATACATAATCAAGATCTACAAATCCTCCATGATCTTTTTTATATTCAAAAATTTCCTTTAATGTCATTTTCCAACTGGTGGAGTAGGCTTCATCTTCTGAATGGAATCTCAGAGCAGGCAGCAGACCGCTTAATGAGTAGAGATCAATTTTAAAATTTTCAGATTCGGGATGAAGGGTAAACTGTATTTTATCATTTTTGTCTTTGGTAAAGGATCCGTTGAGGCGAGATAACGTACGGATGATATCAACGGCAGTTAAAGAAGCTCCTTTCACCGCAACAGGATGATTGGTGGCAGTAGTGAATTTTGAAGGTGGATAAGGAGAGTCAAACCAGCCTTTATGTTTTCCTTCAAAAGATCTGGACCATTGATGACCAATGCTTAGCAATACAATGTCTGCATTGTACTTTTCCTCTTGCGTGGTAATGACAGAGTAAGAATGTGTATCAGTACTTCTTATATCTTTTACATTTGTATTTGTTAAGGCAATTACCTCTATATCTGCTTTTTGAGCGGCTTTTATATATAGTTTAAACTGATTTTCGAGATACCTTCCCAGTATCAGTCTTGGGATCACCTGGTTTCTGTTGATCTTGCCTGCATTTACATATTCATCAAAACCTTCTATGGGATATTGGCTGATAAACTCTTCGATATCGCTCATCAATTCAGGGATTTCATTGGCAGAAACATTGGCAACGTGTTCATTTCCGGATCCTGCAGATCCATAAGGCATTCCCATTCCCAAATACTCATTCTTTTCAAAAATAATAATTTTTTCAGGTCTGATATTTTTGGAGATCATGTGTTTCAAAAAGAATAAGGCAGCAGGACCTCCGCCAATTAACGCGATAGTCTTAGAGTTGATGTCTGTCATATTTGTTGTAGATTGATTAGAACTACAGTGTCAAAAGATGTACCTTTTTCTCACTACATATTCATAAAATAATTTCTTTTTTATGATTTAGATCATACTTGAAATATTTGTATTTTTTCTAAAAAATGATGCAGTGTAAATTGATAATACAGTAGAATTTCCAGATATGAGAAATAATAATTTTTCCTGCTTCAAATTATTGATTTTGTATAATAAATACCAAAATTATAAATATTTATATTTAAAAACAATTTATGATTTAATTATAAATAGATATAAATTATTATGATTAATTTAAAAAACATCAATAAATGAAAGTATTAAATGAAGATTTGTTAAATTTAACAAAAGATTAGTCATTTTTCACAATGTATATTTGTTTAGATCATCTTACTTTTGCATCCGAA
>NZ_JBZEEQ010000019.1:0-58267 GCF_058310155.1 Chryseobacterium sp. DT-167 | reverse complement strand
TCTGTAGCTTTTTTCTTTACCCTAACTTCTCTTTATTATTAATTAAATTTATTGTTTTGCAAACATAGGATGACAAAAATGCCGTTGATTTTATCTTAATAATTTTAACATCGAATTGCACGCAGCCCGACTTGAGTGGAGCTCTTTTTGTTATTGCGATTGCTGAATAGTTCAATTTATTGACTCAGTTTCTTCGCAATGACAAAAAAAGCGGGAACGGAAGGCGGAAATAGCTGCCCAAAATATTATTTTGAAAGAAATGAGACCGAACATAATGCCCGGTCTCAAGACATCAATTAACCTATTTAAGATGAACTATTACTTATGATATTTTTGAGTTCTGGCATCTTTAATCACGCCAGACCAGTTCATTCCGTACCCGAAATCGTAGTTGTGACCTTCGGAATCTTTGTGCGTTTCCATATCGTAAGGCACGTCTTCTTTCTGCTTTTCAACCGTCGCCATATTCGCAGGCATTTGTAAAGGAAGCAATCCTGAAGGTTCGTATTTTCCGGTCACAATATCCACAACTGCTTGATTTGATACGTTGAAATTCATCAGAATTGCATCGGCGTGTTTTTCAAATTCATTGAAAATCATCGGCTTGGAAGCGGTGATAGAAACGATTACAGGCTTTCCGTTCATTGCTTTATAAGCATTTTCTATCGCTAACAAATCTGTGAAATTGGTCGCTGTAGAAGTTTTGTTTTTGAACGTTCTGTCGTGTACATTCGGTGCAACAACAGGGTCTCCCGCTGCAATACTTTTTTCACGGGCTTCTGTTGCGGTGTACGTTTGGTATTGAAGAGAAATCGGAACATAACCGTTTCCGCCTTCTTTCGCATCGGTGTCACTGTAACCGCCTTCTTCACTGTGCGGGCTTTTCACGAAAACCAAAGCAAAATCTGCCTTTGCCGGGTCGTCTGTCACATTAAAATGCTTCTTCACTTTTTCGATATCGACAGGATATTCCAAAGATGGCGCGGTGTAAATTCCCCACCAGTTGAACGTTGCCGGAGAATATCTCTTCGGAATGTAAGCTGTTTTTTTTTCTTTTATCGGGAGAATATTGGCTTTATTTTTCAACAGTACGATGGATTTTACCTGAGCTTCGTAACCTGCTTTCATAAATTCAGGATTTCCAACGATTTTCTTGGTTTCTTCAACGTTAACGTAAGGGTTTTCAAACAATCCGGTTCTGAAGAAATTCCTCAGTAAACGAACCGCTGACTGCTCAAATTTTGCACGATACGCTTTTTCGCTGTGCTCTTTTACCCCCATTTGATAGGCTTCCAAAACAGGAGCTTTGTCGTTGTTTCCTCCGAATTGGTCAACTCCCGCTTCCAAAACTTTGTAATGACGTTCTGCGATGGATAATTTCTCAGCGCCCCAAGGTTTTCCGGCAAATCCTCCCGGAGATTTTGGTTCGTCTGCGGTGATTAGCCAATCGGTGCAAACTACGCCGTCGTATTTGTATTTTCCACGGAGTAAATCGGTGATTAAGTATTTGCTATAACCGTTTCCTACGTTTTCTCCGTTTTTCGTATCCTGGTTGAAACTGATGGTGTAATAAGGCATTACCGCAGAAGCTTCTTTGGTTCCGCCATTTAATTTGAAAGCACCTTCAGTAAAAGGTTTTACGTGGTTCTGGAAATTATTTCCCGGATAAACTGCGTATTTTCCCATCGCCCAATGACCGTCGCGACCGCCTTCTTCCGGTCCGCCTCCCGGCCAGTGTTTTACCATTGCATTGACGCTTTTGTTTCCCCAGCCGTTTTTAGTTCCAATGGTGGTTTGGAAACCGTCGATGTAACCTCTTGCCATATCTGCTGTGAGTTCTGGACTTTCGCTGAAAACGTAAGCGATTCTGTACCAGCGAGGTTCCGTTCCCAAATCGATTTGCGGAGATAAAGCCGTTGAAATTCCTAACGCTCTGTATTCCTGAGCGGCAATGTTTCCGAATTTTTTAACCAATTCCGGGTCAAACGTCGCGCCCATTGCCAAACCGTCCGGCCACAATGAAATCTGTCCGCCAGCTCCTTCATTAAATTCTGCTGTTACGGTTGCCGAATGTCTCGGGTCTGTACTGTTATTCGCAGGAATTCCCAATCCTAAACCTTCGATATAAGCCTGAATATTATTGCTCCACTTTGCAGCAATTTCCGGAGATTCTACCGTTGTTACCAAAACGTGGCGAAGGTTATCTTCTTTAAGGAATTTCTTTTGTTGGTCTGTTAAATCAAAAGCTTTTGCACCGCTTTCTTTATAAAACATTCCATTATATTTTCCTGCTCTGAAACCTTCTGCAGGAGCCGGAACTGATTGATGACCACTGTACAACATCAATCCTGCAATCTGCTCAATGGACATTTTTGAAGCTAAATCTTTGGCTCTTTCGTCAACCGGAAGTCTCCAGTCTTCGTACTTGTCAAGCTTTCCGTTTTTATTTAAATCTTTAAATTTATTTCCGCCAACTGTCAGAATTTTCACGCCTGAATCTGCAGAATATCCCAAAACCGGACCTTTGGTATTGGTTACAATCTGAATGTTTTGCGAAAATGCTGTTATTCCTAAAAATAAGGCTGCAACATTTAAAAATGTTCTTTTCATTGTTTTAAATTTTAGAAATTAAAGCTTACAGAAAACTGACCTGTCAATGGCATAATGTAAGTTCCTGTCAACAATTTTCCTAGTATGGACTTGCATCGGTAATCAGTTCAGCACCGTTGATGGTTCCGCTTGCTCCTCTTTGGTTCAGGAAGTTGATAACTGTTGCGCCAAGGTTGATGTTTTTGTTCACCGTATAACTTACTCCCCCAAAAGTTTCCCATCTTGGAGCGAAGTATAGGGCGTTGGTAAGGTTAGCATATTGTTTTGAGAAATATCTGAAACTTGCCCAAAATCTCCATTTGTCAATCGTATAACTTGGGTCGATTTCCATCAACACTTTAGCAACTCCTAACACATTGTTGTCGTTGTAATCGTAAGCTGTTCCGAAAGCATTGAAATTAAATTTCTTGTATACAGGATTTTGGAAAGTCAACAAATAATGCAGATTAAATCCTTTGAAAGGTTTTAACACAAAATCGGTTGTCCAACCAATCGTCTGAATATCATAATAAACCGTAACATTTTGAGCCTGAGTTGTATTGGCGGGGTTTACTAAATTGTATCTATTTAAGTTATTGTTCTTTTTAAGATACGTTGCCTGAGAAATCAACTGGATATAATCTGTATTCCAGAAAACTCCCAAAGCTCCTAAAGGACTTTTTATTTTGTTGGTATTCGGTTCAAAAGCCTGAGAATAACTTTCCAGTCTTCTATTTTCCTCGGTATAAAGGAAATTTGCGATAACACCGAAGTTTTTGCTGATGTTGTACGTTGCATTTAAACTTCCTGCAATCTGGAAAAAACTTTGATTGATACTGTTAAATTGACTTGGGTCTGTGAAATTGAAACCAACTGTTCTCGGAGTCAAAGAATATTCACCATCAATGATGTGATTTCTTAAATGTAAACCGTAGCTCAAGTTGAAATTATCTGAAACTTTCCACTCGTCTGTTCCGTACACTGAAAGCTTATTTTCGGTTCCGCTGTGGAATTCTCCTCCTGCATTGTAGTTATAGAAACCATCTGCATCTGTCGTTGGACCAATCAATCTTTGAGGTTGCGGCTCAACAGTCTGGAAGAAGAAAGACCTGTTGGAAGTAAATTTATCGATGTTGTAATATTGTTCTAGAACACCAACCGTTACATTATGATTTCCCAATTGTTTATTTAATGAAAAACGTCCTGCAATGTTGGTAATCGGAGTTGAAGGCGTATGCATTGCCAGCTGGGTTCCAACCGCTCCCGTGTAAGCCTGACCTGTTGAGGCAATCGTGTAACCTGAAGCCGCAGTAGCATTGAAAATACTTAAAGGAATAATGTTGGAAGACTTTGCCGTTGCAAAGTGTGCTCTCGTCGAAAACTTGAAATTCCAGCCGTTGTTTAGCAAATAATTACCGAAGATATCGATGTTGTGAGATGTATTTCTACTGTCATTTCCATCCATATTTGCCCAATAGGTATTTCCGGAAAGTATGTCTTTCATCTTGATTTGTCCGTCTCTGACAACATAAGAATCTCTACCGATTCTAAAATTGTCGAGTTCGGTTACTTTACCTTCGGGTCCGTATTGGAAAACAGCATAATTGGTGATGCTGTAAGAATCTGCATATTTGTATTGAATCGAAATTTTTCCTTTATCATCATTGAAATATTTGGTAACACCTGCTCTGAAAATCTTCGTTTCATCTACATTTCTGGTGAAACCAAGTTTGTAAGTACTCGGGTCGAAGTTGGCAAAAGCACCAACGGTGTACGTCCAGCCGTTTTTGGAAATCGGTCCGGAAGCGTTTACATCTCCTTGCAGCCAACCGAAAGTACTGGTTGTGAATTTCCCTTTTAATTTAAAATCTTTGGTTCCCGTTTGAGAATAAGAATTTACTGCAAAACCAAGGTCGCCCATTGTGTTTGCTAACTGATCCATTTTCAACAATCCGGTTTTCTCCAAGCCTACACTTTGTCTCCAGGTTTTGTTGGGAAGTTCCGGCCAGAAAAAATACACGGCAGGCAAATCATTTTCAAGAATGGTAATTCCACCGACTGTTGATGGTAAACCAATATTCACATCTCTTGGACTCGTGTTGTTGGCTGCATTCAACATTACATTTCTGTTATTGTCTTCTTTTGAAGATGTGGTCACGGTTTTTACGCCTTCTTCATTTTTCGCAGCTGCATTGATAGCTGTTTTTACTGCAAGACTGTCTGTCTTTTCCTGCCCTAAAGCTGTGGCAAAAGAAAGTATCAGGCTAAGAGCTGAAATTCTAATTAAAGGTTTTCTCATTTCAAGTTATATATTTTAATTTTATTTAGTTTTTACAGCATTCCTTTTTAAAGAGCTTTTTTCATTAAAATTCCAAACCACATTCACTTTTCACTTAAGACAATTCCGTTATTATTATTGATGAAATTCGCTTTGTATTTTCCAAATTAATTTGAATTGTGGAATATAAATCATGAATAAATTCATTGATTCATTTAGAAGCATTACAATAGTACATTCTTTCTTTTAATTGAACAAATAAAAATTAATAAAATTTAATATTGAATTCAAAGTTCTGATTATCAAATAAATGAAATAAAATATTTATATAAAAAATTATTGTTTCAAAGAGAATCAATGAAGTTTTATTCTCAAGCTTTCCCTAAAAAAACATCCAATCGCTTACATTTTGTTTTTCTTACTTTTTTTGTTAATATTTTTGTAACATTGACAACAGCAAATGAAATGGGTTCCAAAGAATTAATTTTACAATGGTCGAACGAAGCAAAAGAGATATTTCTCCTTAATCTTTCTTCGATTAGTCATCATCCGAAGCCTCTTATATTCAGGCAACAGAGTTAACCGTGGACGGAGGAATTTCAGTAATCAGATGATCGTAGAAATATTTAAGATTGGTGTTATTTCTAGACAAATAGTAGTATAAATAAATTATTGTAACTGACGTTACGAAGAAATAATACATGAAGGTGGAAGGACTTAAGTTACCCGTAAATATGATGAAAAACCAGATCAAAATATAAGTAATAATGTTCACAGATGCAGTTCATTAAGCATTGTTTTCAGGCTCTACTAATAAATGACTGATCGCTTTATAAGCAAATAAAATAACCGGTTCGTGATACAGCGACGTCAAAAAAAACAATCATACGACAGACGACTGAAGATAAATGTTATACGAGAAGCAGCAGACATGAATGATGTATACGCAATTCTTTCTGTTTTTTATAATAAGTTCCACTAACATTGGCTTCATTTTTGAAACGAAGCGTATTATGAAAACTATTTTTATTGTAGAAGATGAGACAGGCATCAGAGATGCACTTCAGTTGCTCCTGTCATTTGAAAATTATGATGTCCGCTCGTTCTCGAATGTTGCTGCATTTAACAACAGAAACAAAGCAATTGTCCCCGACCTTTTTATCTTAGATGTTATGCTTCCTGACGGATCAGGAACTGATATCTGCAATCAATTAAAATCGGATTCTGAGACCTCAGCGATTCCCATTATTATCATAAGCGCACATGCTAAGGCTGATAATGTTACAAATGCATGTAATGCCGATGCTTTTATTTCCAAACCATTTGATATAGATGACGTCATTTTAAAGATACAAGAGTTTACCAACTGATGTATAATTGTCATATATCATACCGTGGAGATAAATGATGTTTATTTCAAAAACATCAATCTCGAATAAGAATTCATGCTCTGAAACCCCAAAAAGCATTTTCAATGGTTTGTTCCATTGAAAATGCTTACATCAGATCCTTTTCATTATCCGGATCAGGTGGAGCCTGTACCGATGCCAGTGACATTTTATTTTACTTTTTCTTGAATTATATAATTATCAAAAAATATTAATAAAAGTATCCGAAATTCATAGTATGAAATGATCTTTTATATCACTGAAAATTTACAATAGCCATCTTTAATACACAATCATTTTAAACAAAAAATCCCGAATTAACGGGATTTTAATTTCTAATGTTTAAATTTATTTTATTTCTACAGGAACTGAGATTTTATCCCAATCCATTGTGAATCCATTATTGTTTATTTTATAAACCAACGTTTCCTGTGTTGCTGGTAAAGCTTTTGTTTTTACATCAACACGTAAAGCATCCTTAGCTTCTTCGTATTTATATGCGCCCCACTGTTTTGGCTCTTTGTTAAAAATTGCAGTCCAGGTTCCGGATTCTTTAGGGATTAAGAAAAAGCTGTATTTACCTGCAGGAAGCTTTTTACCCTGAACGGTAATGTCTTTATCGGTTTCAAAAGTAGTTGCTTCATTGGCTCCTGCACGCCAAACTTTATTATAAGCCTCCAGACCACCCCAGATGGTACGTCCTTTTACAGAAGGACTGCTGTAAGCGATTGTAATATTTGCATCTTTAATTTTTCCCGTAGCAGTAGCTGGAGGGCTCGCAGGCTTTTTAGTGTCCTGAGCAAATGCATTTACTGAAATCGTCATTGCAGCCAAAACCATGGTAGCAGATTTAATCATTGTTTTCATAATATCTTTGTTTGTTGTTGTTCGTTTACGAATTTACTGCTTTCGGCTTATAAAACAATAACCCGATTGCAGAAAATATAATGACTGCTGCAGCTCCGATTACATTAAGCCAAAGGAAAGAAACAATATCGAACTGATAAACGGCAATAACCGCAATTTCTGATAAGATTGCAGAAATAAATACATTCTTCCCATCGATTTTTTTATAGTAAAAGGCAACAAGAAAAATCCCCAATATCGGACCGTAGAAAAGAGAACCCAATACATTAACCGCTTCAATAAGGGAACCCATCTGGGTGGCAAACATAGCTACACCAATTGAGAAAATACCCCAGGCTAAAGTATGCAAGCGACTGTATTTCAATTCGGTTGCATCATCTGGAATTTCTTTTTTAAATATCAAATGAACATCTTTTAATGAGCAGGCGGCAAGGGAATTCAGCGCTGCGGAAATTGAACCCCAGCTGGCCAGAAAAATGACGGCAAACAGTAAACCGATCATCCCTACAGGCAAGGTATTTTTTACGAAATACAGAAAAATATAATTCGTATCTGTTTTCTCCGCGTTGTAATTTGATTGATTGATTGCCTCTTCTAACCTTCCGTGAAGGGCTTTTACCTGGGTTTGTGTGTTTTTAAAATCCTGAATTGTTTTTTGAAGTTGGGGAGAATGAGTTTCTTTCAATTGTAGAATTTCTTTCGATTCTGCATTAAATTTTATTTGCAAATTCTGATGCTCTTTTTCAAAAACCGCAGCCTGTTCAGGTTGTGTTTCTTTTAAATATTGATAAGAGCGTTCGTTAAAATAAATCGGAGCCGGTTTTAGGGAAAAGAAAGCGAAAAGCAAAGCCCCAATCAGGAGAATCGCAAACTGCATCGGAATTTTAACCAATCCGTTCAACAGCAAGCCCATTTTTGCATTGGTGTTATCTTTCGCAGTGATGTATCTCCCGACCTGACTCTGGTCAGTACCAAAGTAAGACAATGCCAGAAAAAAACCTCCAATTAGACCGCTCCAGATATTGTATTTATCTTTCCAGTCGAATTCTGTGGTGATTACATTGAGCTTTCCGGATTTCCCTGCCAGATAAAGTGCATCGTTGAAACCAATTCCATTCGGCATATTCTGAATAAGCAAATAACCTGCAAAAGCCATGGTTCCCAGAATAATGAGAAACTGTAATTTTTGGGTATGCGCGATCGCTTTTGCTCCGCCAACATAGGTATAAATCAACAGAATTCCACCCGTTAAAACATTGGTTAAATAAATATTCCAATTTAAAACGCTTGATAAGATGATACTCGGAGCGTAGATGCTGATTCCTGTTGATAAGCCTCTCGAAAAAAGAAAAAGCAGAGACGTGAGTACCCTTGTTTTTTTATCAAAACGGTTTTCTAAATATTCATAAGCGGTGTAAACATTCAATCGCTGAAAAATAGGGATGAAAGTAATACAAATTACAATCATCGCCAAAGGCAGACCAAAGTAATACTGAACGAAACGCATTCCGTCTGTATACGCCTGTCCCGGTGCTGAAAGAAATGTAATGGCACTTGCCTGCGTAGCCATAATCCCTATCAAAACAATGTACCAGGGCATTTTATTATCTGCTTTCAGGTAGGATTCGTTGCTTTTTTGACCACGACCGATGAATACGCCGTAAACCACTACTGCAACCAATGTAAAAATAAGAACTGTCCAATCTATATTGCTCATGCCCAGAATTTAGTAAACAAATAATAAAATGCGATCTGAACTACTAATGCAGCTGCTAATAGTATGTACCAGGTATTCCAATTTTTAAGTTGCTTGTTCATCAGTTTTTCTGTGCAGATAAAAAGTTTAAAAATAAACGTGCCGCTCCAACATTCCCCGCAGGTAACTGTCTGAAAAATGACAAAGGAGTATAAATAAAATTACCCTTCCCATATTTGGCATATAAAGTTGATCCTTGAAGAGGCTCTTCACCCGTATCGTGCATTTCAAAAAGTGGTTCATAATTAGAATCCCATTTGTCCGGGAAATAAGCACCACGTTCCTGAACCCATCCATTAAAATCATTCGCCGTAATTTTGTTTGGAAAATTCAGGAGTTTGTGATTTGGATTTAAAAATTTAACCTCAGCATTTTCTTCGGTAACGCGCTTATTGGCAATACTGAAATTGTACATTCCCAATTGGTCAACAGTTGTATCTTGGTTGGTATTATACTGCATCATCAAATTACCTCCGGCTTTTACATAAGACCATAAAAAAGGCATCCAACGACCCAACTTTTTCTCTGTGTTATTGGCTCGAACACCAAGAACAATGGCATCATACTGTGACAGTTTGTTTTGACCGCCGTTTCCAGACTCATTTAAGTTTCCATAAAAATCATCATCTTTTAACACGTCTACCTGAATACCTGCAATTCTTAGGAACTCAGGAATGAAATCGCCCGCACCTTGTACATAACCTACTTTTTTAACCTTCGTCTGGATATCACCTTTCATTACAGCTACCGTTGCAGGTGCAAAATATTGTAAGGAAGGTAAATGCGGATATTGAATTAATATTTGTTTTTTATTGTAAGTGACTCCGTCTGCAACAAAATTGGCATCCAATTGCAAACGAGATGAATTTATCGAAGCAAGCTTATTTTTTGGAATAGTGTAATCGATGGTGAAATCTTTACCATTTATTGAATTTATATCAGCGGTGCCTAAACGTTCTCCGTTATACATCAGGTTTAGAATACCTTTACCGTACTGCTTGTTGGAATTAACCTTAACATTTAAACTCAAATGTAAATCTTCGTTTTCCTTGACAAGATAAAGCGGTTGTGTAAACTTCAGTTCCAAAGCAGGAACAATGCGCAGGGCTTCCACCACATCACCACGCACCGGGTCTAATTTCTTGAAAGACAAAGGAAGTTTAACCTGAAATTTCTCAGAACCTATTTTTAAATCAAGCAAAACATTCAGTGGTGATTCTGCCTCGGGCAAACCGATTAAAGTATCATTTGGAACAGAGAAAGTTGCTGGATTCGCGGGAGATTTTGCCAACCAGTAAGGTTCTGTGAGTGCTGCATCAGCAGGAATCTGAATGTTATGTTCAATCGTGATTAAAGAATCTTTTGATAATTTTCTGGTAAAGCTTTCTGACTGGCTCAGCCATTTTACATTTTCTAAAATAACAGGATTTTCAGCTCTTGAAATCAGATTTAACCTAAAATTGTAGTTATCTCCGGCAACAGCTTCAGCCTGATTGGTTACTACTTCACCCATAAATCCGGCACAACTTAAAATGATATTGTCAAGAGATTTAAGTTTATCCTTTTTCAGGTCTGAATCATTGAGCGCCATCACCTTTTTTCGTAAAGCAAGCAAAGCAGGCAAGCTCAGGTCAGGTTTATTAAAATTGAAAGCAGAAATGATTTTATCTAATGACTGGTCAATATCAGCGTTACCTTTTGCCGTCCAGGTTTTAAGTACGCCGTCAAAAAGTGTTGTTTTTGCAGGCTCACCGGCAACATGACTAAAATATTCAGTTTTGATCCCTGCTACAGACTGTGTTCCTGCACCCTGGCTTTTATGCAAACTTCTGCTTAATCCTGCCAGTTCACCATAGCCCATTCCCAACTGCGCATCATATTGCCCAACCGTAATTTTCAGTTGATTTTCGGCAGTTGTATTGACCGCACCAAAGCGGAACGTATTCCATAATAAACGTTTTGGCTGCCATACATTAACATATTTCAGTTGATTTGGGAAAGCATTTTTATCGCCTGCCAATTTAAAAGCTTTTTCAGCAACCACAGCCGAAGCCGCATGTTGCCCGTGACCAGCCGCAGCAGTAGGAGGAAAACGACAGATGATCACATCAGGACGGAATTTACGGATGACCCAAACGACATCAGCGATAATGGTGTCTTCATTCCATTGTTTAAAGGTGTCGGTCGTATTTTTAGAGAACCCAAAATCAATCGCCCGGGTAAAAAACTGTTGCGCGCCATCCAACTTTCTTGCCTCCAAAAGCTCATGCGTTCTGATTAAACCCAATGCAGCACCTTGTTCTGTGCCTAATAAATTCTGACCACCATCACCTCTGGTTAAAGACAAATAACCCGTTTCTACATTTTGGTCGTTGATTAACCAGGACAGTAATCCTGTATTTTCATCATCGGGGTGAGCCGCAAGGTATAAAACTTTAGGTAGGTGTTTAAGTGTTTTGAGGTCACGATAAATTTCAGATGATTTTGAGGGCCGAACCTGTTGGGCCGAACAAAAAACCGAATAAAAGCCAAGGATAAATACAATGATTACTTTTTTGAACATTTGAATTTGCTTTGCAGGCAAATATAAGTAAATCGTTTTTCTTTCACCTTAAAAGAAAGAGAAGACAAATTGATAAAGCTTGAAATATTATTATCCCTAAAAGCGGTTCAAGGTATATTTAATTTTTCAATTTAAATTAAAAATTGGAAAAAGACCCCATTTCAAAGCGACAGTGACGTACCTCACTACGGAAGATGGTGGCACTGTAATTTTCCCTTCTTCAAAACAGCTGTTTAAAGTTTGTCTAAGCGGTGATGATGTCGTGTTTTACAGCTTTCCTTGTCAAAAATTGCCTGTTGTAAAATGAAAAAGCCATATTGAGTAATCTTAATTATTTGATGATTAATTTTAAACTAAATTATTTGATGATTAATTTTAAACTATTTACTAAATTGCAGTATAAAAACTAATAATTAACCTCTCAAACTAAACAAAATGGTATTATACATCCATCCTGCTCCGGAAAATCTCACTCAGCAAGAAATAAAAAATTTACATCCGAGAATTATAGATAGCCCAACTGATTCTACGACCCTGGTCAGACTTTACAACTTAAGATATTAATAAAATTTAAAATTAGGTATAATATACCTTAACTGAAGTACTTAGGTCAAACTAATCAATATATCTCTTAAAATCAAAGATCAATTAATTGATGATTCAATTATGATCACAACATCAACAATCACTCCAAATAAAAATCTCATGAATTTATCCAATATCCAGTCACCGGGCGTTTATATTAATGAAATCAATGCTTTTCCTAATTCGGTAGTACCGGTTGCAACTGCTGTTCCTGCATTTATCGGTTATACTCCACAGGCTATTTATGAAGGAAAATCTTTTCATAACGTTCCTCAAAAGATCAGCTCATTTTCAGATTTCCTTTCTTTTTACGGTTATCCTGATCCACCGGCACCGGCAAGCCCAGTGAAACAATATAGCCCTGAATATTATCTGGTGCAGCAAAAAGCTCAACCAGCTAATGGAGATTATATCATTATTAATGGCAATTACTATTCTATTCTCCCTGATCCAAATACGATTTACTATCTTTATAACAGCGTTAAAATGTTTTATGAGAATGGTGGCAGCGATGCTTACATCGTTTCTGTCGGTACTTACGGAGCACCATCTAAAACTCCTTCTCTGGCTGGAGCAGTATTGGTAAACCCTAACGTGAAATTATCAGATTTAAAAGCTGGTCTGGAGTTGCTACTCAATGAACAGGAACCCACCATGTATATTTGTCCGGAAGCAACCCTACTTTCTGTGGGAGATAACGGTACCTTAATGCAAGCTATGTTATTGCAGTGTTCACAGATGCAGACTGCCATTGGCTTGTTTGATATAATTGGCGGCAGAAATCCTGATCCTGTTTTATATACGCAAGACCTTCAGACTTTTAGAAATAATACCGGTACCATAGGATTGAGCTATGGGGCAGTCTATTATCCTTTTATAGGAACAACTATCATGCAAACTGCTGATATAGATTATACCAATCTATTTGGTGGAGATACAAAACAATTGGAACCGTTTTTAAATCCCCAAAATAGTCCAAATGTTACAGCCGCACAAATTTTAGCCGATATTGCCAATCCTTCAGGCACACCTTTAACCGTAAGTCAATATCATAATGCTTTGCTAAATGCCAGTAAAACTTATGCCGAAATTATTAGCAGAGTTTTAGCAGTTGCCAATATCTTACCACCAAGTGGTGCAATGGCAGGCGTAATTGCCTCTACTGATAATCAGGTGGGACCATGGCAGGCACCGGCAAATACAAGTATAGTCGGGGCATCATCTCTTCCTATTAATTTATCGACAAGCCAGCAAGAAAATTTGAATATAGATGCCGTTTCAGGCAAATCAATTAATGCTATACGACTTTTTAATGGTTTAGGTATTTTAGTTTGGGGCGCGCGGACTCTGGATGGCAACAGCCAGGATTGGAGATATATTACGGTGCGTAGAACAATGACTTTCCTGGAACAATCCTGCAAGCTTGCCATCCAGCCATATACATTTCAGCCTAACGATAAAAATACCTGGGAAGCCGTGAAATCGATCATCGGAAGCTTCCTGACTTCTATCTGGAAACAGGGAGGATTAATCGGTGCAACGCCTGCCGATGCTTTTAGCGTAAGTTGTGGTCTGGGTAGCACCATGACTGCAGGTGATATATTAAATGGTATTATGACTGTAGTTGTAAAAGTCGCAATAGTGCATCCAGCGGAGTTTATAGTGCTTACTTTTCAGCAGAAAATGACAGGATCTGAACCGAACTCACTTCTGTAGAGTTAGTTGTATCTTCTCTGTTAAGACATTCCAATGAAACTGTCAGTGCTTTTCAAAGTTGTTAATTACTTGCTTAGTATTTATCTGCAATAGTTTTAATTAAACAAAGGTCTTGTTGCAAAAACGAGGCTAGTTTCGTTGCCCGTTTATCCATCCTGATCTGAAAAAACTCTGATCGGAAATTTGTTTTTGTCCCTTGTCCAAATACTCGTTTAGATCCATTTCCATCCAAATGGTACATGCGTGATGTCCTGAATTTCCCAGACTGTTATTAATTTCGACAAATCCGAATTTCTCATATAGAGATACAGCTTTTTTTAGTTCCGGGAAACTTTCAAGGTATAGTCTGTAGTATCCTAGATCTATGGCACTTTCAATAGCTCTGTGCATTAATAATTTGCCAATACCTTTTCCTCTCGAATTAGCGGAAAGATAGAATTTCACCAATTCGGCATATCCCTCCGGCAAACCGTCCGTCGGATAAATACCACATCCTCCGACTGGTATGCCATTTTCCTCAGCAACCCAATAAACCGCATCTACCTTGTTAAAAAGTGAAAACAGATCATCTGTTGTTGGATCTGTATATACGGTACCTTCTTTCGGAATTCCAAATTCTTCAAAAGTAATTCTGATAAGCTTTGCAAGTTCAGGATTATCGCTTTTTCTTATTTTACGTATTGTAATTTCTCCATTCACAGTATTGTCCATCTGCTATTTTTTAATTATTAAATATAGTAAATCTTGATGTAATGTAATTTCCAGATGAAATAT
Source organism: Chryseobacterium sp. DT-167 (assembly GCF_058310155.1). NCBI lineage: Bacteria > Pseudomonadati > Bacteroidota > Flavobacteriia > Flavobacteriales > Weeksellaceae > Chryseobacterium > Chryseobacterium sp. DT-167. Next base: position 43,751 of record NZ_JBZEEQ010000019.1, on the reverse strand, counting down.
AACCAATCCATGTAATCTGTCTTTGAGATACTTCAATTACTACAATATTAAGTTTGTTTCTAAAAAAATATTTTATTTTGAGTCAAGATATAATTACTTTGATGTCTAATTTATAAAAGATTTCAACTGACTGTTTCCCTGCTTATATTTTAAATTGATTTAGCATTCTGGAAATTGTAATTCATCATTTCTCAAACACCTCAAAAGGTGCCGTTCAATCCAAGCATGTTGGGAGACGCATTCAACCTCCATGAAATTTTCTTTTGTTTTTTTCGATAATTATATTTCTGCATGTACCGATATGTACCGTCAACAATAAAATAACTGAGTACTGTACTCAGGAATACGTCAGAAAAAAAATGTGCACCGTCCCATACTCTTGATAATGGGGTTATGATACCTACAGTGTAAATTCCTGCTTTAATCCAGGGATTAGAAAACTGTTTGGCAAGTGAAAACATTGTGGTAGATACTAATACGGTATGTCCTGACGGAAACGATCTATAGTCAGGCTGACCGCTGAAAGGCTTGAAATAAAATTTTCCTTTACCTGCTCCCGGTCGTGCTCGTCCTACCAGTGTTTTAGATAAAGTCTGAATCAATCCTGCAGTGGTAGCAGATGATATCATCAATACTCCCGTATTTCTTATTTTGTCGTTTTTTGTAAAAAGCCCTGTTAAATAAAGTACACTTGTAATACCATAATTATTCTGTGGTCCTCCAAAATAGTCTCCAAACTTTCTAACAACGCTAGGTACTTTTTCTCTGTGCTCTGTAAAGTAACGACTTGTATCATTGTCTATTGAGTAGACTAATACCGTTCCCAACACTACTCCACCGACATCAATCCAATTATCTTTTCGCCAGGAGAACGGACTTGTGTAACTGTGCATCATATTATTGATGATCTGTCTACCATCTATGACCAACTGTCTTCCAATACTGTTTTTTATTACCACAGTCATTGTATCTTTTTCTGCATAACTGTATATTTTCATACTATCAGTTTCCTGCGAAAAAAAATAATTGAATAATCCAAGAAGTAATAAAGTAAAGATCCGCTTCATTGTTTTTTTTAAGAAAAGCAAAATTATATAATTAAATAGCTGGATATACAGTCCTTTTATTATAATAGAAAAAAACAATACTCTTTTATGTAACGTATCTGGTTTCAATACCTTTTTTCTAAGAAAGAGAAAATACTACTCACCCTTTAAACTTTTGCTTTCATCAGAGCTTTTTTATAGTTTATAGAAATGCATTCAATAAACCAGAACAATGATCATCGGGCCAAACTATCTGCTCCATATTTTGTTTGTAATAAATTCGTCAAAGAAAAAATCTCTGTAAATAGCACCTATCGGAATTTCATTTTCACCAATATACACTGTGTTGTTATCAACAGAAACAATATGCTTTGAGTTAATAATATACGATTTACTCACCCTTACAAATATATTTTTGGGCAAACCATCATAGATTGTTTTGATGTTCATTGCGGTGATGATTTTTTGATTTTCGGTGTGCATTACAACATAATCTTTTAATCCTTCTATAAACAGAATATCATTAAAATAAATTTTAAAAATCTTACGTTCGGCTTTTACAAAAAAATAATCCGAAGTGATATTCTCAATTTTATTACCGGAATGACTGGTATTTAGTAATGTAAAATAAGATTGAGCTTTTTCCACTGCTTTCTGAAATCGATCTAATTTTACAGGTTTTATAAGATAATCTATTGCATTTACTTCATAGCTGTCAATAGCAAATTCTGAAAATGCAGTTGTAAAGATTACGAAAGTTTCTCTCGGGATGGTTTTAGCAAAATCAATTCCGTTGATTCCCGGCATTTGGATATCGAGAAAGATTAAATTTACCGCATTTGTTTCCAGAAACTTCATTGCGGCTTCGGGACTGTTGAACGAACCAATCGAAACCAAACTTTCGGTTTGATCGATCAGCATTTGGATGGCTTCTCTCGCCAAAGGTTCGTCATCTACTATGATACAGTTCATTTTTTAGAATTTTATATAACGAAATAGTTTTCAGTTTTCGTAGGAGCTTCAGCGTAAGCCTGAGCTGCAACTATGCTGTGATTCAACCCATTTAACAGGTCAAATGTATTATTTTTTACAGCATTACACGAAACATACACTACATAAATATTTTCCGGAATGCTTTTGATGAAGCGAATGCTGTTTTTATCATCTGTATGAATATCAATAAATAGCAAATCGACTGGGTAATAGGCTATAAACTGAGATGCAATTTCTGTACTTTCGAAAGAGCCTGTCAAAACCAAATTTCGTGATTTTAGAATTAATTCTTCAAGATTATTTTTCGTAGTAAAATTGTCATTAACGATGATGCATTTCATAATTTGATGGATAAGTAAACATTAAATTTTTCTGTACTCTCTGTTATTTTCAACGAATTATTTAATGGAAACAATAGTTTAAGCCTCCTTTGAATATTTATTAATCCTAAACCACCCACTTCTGAAACTGCCTTTTTTTCCGGTTTAGAATTTTCACATATAAAAAAAAGTTCGTTATTCTGTACCTCAAAATACAGGTTTACATACGATGGTTTTGAAGAATCGTTGTTGTGCTTCACTGCGTTTTCAACAAATGAAATAAACAACAATGGAGGTATCTGCACGCCATTCAGATCGCCTTTTTTCGAAATCGTAAAATCAAAATTATCTCTTCTCACTTTCTCAAGATTCAGAAAATCTTCTAAAAAATGAATATCAGAAGTAAGAAAAACTTTGTCTCTGGCACTGTCATATAATTGGTACCTAAGCAAATCACTCAATTTCATCAAAACCTGTGATGCCATTTCTGGATTTGTTTTGGTTAAAACATTCACATTATTAAGCATATTAAAAAGAAAATGCGGATTGATCTGGTTTTTCAGCTGTTCCAGTTCGGCAGAGGTTTTAGATTTTTCTAATTCGCTGATCAGTTGGGCATCCAAAATCCACTGCTGAAATAATTTTACAGCCGAAGACGCAATACTAAGTACTATGACAATAAATGATATCGAAAGGAAATTGATACTGTCTTTTTCGTTTGGTAATAGATCCTGCTTAAAAAAATGAGCCGCCAATCTGTGGGTAACCGTCCAAAAAATAATATATAAGAATACACAAAATCCGTAAATCGCATATTTATTTTTAAAAAGAAATTGGGGCACCCAAAAATACATATTGACATAAGCAAGCAACAACACCTGAAAAAAAATAATCAACCGGTTATAAGTTTCTGTTGGCTCTGCATATTCAGGATTACTCTGAGATAAAACGAGAATACTGAAAACAATCAACAAAAGATGTCTGTAAATTCTGTATTTAGTGGAAATTAAAAACTGGAATATCCAATTTTCCTTCATTTGCAGTTCTGGTAAAGTTTTACTCATATCATACAATTCTTATTAACACAAATTTATAATATCACGAAAAGCGAAAATGATTTTTTATACGAAAACTGATTCTTTTTATATGAAATAACAATTAAATATTTTAATGAAAATTTTGTAAAGATTTGGTATAAAAAAAACTCCATTTCGTATAATCAATAAAATATGGATTGAGCTAAATTATAGTTTTGTCAAAGATTTCAACCCTTAATACTAATTCTTTGATAATGAGAAACAAATTTTATATCCCCTTATTTTTAACAGCTTCTGCTGCTCTTTTTTCGCAAGAGAAAGCTACATTAAGCGGAACGATCGTTAATCAGTCAAACAACGAAACATTAATAGGAGCAACGATTTTTATTCCCCAAGCCAATATGTCAGCTGTCACAAATTCTTATGGCTTTTACTCAATTACTTTACCAAAGGGAGACTATACAATTATAATCAGCACTCCTGAATTTACAAATACTGAAGAGAAAATATCATTATATCAAGATACGAAAAAAAATTTTATGATGAATGAAAATGACCGCACTAAAGACATTGAAGGAGTAGTAATAAAAGCAAATTCTACCAAAACCAATATCCGTACACCGGAAATGAGTGTGAATAAACTTTCTATAGCGACCATCAAAAAAATGCCTGCAGTGATGGGTGAAGTCGATGTTTTAAAATCTATTTTGCAGCTTCCCGGAGTTTCAAACGCACAAGAAGGCAGTTCCGGATTCAATGTAAGAGGCGGATCCACAGATGGAAATCTGGTACTTCTGGATGAAGCTATTGTGTATAATACATCTCACTTATTTGGTTTTTTTTCGGTTTTTAATTCTGATGTCATCAAAGATCTGAAATTGTACAAAGGGGGAATTCCTTCCAATTTCGGAGGTCGCGTTTCATCGGTTCTGGATATTTACCAAAAAGAAGGGAGCAACAAAGAATATCATTTCAATGGCGGAGTTGGGGCTATTTCGAGCAGATTATTAATAGAAGGTCCTTTGGTTAAAGAAAAAAGTTCATTTGTAGTTGCCGGAAGAACATCTTACGCACATCTCTTCCTTAAGCTTGCCGACGAACCGAATACGGCTTCATTCTATGATCTTAATGCAAAATTAAATTATAAATTAAACGACCATAACAGCCTTTTTTTATCGGGATACTTTGGGAAGGATAAGATGAATTTCAACAACAGCCTGATGAATGATTATGGCAACACCCTTTTCAACATACGATGGAATCACATATTTACTGACAAATTATTTTCTAATACATCATTGATTTACAGTAAATACAATTACGGATTACAAATAAAATCTGCAGGGCTTGACTGGAAATCAGACATCAAAAATTATAATTTCAAGTATGATTTTAAACATTACCTCTCGGATAAGATAAATTTAAGCTACGGGTTAAATACCATTTACTACCAGTTCAATCCCGGGACAATCAATCCGTTTGGTGAAAATTCTGTAAGAATTCCTGAGCAGATTCCTGAAAAGTATGCTTTCGAAAGTGCTTTGTACATCAGTGCAGATCAAAAGTTATCTGACAAAATTTCTATGATGTACGGTTTACGTTACAGTAATTTTCAACGACTGGGAAAAGAAGAAGTAAGAACATACGCAAATGATGAAGCAGTGATCTATAATCCTGAATTACAGATTTATGAAGAAGCTTCTCCCAACGGCAGTGTGAGTTACGGAAAGAATAAAAAAATTATTGATTTCAGCAATTTTGAACCTCGTTTCGGAATATCTTACGTCTTCAATAATAACCAATCAATAAAGGCGAGTTATAACAGAATGAGCCAGTATGTCCATTTAATTTCAAACACAGCATCAGTTTCCCCGTTGGATATTTGGGCACCGAGTGATCGCTATCTAAAACCTGAAATTCTTGATCAAGCTGCATTTGGATATTTTCAAAACTTCAGCAATGGTAAATATTCTCTGGAAATTGAAACTTTTTACAAAAAAATAAAAAACAAAGCAGATTATACTGACGGAGCAGATCTTATTGTGAATGATGCCATAGAAAGAGTGCTTTTAAATGGTGAGGCGAGAGCGTATGGCTTAGAACTTATGGCAAAGAAAAATACAGGAAAACTGATCGGTTGGCTATCGTACACATTATCCAGAGCAGAACAGAGAACTCCGGGAAGAAATGCAAACGAACCCGGAATTAATAATGGAAAATGGTATCGTGCAAATTATGATAAAACACACAATCTTTCTTTGACAGCTGCTTTCGAATTGTCAAAAAAATGGAGCTTTGGTGGTGCTTTTACTTATCAGACAGGCAGAGCGGCAACATTTCCAAACGGTAAATATGAATATTTTGGAATTACCGTTTCCAATTATGGTTTGAGGAATGAAAACTCTCTCCCTGCCTATCATCATTTGGATTTATCTGCCACATACACTCCAAAATCAGATAAAATCCGAAAATGGAAAGGCGAATGGGTCTTCAGTATCTACAATATTTACGGAAGAAATAATGCAGCTGCAATTACCTTCTCACAGAACAATGAAACAGGACTCAGCGAATCAAAAAGGATGTCAATATTCGGAATTATCCCAGGAGTTGCTTATAATTTTAAATTCTGACAATTATTGTGATTGTAAATCATCGATAAATTTTCACTCATCCAACTTAAATTTTTTTTAAATTCTAAAATTAATACAATGAAAAAATACTTATTTATCGCTATAAGCGCGTTTTTAATTTCATGTGAAGATGTCATTAATGTTGATCTGGAAACATCTGAACCGAAATTGGTGATTGATGCTTCTATTGACTGGATAAAAAATACTCCGGGAAATGAGCAAAAAATTAAACTTTCCACAACAACAGATTACTACAGTGAAAAATTTCCGACTGTATCGGGAGCTGAAGTCAATGTGATGAATTCTGCTAATGTGATTTTTAACTTTAAAGAGATTCCTGGCACCGGCGAATATATCTGTAATGACTTTGTACCGGTAATAGGCGAAACCTATACTTTAAAGATCACTTTAAATGGAGAAACGTTTACTGCTTCTGAAAAATTGATGGGTGTTCCGAATATTGAAAACAATATACTGCAGAATAATGCAGGAGGAATGTCAGGAGATGAATTGGAAATTACTTATTTTTATCAGGATGATGCCTCTCAGATGAATTACTATCTCTACAACCATAGAATTCCCCATGTAAAATTTCCATTATACGAGGTTGAAGACGATGATGATTCTCAGGGAGGTCTTACACCCGTATACTTTTCTGATGAAGATTTAAAACCAGGTGATGTAGTGAATATCAAACTACATGGGATTTCCGGTGGTTATTATAATTATTTCAGAAAAATACTTAATGCATCAGGTAGTGACGGCAGCCCGTTTCCCACTATCCCGACAGTTGTAAAAGGAAATATTGTCAATCAGAGCAACAGCAGTAATTTTCCTTATGGATATTTCCGCCTTTCAGAAGTGGCTGTTAAAGATTATATAATTAATTAGACCGTTAAATAAGTTCTCGTCTTCTTAAAATAAGTTACAGTTCGTTCAATAAATCCTCAAGATCCAAACGCTTATTATGAATTTCTACTGAACTGTCTTCTTTTCTTTGCCACTCCTCTCTTGGTTTGTCCCAATACAGCTATACCCCTATGCTTACATAAAAATCCAAGCTTATTAAAAATTATCTCCCTGGAAATTTGCAGTGTAGATTTAGGTAAATTTTTATCGTCCGAAGTCATCCTGCACTCTCACAATATCATCTTCATCCGAAGGATTGGATGCATCGGTATGCTGCCAGATTTCAGCAACGACTCCCCAACCGCCTAAACCGATCAACCGGTGTCTTTCTCCCTGCTGAAGCTTCACCTGATCTTTTGGCTGGTATTCCTGCAATTCTCCTTCTTCATCGGTATTGCTTCTTTTGATTCCAACAGTTCCTTCCACTACCTGCCAGATTTCTGCTCTTCTGTGATGATACTGCCAGCTTAATCTTGTATTGGGGGCAACAAGAAGAATTTTTGGACTTAATTTTCCTCCTATTCTCAGATTTTCTACATCAATTCCATCAAAATACTGATTGGCAAAATCCTGTGCCTGATTTTCATCGATCACAAAAAAACCTCCCCAAGGTCTTGTATCATCTTTGGCAACAATGCTAAAGCCTTGCAATGTCAGCATTTTTTCTACTTTCTCAAATATTTGTTGTTTCTCTGCACTCATATCCTTATTTCTCTTTAAATATTATTTCTGTTTATTATTTCTCTTTTGACATTGAATATGGAAAATCTTTTTCCTGTGATCCTCGTTCTTTATTCGGCTTGTCATCCATTCGGAAGTCCAAAACCGCTCCATTCATTAGTTCTTTATGGCTCAGCCAGTTTTTGGAATACGGTCGAAGATTCACATTCAATGACTGTACATAAATATTTTTTGCACTGTTTTCCGGTGCCTTTATTTCAATTTTCTTTCCATTTTCCAGATGAATTACCGCTTGTTTGAATAATGGTGCTCCCAAAACGTATTGATCTGTTGCAGGCGTAACCGGATAAAATCCTAAAGCTGAAAATACATACCAGGCGGAAGTCTGCCCATTATCTTCATCTCCGCAATAACCGTCCGGCGTTGCATAATATAATTTATCCATCACCTGTCTCGCCCAATATTGTGTTTTGTATGGCGCTCCGGCGTAGTTGTATAAATAAATCATGTGTTGAATAGGCTGGTTTCCATGAGCATATTGTCCCATATTCATGATCTGCATTTCACGGATTTCGTGAATTACGCTTCCGTAATAGCTGTCATCAAAAATTGGTGGCAAGGAGAAAACCTCATCCAGCTTGGCTTCAAATTTCTTTTTTCCACCCATTAATTTTGCTAGCCGGTCAATATCCTGGAAAACGGACCATGTATAATGCCAACTATTTCCCTCGGTGAAGGCATCACCCCATTTGAATGGATTAAAAGGAGCCTGAAATTTTCCGTCTTTATTTTTACCCCGCATTAAACCAGATTCCTGATCAAAGATGTTTTTATAATTATATGCCCTTTTTTTATAGATTTCAATTTCGGACTCCGGTTTTCCTAAGGCTTTTCCCAATTGATAAATAGAAAAATCATCGTAAGCATATTCTAAAGTTCTGGCAGCATTTTCATTGATCTTCACATCATACGGAACATATCCTAAAGTATTGTAATACGCCACTCCTTTACGCCCCACTGCACTGATCGGTCCTTCGTTGTTGGCTCCATGTTTTACAGCCTGCCAAAGTGCTTCGATATCATAGCCGCGAAGTCCTTTGATATAGGCATCTGCTACTACGGAAGCGGAATTGTTCCCGATCATAATATCGGAATATCCGGGACTGCTCCATTCCGGCAAGAAACCTCCTTCTTTGTAAGCATTTACCAATCCTTCCTGCATTTCTACATTAATGCTTGGATAGACCAAATTCAGGAAAGGATATAAAGCACGGAACGTGTCCCAGAAACCTGTTCCGGCAAACATTCTTCCATCTAAAATTTTGCTGTTGTAAGGACTCCAGTGTTTTATTTTGTTTTGAGCATCAATCTCATACAGTTTTTGTGGAAAAAATAAAGTTCTGTATAAAGATGAATAAAAGGTCCTCATTTGCTGATCTGTTCCGCCATTCACCTCAATTCTTCCTAAGGTTTTATTCCAGATATGTTTAGCATCAGCTTTTACCTGCTCAAAATCACGTTTTCCTATTTCTCTGTTCAGGTTAATTTCTGCCTGTTCAAAGCTGATGAATGAAGAGGCAACTTTTGCATAAACTGCTTCTTTAGTTTTAAGCTTAAACCCTACAACTGCTCCTGCTTGATCACTGGTAATTTCCAACTCGTCATTTACAAATTTGTCGTCTTTCCAAGCTTTCTTAACATCAAAACCTTTATCAAATTGAATAACGAAGTAATTTTTAAAGTTGTCATATTTCCCTCTGGAATATTTGGTGGTATAGCCTATAATTTTTCTTTCTTTGGGAAGAATCTTAATATAAGAGCCTTTATTCAGAGCGTCGATAACAACATAAGCGCTGTCTGTTTTAGGGAAATCAAATTTGAAATAGACCGCTCTTTCTGTAGGCGTAAACTCCGTCGTTACATTAATGTCTGCAAGATAAACACTATAAAAGTAAGGGGTTGCAACCTCAGCTTTATGACTGAACCAGCTTGCCCGGTCTTCTTCTTTGAATTTTAATTTTCCCACTCCCGGCATTATGGCAAAAGCCCCGTAATCGTTCATCCAGGGAGATGGCTGATGTGTTTGTTTAAAACCTCTTATTTTGTCTGCATCGTATGTATAGGCCCATCCGTCACCCATTTTGCCGGTTTGCGGTGTCCAAAGATTCATTCCCCAAGGAAGTCCTATGGCCGGATAGGTATTTCCGTTGGATAAAGACGGTTTGGACTGGGTTCCCATTAAAGGATTCACATAATCTACAGGAGATAATTCCTGACCAAACGCCAGGATATTGAGTACCATAAGGAAGGTTGAAAATAGAGACTTCATTCTAATTTTTTATTATTCTTTAGATTTTCTTCAAGGCATAACTTGCAGCTCCCAAAATAGCGGCATCTTCAAAGATGGCAGAAATTTTTACGGGCAGATTGATGTTATTTTTCACTAAATTCTGATTAAATCTTTCTTCAAAATAAGGATAAGCCTTTGCAATATTCCCTCCTATAACCAAAACTTCCGGATCATAGAATCTGACATACTTCACAATAAAATCAGCAAAAGAATCTGCATATTCATCAAACATTCCGGATTGTATTTCTTTGGGCTTTTCTAATAAATCTTTAGTCCCTGAAATTTGTTCACCGGTCAATTCAGCATAACGGTTAACAAACCAACGTGTCGCCAGATAGTCTTCACAAATAGAGTCTTTTAATGGAGAATCCCACAAATCCTCATCGGTAGCAACTGTTCCGTCATAAAAGGTGGTTCCAAGTCCTGTTCCCAGGGTTACTCCAAAAATCCTTGTATACCCTTTCACACAACCTCCGAATACTTCTCCTTCCAAAAAGGCAGCCGCATCATTTACAAAATGAATCTGATCCTTAGAAACAGATAACCTTTTGGCGAGTTCTTCTTTAATATTAACCTGGTAGATATCAATAAATTTACCCTGCTGCATAAGAGAAATCCCTTTTTCATAATCAAAAGGTCCGGGCATTGCAATACCTATTAAAAGATCTTTTTTAACAAGATCATGAACTGCTTTTTCTATTGCGGAAACCCATACAGAGAAGATTACTTCCCGTGGCTCAAAAGAATCGACATTTTCCCTGAGGTAGGTGGAAGGAATTATTTCACGTTTCTCAGAATGCACCTGAGCCATCGTGATATGCGAACCTCCAATATCTATTCCTACTATATTTTGCATTATTTCTTACTTTATTGTACTGATAAATTAAAATAGACAAACAAGAAAGCAAGTTAAGTATTTTTGTACAAAAATTGCTTCTTGTTGCCTATCCCAGACTGTATTTATCCTAATTTTAATTTAACTGAGTATGTTTTCTTTTTTACGGTTTATTTCACAATTATTTTTCCGGAAGAGACAGTCTGATCTTTTCTTGAGACTATTCTATAAATATAGGTTCCGCTGGATAAGTTTTGGGTGCTTATTCTCGCATTATTTTTATCAATAGTTTCCTGTTTCACGAGTTTTCCTGAGATGTCATAAAGCATTACTTCATTTACAGCATTATCTTTGATAATGAAATGAATGTCTTCTCCTCTTTTAACAGGATTCGGATAGATTCCTGTATCATTTTTCAAAGCCATATTTTCTGTGGATAATGAAGTGGTACACATTACATCGGTACTCCAGTTTGCATCTGACATATTCACCAAAGTAGCAAAATGAGTGTTGGGTGTTGTGTCTAAAGCTGCTGTTCCACTGCCTTCATTCATTTTCCAGTTTGCTTCAAGCCCTATTGAGAGAGGAGATACGTTACAGGCATTATTTAATATTTCCTGTGGGGTCAAAGCCTTTTTCCAAACCCTGAATTCATCAAGGAATCCATTAAGCGTTCTTGAATTATCATAATTCCTTGCCAGGTAAAGAATACCGTTTGCCGTAAAATTACCTGTAGAAGCGACACTTGCATCAAGATTACCATTAATATAAATCTTCATGGAAGAACCATCATAAGTCGCTGCTACATGATACCATGTATTCGTATTCAGCCCTGTAATACTATTGAGTTTTACCTGTGATGATCCAAAACTTAATATAAATTGCAATTTATTATTCGCAAGATTACCATCACCAAATCTCAAAATCGCAGAATTATTATCTCCCACTTCAATTCCGATTACAGAAGAGATATATGGGAAAGCAGATTTAAACGAATTTACTTTTACCCAACCCTCAAACGACACCGCATTACCGCTAAGATTAAATTGTCCGGCATTCAGGTAAGTAGTGCTTCCGTTGAAAGTAAGTGATCTTGCTCCCGGACTTTGAACAGGGGTAAATCCACTATTAAATGATGCTTCCGCTGAATAACCAGAATTTGTTGAGCTGCATACTGCCTGTACTTTCCATACATAATTGGTATTCTGAATTAAATTCTGAAGAGTATATGTATTGGTTGTAATATTTTGAATTTCTGTCCATGTAGAAGCGGTGGCTGCTTTATACTGCAAAGTATAAGAAGAAGCTGTTCCTGCTGCCCATGTCAGTTGAGTGGTAGTTCCCAAAAAGCTTCCATGCATCAGTCCTGTAGGAACTGTACATCCGTTTCCGGAATTAAATCTTGGCGCAAAAATGTAGGTACTCGTTGATGTAGAAGAACATTTGGTTTGTATTCTCCAATCATAATTGGTATTGGCTGTAAGATTATTAATGATAATGTTATTCCCTGAATAATTATTGGCAACATTCGTCCAGGTAGTAGCACCTGCCGCTTTATAATCGATATTATACGTCAAGGATCCGTTGGATGTCCAATTTAACTTGGCAGAAGTTCCGGTCATATTGGTTGCTTCCAATCCTAAAGGAGGATCGCAGGTTACACCCTGTGTCCAGGAATATAGTGGACCACTAAGCACTGTATTTTCACCATACAGAATATTTGATCCTGTACTTAAATAACTGGCTGCATTGGTTCCGCCCAGATCATACCACATAAATACTCCGTATGCATCATTAAGTGTATTGGTTGCCATGTTTGCCAAGGTAGAAGCAGATGTATTATTAATCCATGTTGCTGCTGCAGAAAGTTTAGAATTCATAAGAGGTGGAACGTTTGGAGCACTGTAAGTCCCATAATAAGCATTCCAGCTGTAGTCTATGTAATTACCTGCGGCATCACCATTGTAGACTTGTCTTGTTGTGGCAGGTCCTATATAATAAAAAGTAATCAGCTTATCGGGCATAGCAATCTTCAGTTCCTGTAGAAGCATTACAAATGAACTGCTGTTAGGTTGTCCCGTCCCGTTATTTCCATAGCCTGCATATTCGTCATCAAGATCAACACCATCCAGCTCATAGGTATAGACAGTATGGGCAATTTGCAGAGCAAAGTCGCGTGCTGCTTCACGGTTTGGGAAATTGCAAATTCCGGCTCCCTGATGATTTCCTAAAATATCCAGCAATACTTTTATACCCTTTTGCTGCAGAGGTTTTACGTAGGTATTGATATCATTCAACACCTTTGTCACATTGTTATTATTAGAAATATAAGCCCTGTTTTTAGACACATCGTAATTGATGTTGGCGGCAAAGATAACAGCAACATTGAAAAGCTGTCTATTGGTAGTCTGCAAAGTATAGGACCCCACATTCAGCATATTGTTATTATTCACCTCTACATAACAGACTCCCAGAGGATTAAGCTGTTGTGCATTTAACAGGTTTTTTGCCTGAAAAATGAGTATCAACAGCACAATAAGAAAAGATTTTTGTTTCATAGTAATTTTAAGTTTAAATTGTGGTAAATCAGGGAATTTATTAAATTTATTAAAAAATTCCCTAATCTTTGTTTTTATTATTTTATAATTAATTTTTCAACTTGTCTCAGGTTTCCGTTTTGAGATTCAAGCTGAATGATATAATGTCCTGCCGGCAGCTTAGAGAAAGAATATTGATTATCTCCGGCATTAAGTGCTTTTGTTTCTACTACGCTACCGCTCAAATCATAAACCGTTAATTTTCCTTTGTTGAATTCTGCCGGAACAGAAATCGTCAGCTGTGAAAATCTGCTCACAGGATTCGGATATAGTTTTATTTGATTTTTAATAGCTTCACCATTAGCAATAGTCTGCTTTGGATTTTCTGTAATTGCCAGTCCTCTTTGAGCAATTGCACATGCTACATCCGTAGACCAATTGGTTGCGTCAACTCCCGTTAATGCCAACGCACTTCCATTTCCTGAATGATCCTGAACAGATGTCCCGCTTCCTTCATTAAACTTCCAGTATGCTGTAAGAGAAGTAGCAGGAAGCGTCACATTACATGTATTCTGGGCGATTTCAGTCTGGCTTAAAGCTCTCTTCCAAACTCTGACCTCATCTACTTTTCCATTGAAATTCCTAGATGTATTGTACGAGTATCCTACATTAAATGTCCCACTTGAATTGACACTTCCTGTTTGGGATTTGCTGGCATCAAGCGTACCATTGATATAAATTTTCATCGTAGCACCGTCATAAGTAGCTGCCACATGATACCATGTATTGGCATTCAAAGCTGTATTGGAAGCCAATTTTTGCTGCACATTATTGATACTTAACACAAACTGAAGCTTGTTATTTGCAAGGTTTCCATCTCCTAATCTCAATAAAGCAGAATTGCTGTCACTTACTTCTGTTCCCAGAATTGATGAAATATAAGGGAATCCTGATTTGAAAGAAGCCGGCTTTATCCAGCCTTCAAATGATAATGCTGAACCACTTAAATTCAGACTTCCGGCTGAACCGGACTCGCTGCTTCCATCCAAAGAAAGAGAATAAGAACCTGTCGGAGGGACTACACCAGTTCCGCTGTTAAATCTTGGTGCAAACATATAAGTACTTTTCACACTGCAATTTGTTCTGATTCTCCAATCGTATTCTGTATTTGCCGTCAAACCCGATATTGTGATCGAAGTAGCTGTTGTAGCTGTTGCAGCATTGGTCCATGTACCGGAAGTCGCCAATTTATAATCTACTTCATAGGTATTGGTTCCTACGGCGGTCCAATTCAATTTGGCACTCGTTCCGGTAAGGTTATTTGCCAACAATCCGATAGGAGCATCACAGTTTGTTCCCTGAGTCCATGATTGCAGAGGAGCGCTTAAAACTGTTTGCTCTCCATACAAAGTTTGTGTTCCTGCCGAAAGTTGTGCGGTTTCATTGGTTCCGTGAAGATCATACCAAAGGAATAATCCGTACCCTCCGTTTTTGGTTTGAGTAGCCAGACTGGTGGTCGTAGAATTAGAGGTATTTCCCATCCAGACTGCTGCAGGAGAAATTTGTGCATTGGTAAGAGGCGGAACATTCGGGGCAGAGAAAGTACCATACATTGCATTCCAGCTATAGTTGATATAATCTCCGGCCCTGTATCCATTCCATGAAAGTCTTGAAGAAGCCGGACCGTAGTAATAAAACGAAATGATTTTATCTGGCAATAACGCTCTCAATTCCTGTACAAGCATTACAAATGAACTTGAATTAGGCTGCCCCGTTCCGTTATTTCCATAATCTGAGTATTCGTCATCGAAATCAATTCCATCCAGACCATATGTATTCACAGTATGAGCCAATTGTAAAGCAAAATCTTTTGCCGCTTCACGGGTCGGGAAATTACAGATCCCCGCTCCCTGATGATTTCCCAAAATAGTCAATACCACTTTCATCCCTTTATCCTGTAATGGTTTAATATAGGTTTGCGAATTGGTTAGTATTTTAGTAGCATTATTATTACTGTACAGATAAGCTCTCCCACGGCTCGTATCATAATTGATATTCGCCGCAAAAATATTGACGACATCAAATAAGTATTTATTAGATGTCTGCAATTTGTACGATCCTGCGTTCAGGATATTGTTGTTATTCACTTCCACGTAGCAGATTCCTTTAGGATTATTGCCTTGGGCATGCAGCGAGCCATACATGAAAAACATGGCCATTAAAAAAAAGAAATTCATTTTTTTCATAATTCAAGCATTTTTTTATTTTTGTTAGTATTGTTAAAATATAATTTTAGTAGGTTCAAAGATTGTTTCATTGCCTTTTCCTCTTCCAGTGCGGATCATAAAGTTCTTTCACATTTCAAGAAGGCTCTGGTTTTTCTATAAGGTTTATATAGAATAGATGACTAAATTTTTCATTTATCGTTCTTACAATTTCTGATAAAATTTCATCCATTATAACTAAATAACCGTAAGAATATCGTGAAAACAAGGTCCCATCTTTTCCATTCGATTATGGCACCACAAATGCATGAACAAGCATTTCAAGTGCTATATCATTCAAAAAAGAAAACGGAATGTTATCTATCTGTTTACGTCAATAAATCCTGATTTTCATTAAAGGTTTTCCATAATAGCTCCCCGAACAAGGTGTTCGCCCATGCAAACCATGCTCTGGTAAATTTCTTGTCATCGTCCTTGTGGAAGGACTCATGCATGAAACCTGTCCCTCCGTGGGTTTTCTGTAAGGTTTCTATACACCATCGGATCTCACTTTTATCTTTCGTCGTAAGCGCTTTCATAATGATGCTCATAGGCCAGATCATATCAAGGCCGATATGGGGTCCGCCAATTCCTTCTGCCCGTTTTCCTTTGAAAAAGAATGGATTATCTTTTGACCATACATATTTTCTGGTATTTAGGTACACCTGATCATCCGGTTTTACAGCATCGAGATAAGGTAATCCCAGTAAACTCGGGCAATTGGCATCATCCATCAGGTTATAGCTCCCGAACCCATTGGTTTCAAAGGCATATATTTTCCCATATTCCGGGTGATTGTAAATCCCATATTTTTTGATGGCTGCATCTACCTCATCAGCAAGGCTGTTCAACTGTTGAGCCAGCGTTTTTTCATTTTTGATCTGGGAAACCATTTCTGCAGCCTGACGAAGGCTTACTACTGCAAATAAATTGGAAGGAATCAAGAATGCATAAATAGTGGCATCATCACTTGGACGGAACATCGAATTGATGAGACCTACAGGGTTTGTAGGATAACCGTACCCTCCCATCGGAATTCCGTCTGTGGCCCAAGATGTCGTACGTTCAAATTTATATGGACCTAAACTGGTTTTTCTTTGCTGTTCTATAAAAGTCTGTAAAGTAAGTTTAATTCCTTGCAACCATTTGTTGTCAAAAGGTTTTGTATCTCCGGTCGTTTTCCAGAAATGATACGCGAGACGAATAGGATAACATAATGAATCTATTTCCCATTTTCTTTCATGGGTTCCCGGTTTCATGTCTGTGTGGTCGTGTTCTTTCCACTCGCTTACTTTATTTTCATCATTATAGAAGGCATTAGCATAAGGATCTTTCAGAATAAATTCTGTTTGTTTATGGATAACTCCTGAAATAAGTTGATGTAATTTTTCGTCTTTCTTTGAAAACTGCAGATAAGGAAAAACCTGTGCAGAACTATCACGAAGCCACATCGCATTTATATCTCCGGTAATCACATAGGTATCCGGATTCCCATTGGTTTCTTTATAAAAAACGGTAGTATCTAATGTATTGGGAAAGCAATTCTCGAAAAGCCAGGCTAATTCCTTATTTTTCACTTTCTTTTTGAAGGCCATGATTGCATTTTCTACCGCTTCACTGGTAAAATGCCTTTTATCTTTAGGAACACGGACAACAGGAAATTCTTGGATGCTTAAACTTTTTGCAAAAGAATTCTGGGCAAAAAATAAACCTGCTCCTGCCAATGCGCTTGTTTTGATAAACTTTCTCCTTTCCATTGATACTTTATTTCGTTATATTTTATTAGTTATTTTACGGGCTTGCTTCCCATTACAAATTTCAGTTCACCACCATTCATAATGTCGCTGTGGTTCAGTTCCCAGCTTTTATATTCTTTCCCATTCAGGAACATTTTCTGAACATAGATATTTTTATCAGATATTTTATCAGCAATGACCGTAAAGGTTTTTCCATTTTCCAGTTTTAGTGAAACTTTCGGGAATTGCGGTGCACCAATCGCATAAACAGGTTTTCCCGGTGTCACCGGATAAAATCCTAATGAAGAGAAAATATACCATGCTGACATTTGTCCGCAATCTTCGTTGTTGACAATTCCGTCCGGTTTTACTGTATACATATTGTCGCGGATATACTTTACCATTTTCTGAGTTTTGTAAGGACTTCCTGCGTAGTTATAAAGATAAGGAACATGATGTCCCGGTTCATCGCCAAATCCTAAAGACCCGATGAATCCTGAAATATCAACATGCTGTTCTCCTACCATTTTAAGTTCTTCGGTAAATGTTTTGTCCAGTTTTTCTTCAAATCCTTTCTTTCCACCGTATAAATTCATCATTTCATCAATCTGATGAGGAACAAAAAAGTCATAGGCCCAAATATTTCCTGAAACCCAGTGTGGTTGTAACTTCTTCCAGTCATTTAAAATAAAATCAGGGATGAAGTCACCGTTTTTCTGTCTTGGCCAGAAATGATTATTTTGTTTATTGAAGGTATTCAAAAAATTCATTGAACGTTTTTTGTAAACCTCTACCTCTTCTTTTTTTCCTAATTTGTCCGCAAGCTGTAAGATACACCAGTCATCATAAGCATATTCCAACGTTGCAGAAACAGAAGCTCCATTTTCTGAGGGTGAATATCCAAGTTTAATATAATCATTAAGACCTCCACCGCCGTTACTGCTGCTCATTTTGTCCGTTAAAGAAGCATTTTTCATCGCTGCGAATGCTTTTTCAGGATCAATTCCCAGCACTCCTTTGGAAATAGCATCCCAAATCACTGAGGTACTGTGATATCCAAGCATACAGAAATTATCATATCCGCACAATTCCCAGATCGGCATGTGATCTTTTCGGTCTGTATATCTGCTGATGAGAGAATTCGCAAATTCTTTGGTATGTTTCTGATCCATGATGGTCATTAATGGATGAGTTGCACGGAAACCGTCCCAGTAAGAATAAGTACTGTAATTGGTAAACCATTTGGTATTCATATTTTCCTGGGCAGCAACATAATCTCCGTTGACATCCATATAAAGGTTAGGTGCGATGAAGGTGTGATAAACTCCCGTGTAGAAAATCTTTCTCTGATCATCCGTACCACCTGTTACCTGAAATCGTTCAAGAAGATCTCTCCAAGTATTTTGTGCGGTTTCTTTCGCTTTTGCAAAATCTATATTTTTAGCTTCAGTATCAAAATTTTCCTGTGCTCCTTCCATACTTACCGGGGATAAGGATACTTTCACCTCAACACTTTCATTTTCCTGGGTTGAAAATCGTACAAAAGCTTTGGCATCTTTGGCTAAGGCAAATTTTTCATTGCTTTTTATTTTTCCTTCGGAATAGACACCATAGGATTTAAAGGGTTTTGAGAATTCCATCACAAAATACGCGAATCTTTTCCCGCCCCATCCGTTGCTGTAGCAATATCCTTTGATTTTATTGTTGCCTTCTATGCTTACTAGCGTGTGATAAATATTTCCAAAGATTTTGTTAGTAGGATCAATAATAATATTGGATTCCTCACTTTTAGGAAATGTGTATTTATGGAATCCCACTCTTGGAGAAGCTGTCAGTTCAGCTTTGATTCCATAGCTGTCAAGCATTACAGAATAATATCCCGGTGAGGCTGTTTCTCTTTCATGACTGAATTTGGAACGATATCCGGTTTCCGGCTTCTCTTCTGAGCCTGGAACCATTTTTATTTCTCCTATTGTCGGCATTACCAAAATATCTCCAAGATCTGCCCAACCTGTTCCGCTAAGATGGTTGTGACTGAATCCCATTATGGTTTTACTGCTGTAATGATACCCAGAACACCAGTCCCAATCTCCGCTTTTGGTGTTCTGATCTGGACTCAACTGTATCATTCCGAATGGCGTAGTTGCCCCTGGAAAGGTATGGCCATGTCCGCCAGTTCCTATGAATGGATCTACCCTGGAAAGAACATCATCCTTCCGTTGTTGGGCAGAAGTAATGGAAATGAATAAAGTAAGTAAGAATATAAGCAGTTCTTTTTTCATAATAAGGATCTCTCAAAATGTTCCTCAAGATAGGAGTTTACTGAAAAGTATGAAAACCATAATGATGATTTTAAATAGAAGCAAAATAAAATTCACGATGATTTCCATACTGTTTTAAATCATTTTTAAATTGAATTCTTTTTCATAAAATCAATAATCTCTGAAATATATCCGAAGGCAATAGACACTACTGTATCGGCCGCTCCGTAATACACGGTCACTTTATCTCCCTCTGTTATTGCCGCACATGGGAAAATAACGTTAGGAATATCTCCTGTAAGCTCATACATTTCTGCCGGAGCCAACAGGTAAGGTTTTGTACGGTATAGTACTTTTGAAGGGTCTTCAAGATCGAGTAATGCTGCTCCCATAGAATATCTGAATCCTCTGCAGGTATTGATCACTCCATGATAAAAAAGAAGCCATCCTTCTGCTGTTTTTATAGGAACAGGTCCGGCTCCGATTTTTGTACATTGCCATGCACTGTCTTCAAACGGGGTTACCTTCATTACACAACGGTGTTCTCCCCAGTATTTCATATCCGGACTATAACTAATGTAGATATCTCCGAAAGGGGTATGTCCGTTATCACTTGGTCTGCTTAACATCGCATATTTACCATCAATTTTTTCCGGGAACAAAACTCCGTTTCTGTTATAGGGTAAAAAGGCATTTTCACATTGAAAGAACTCTTTAAAATCGAAAGTATACCCAATTCCGATCGTTGGACCGTTATAGCCATTACACCATGTGATCCAATAGCGGTCTTCGATAAAGGTAACACGCGGATCGTATTTATAATCAGACTCGATCATTTCGGTATTTCCAGCCTGCATTTCTATAGGATCATGATTGATCGCCCAATTGATACCATCTTTACTGAAACCTGCATAAATATTCATCTGCACCGCCTTATTGTCACAGCGGAAAACACCTGCAAACCTATCCTCAAAAGGAACTACAGCACTGTTGAAAATACTGTTGGAGGTAGGTATTGCATATCTATCTATGATCGGGTTTTCAGAGTATCGCCACATAGTATCGCGGCTGTCTTTCGGACGATCCTGCCAAGGGATCATTACTGATTGAGATGTCATAAAGTATTTTTACTTTTTATTTAAATTATTTGTGATTGATTTAGTGTTCTTTTTGTTGTTCCGGATGTGGAAAAGGAACCAACCATGTGACAATGAACGCAGGAATAGTAGCAATCAGGACCCAGATGAAGAATATTTTATATCCTATCCAATCGCTGATCATTCCGCTAAACATTCCGGGGAGCATCACTCCTAAATTCATAATTCCTGTTGCAAAAGCATAATGAGCAGTTTTATGTTTTCCCGGCGCAATTTGCTGCATCATGTAGAGAATCAACCCTACAAAACCGAATCCATAACCGAAATATTCTACTACAACGGCAATGCTTACTGGTAACAGACTTGTCGGCTGATAATAAGCCAGTAACGCATATACTACAAAAGGAATATTAAATGCAGCACAAAGCCATATCAGTGATTTTTTAAGTCCCCGGGAAGAAATAAAATAGCCCGCAAGCACAGACCCCAGGATAAATGCAGCGGAACCATACGTTCCATAGATCAACCCGATGTCTGATGTGGATAATCCCAATCCGCCTGAAGATCTGGGAGCTTTGAAGAACAATGGTGCAATCTTAATAGCAAATCCTTCTGCAAAACGGTATAGAATGATAAATAATAAAGACCATATAATATTCCGTTTTGTAAAAAAAGAAGTAATGACTTCCAACAGTTCTTTTCGGATATTCCCTGCAGATTTTTGTTCTGCCGGTTTATTTTCTTTCGGTAAAATGAAATAATGATACACTGCTAAAGCAAAAAATAAGAGCGCATATACTCCCATGATAATCATCCATGCATGGGTAACTCCTTTTGTTTTTTCCAATACTCCTGCAAAATAGACAAGGATTCCACTGCTGATGATTTTTGCCAGGTTATAAAAAGCGCCTTGCCAACCAATATATTGGGCCTGTTCTTTATTCGTCAAAAAGTAGATGTATGTACCATCTGCTGCAATATCATGGGTTGCTCCACAAAAGGCAATGACGGCAAAAAGAGCAATGCTGTATTTGAAAAAGCCAGGCAATGGCAGACTTAATGCAATTAAAGCAAATAGAATTCCTATCGCAAACTGAGTGAAAACAACAAAGAATTTTTTTGTTTTATAGATTTCCAGAAAAGGGCTCCAAAGAGGTTTCAGGGTCCAGGAAAACAGAATAAGTGCCGTCCAGAAAGCAATCTTTGAATCCGATATCCCCATATCCTTATACATGATCCCTGAAACTGCATTCACAGTAACAAAGGGCATTCCCATTGCAAAATACAATGTTGAAATCCACAAGATTGGTTTTATGCGATTCGTTTCAATGCTTTTTTCCATGTCAACACTAAGAAGGTTAAAAGAAAGAGGAAGTCTCAAAAAAAGAAACTATATGAATACTGTGATTGAGCATCTGAGACAACCTCTCTCTTTTTTAGTTATTTTAATTTGATTTGGTTAAAATTATATTTTTTTATCCCACCAAAGTTTTGTACCTCCTGTATCCGGTCCGCCCAAATATTGTACGGCCTGAGGATAGTTCAAGGTATTATTTCGGTATTTACTCGGAATAGGTATTCTTCTGATCATGACATCCGTGCTTATGGTTCCCTGGCTATCATTCAGGATATTCTTGAAAATAACAGGATACCCTGTTCTTCTCTGTTCTGCCCATGCTTCAGCTCCATCCGGATAAATGGCGATCCATTTCTGGGTCATAATTCTTTCTAATTTTCTTTCGAAAGTATCACCTGCATTCCATTTGATGGTAATGGTACTTAACATCGGATTTCCTGCCGGGATGTTATTTGCTGCATTTTTAGGATCAATATAAGGTGCTTCCGTAGAAACCGCATCGGCTACATACGCTGCATACCCCGAACTTTTTCCCCATTCTGCGAATGACATTTCTATTCCTTTATTATAATTTACTTCTGCATCACCTGCTCCGGCATACCCTCTTAAAGCAGCTTCTGCTTTCAGAAACCACGCTTCCGATGCGGTAAAGATTTTATTTTTACCATTGCTGGCTGAAAAATAATCTCCTGTTGCCGCTGCTGCAATAGGTTGTGAAAAATCACCATAACGATCTTTACTTCCTCCAAGATCTACACCTAATCTTACCCCGACGTACTGCCCAGAAGCCGCAGGATCTGTAGCCGGTTTTGCATAAGCTGAGATTCTAGGATCGTGGTACCCGTTCATAAAAGCCATTAAAGGGGCTCCGATTTTACAGTCTCCCCAAGAATAAATAATGTCATTCAGCGGGGAAGCTCCACCATAGCTCACTAATGCATTTTTCGAATTATCATCAATTAAACCTACAGGCGAAGATAAAGCCTCTTCTGCATATTGTTTAGATTTAACCGGATCTGCATAGCTCAGTCTCATAGCAAGTCTTAATTTTAAAGAGTTGGCAAGCTTTGCCCAGTTTGCCGTATTTCCGGAAAATACCACATCGGATTTTTGGATTACGGTCTTATCTTCAATGCTTGGAGTTCCGGCAAAAGCCTGAATTGCTTTATTAAGATCCGTAACGAAATAGTTATAAGCATCCTGCTGCGAATCAAAATCTGTGATTCCATTGGCATTGGGAGATTCAAATTTACTATAGATCACAGGTCCATGAGCGTCTGAAACCTTCTGTGCAGCAATTACTCTTAAAATTATAAGAATCGCTTTGGATTGGGAAAAGTCAACTCCCGGATATTTTTCTGCTGATTCCCTGAAGAAGTTTTTATACTGCTGGTTCACATCTTCAAGCTGGTTCATCATAATCCTTTCATTCCAGCCATCCATAATAAAGTAAGTGGTATTGTTTTTCCCTCCGTTATAAGGAGTCGCTGTACTGAATAAACCGCTATACATATCTGCATTAAGGTTGGTCTGCAGCTGATAGATCCAGTTGGTAGGATTCTGCAAATTTTTCTGCATTTGCTTTAACGGGTTGGTAAGAACCACAAAATCAGCCAGTAATTGTTCATTGGTAACTCCACTGTATTGAGAGTTGATATTTTCGAAATCATCGGTGCAACTGCCTGAAAATAATGCAGCCACAAGACTCAAAATAATAATCTTAGAATTTATTTTTTTCATATCTCAGGTAATTAGAAGTTTGCTTTTAAAGAGAAACCTAAAGAACGTGTGATCGGCATCCCGAACATATCGACACCTACTCCTCCCGGATTGACTCCGGACACCTGTTCAGGGTCAAACGGAGCATCTTTATAAAGGAAGAACAGATTTGTTCCAATAACACTTAATGTAGCATCTCTGAATATTTTTGAATCTGTTTTTAGGATATAGCTGATTGAGGCTTGTCTTAATCTGACCGCAGTAGCTTTATAAATGTAAGCTTCGTTGATACCTCCTCTTCCTCCGACAACTTTATAATAATCTTCAGCATCCGTTAATCCTGTGTAAGAAGTCCCATTTTCATACACTGCGTTTGCAATAGAAACGCCTCCTGCATCTCTGGAATCGGCAGATGCCTGACTCACTCCCAATCCATCATTAACCGATTGGGTAAATCCTAAAACCTGCCCGCCAAATCTTCCATCTATAAGGAAGCTTACATTGAATTTCCCAATACTGAAATTGTTGTTAAGCCCAAGCATAAATTCCGGGTTTGGGTTTCCAAGATATTGCTTTTCGTTGCTGTCTTTGATTGGGACACCTTTAGCATCTACTACAATTCTTCCCTGATCATCTCTTTTAAAGACTGTTCCATACAAATCTCCAAATGAGCCTCCCACTTTCAGCATATTGAAACCACCTCCTGTTAATACAAATAGTTTTTCAGGATCTGGATAATATTTCATCGGTAAAAGTTCTTTTATGGTATTTTTATTGGCTGAAGCATTAAAGGTTGTTGTCCAGCTAAATTTATCCTTATTAAAAACTTTGTAAGATAAGCTTGATTCAAAACCTGTATTTTCAATTTTACCTGCATTAATGTCAACTTTGCCAGCTTGTACTCCAAAGTTGGTTGCTGCATCTACACCTTTTAAATATTGATTGCTAACCACTGACTTATAGAATGTAAAATCAAAAGATAATTTATTATTAAACATCCTTAGTTCTGTTCCTGCTTCAAAAGTCCTGTTGAACTCCGGTTTCGGGAACAAATCACTAAACATAGCGTTGCTTACCGGAGCGGAAGAATATGATCCTGTGATCACTCCTGCGTTAAATTCCGGCTGCGGAATCGTAGAAGTTGGATCCAAAGCATTTCCTACTGTGGCATAAGAAGCTCTTATCTTCCAAAATGAAATGGCCTGTGGAAGATTGAATATCTCCGTTAAAATTCCATTGGCTCCTATGGATTCGTAATCGATCCCATTATTTCCTGTCCCTGCTAAAGTGGATGACCAGTCATTTCTAAAAGTCAAATCCAAATATAGTTTACTTCTATAACCAATACTTGCACTTGCAAAAAAAGACTGATCCTGTCTGTGAGGGCGGGTAATGATATAGCTTCTTCCATTACCAAAAACTCCCTGTCCCTGCTCATTACCCCAATCAAGATTATTGAGAGCAAAAAGATTGGCTACAAAAAGCTTATTGTTTTCGATCGTAGTAATATTGTATTTAAGATCAGAAATACTGGCTCCCAATGTAAAATCAAAACTAATGTCATCATTAATTTTCGGATTCCCTATTAATAAGGCGTCTCCGTAAATAGTAGTTTTCTCTAAAGTATTTTTATAAATCTTGCCGTTACTATCCCTACTTCCCAAAACAGTTGGTTGAGAATACGCCGCAACACTTCTTTGAGAATCAGAATTAAAATAATTATAATTCCCTCTCACTTTTGCAGTCAACCAGTTATTGATCGTGTAACTTAACGCTGCAGAACCATATACATTTTTATTTTTGGTTGTTACAGGGTTTTTATTGAGAATCCAATATGGGTTTTGGGTTTCATTATCTGCAAATTCACCATTGGGTTTTACAGCCCACCAGTTTTGGGCATCCAGATATCTCGTTTTATCAAAGTAATAGTAATTTTCAGCAAAGTGATCGAAGTCTACTCCTCTCGGCAACCAATAAAGGTTTGTAATTGGCGAGAAATAAGATCCCGGAGACAGTCTGTTTTTTGAAGTTTGTAAAGAGGCCATTACATTGGCATCCAAGACAAGTCTATCATTCAGGAATTTACTCGTTGTTCTGTAATTAACGTTATACTGATCTAAATTGGAAGTAGGAATAATTCCTTTATTGGTAATATTTCCCAGTGAGAAAAAGCTGGTTGATTTTTCGTTACCTGCCTGAAAGCTTACACTGTTGATCCAGGTAACTCCGGTTTGGAAAAAATCTTTCGTATAGTCTTTAGAAGAACCTTTTGCTCCCCAACTGTCATATGATCCCGTATTTCCATTGGCCGGATCATAAGGAGTGGTTTGAAGATAGCTGTGCTGAAGTTCGGGAAGGTCATACACTTTGTCAAATGTAAGGCTTGAACTGTAGGAAAGGCTGCTTCTTCCTGCAGATCCCTTTTTGGTTGTAATCAAAATTGCTCCGTTACTTCCCTGAGCTCCGTATAAAGCGGCAGCCGATGCGCCTTTAAGAAAAGTAAGGCTTTCAATATCTTCCGGATTTATAGTACTTAATACATCTCCCGTATCGGGCATTGAATTAAAATAGTCTACATTCGGTCCGCCCGTTCCGGTAACTCCTGTATTATTAATAATCGGAATCCCGTCAATCACATATAACGGCTGACTGTTCCTTGTGGATTTATCCCCTCTCATTACTACTCTCACGGACCCTCCGACACCGCCATTGGTTTTGTTAATCTGTACATTGGAAACTTTCCCGTTGATAGAGTTTAAAAGATTGGGCGTTTTTACTTCTGTCAGATCATCCCCGTTTATTTGCTGACTGGAGTAGGTAAGAGAGCGCGCTTGTCTTTTGATCCCTAAAGATGTGACAACAACCTCTTGAATATTGGCTGTTCTAGTAGTGTCGGAAGCCTTGGTTTCCTGTGCATATCCAGACATGGAAAAGGCTAATAAAACCGGTACAACTATTTTTCTCATAAATATCAGATTTGTTAAGGGTTATTTTTTTGGAATAATTCATTTTCTTTAATATTTACTGCTTTAAAATATTTTCCACATTTTTCTCAACATAATATTCCCAATGCATTAAAAAAATTAAAGTTTTTTTAATATTTAATTCACATTAACAAATCTAAATTTTGTACCCAGTCAGATATAATACTATTTTATCATAAAACGATATTATTTTTTCAGCTATTTTTCAAAACCTGCAATTAAACATTGACATACAGCATTTTAAATACAAATATCACTTCTTATATACGATACAAAATCGATATCTTTTTTTAATAATTATTTAATATTGATAATTTTTTATGACTGTATTGATATAAATTCATAAAAAAACAAATCCGGATATCAAACCCGGATCTGCTACATCAACATAAAACGTAATGATGATTACTCAATTTTTCTTACTCCCTTAAAAAGTTCTTTAAACTCTGTAGGTGTGGTTTTCTTAATGGATTTAAAAACCTTATTGAAATTGGCTATATTATTAAACCCGCATTCAAAAGCAGTTTCAGAGACGTTAAGATTTTTCTCCATTAGCCAACGAACAGCATAGCTGATTCTTATCTCATTGAGATAGCTTACGAATGTTTTTCCGGTTCTCTTTTTAATAAACCTATTGAATGTCACACTGCTCATATTGACAAGTGCGGCAGCGGCATCAAGCGTTATTTTATTTTCAAAATTCTTGTGCACAAAATCATGAATGGCTTTCATTTTATCATTATCCACAAAAGTTTCAAGCTCTATGCTGTAAGAAGACAAAAGAGTTTTATTTTCGGCAATCGCCAGTTCGTTCAAGATTTTCATGATCTCAATAAATGATTCAAAGCTGCTCATTTTGGATAAATTGATAAAAGAGTCTTTCAGCTTCTCAGCCGTTTCCTGGGAAAACAAAATACCCCGGATCGATTCTTTTATCAGATTATGAATAGGCTTCAGAATATTTTTCTGCATTACTGACTGATTAAAAAAATCTTCATTAAACTGAATGGTAATCTCATGTGTTTTCCGGTTTTTACACTTGTGATTTGCCCAGCAATGCGGCAAATTGGGCCCTACCAATACCAGCTCCAAATTTCCGATCTCTCCTGTATGATCACCGATCATCCTGCGATATCCTTTTCCTTTGTATACAAAGTTGATTTCAATTTCAGGATGATAATGATATGGGAAATCAAATGACGCTTTTTTCCGGTCAAATACAAGAAAACTATCCTCGGGAGATAATGGGGTTATTTCTCTCAAAATATTTTCTAGTTTTTTCATCTGGTTTTATGAATTTTTTTAAATATTTCTTTTACAAATTAAAAATAAAATTTATTGTTTAAAAGACAAAAAAACTGAGTACCTATGATGTCTAAGCTATTCAGTTCCGTTTTAAATTTAAAAAATGAAAATAACACTTAAATTATCTTAAGATAATTAAGTGTTATTAGAATTATTAAGTTTGAGGTTCAGACTATTTTTGATCTCAACCTTTTCAAATTTTTACTGACTGATTGAAATATGATACACGATTAAAAATTATTTATCACATTTATTCTGTTTTAAATATCCTAATGGGGTAATTTTTCTCTGAAATAGCCATAGACCCAGGTTCCGGAAAGAGCACTCAGTAAAGTGATAATCACTGCCAAAGCACCGGTTCCGATCTGTGCAAAAAGAGGTCCCGGGCAAGCTCCTGTAATTGCCCAGCCAAAGCCAAAGATCAAACCACCGTAAATTTGACCTTTGCTGAATTTTTTCGGAGCAATGGAAATACTTTCTCCGTAAATGGTTTTTATTTTGAATTTTTTGATAATCCAAACCGAAATCATTCCTGTTATAACAGCACTTCCGATAACTCCATACATATGAAACGACTGGAGACGGAACATTTCCTGGATTCTGAACCAACTGATAATCTCCGCTTTTACAAACACAATTCCGAATAAAATCCCTACCAAAAGGTATTTCAAATTGTGATACCATTTGTGCTGAAGATGGCTTTCGTTGGTGCAAATGGTATCCTGATGACGTATATCTGTTTCTTTTTTCATAATTGATAATATTATAGAGATAAAATAATTGGAAGAATGATATTTGCCATTAAAAAACCGCCGATCATAAAGCAAATCGTTGCTACTAAAGACGGCCATTGCAGATTTGACAGTCCCATTATGGCGTGTCCGCTGGTGCAACCTCCTGCATATCGGGTTCCGAATCCTACGAGAAATCCGCCGACAACCATCATAATGAATCCTTTTAATGTCAATAAACTTTCAAAATTCATCAGTTGTACCGGGACAAGATTGCTGTAATCTGTAATTCCGTAGGTTGCCAATTCTGCTTTGAGTTCTGGATTTACTGTAATTTCTCCAGGAATCATCAGTAAATGAGCGGCAATCATTCCTCCGAAGAAAATTCCGAGGACAAAAAATAAATTCCAGGATTCTTTTTTCCAGTCGTATTTGAAAAAACTCACGTTTGCCGGAATACAGGCTGCGCAAATATGGCGTAATGAAGAACTTATCCCGAAAGATTTATTGCCTAAGATCAGCAAAGCCGGAACGGTAAGACCAATCAACGGACCTGCAATATACCACGGCCAGGGTTCTTTTATTAGATCTAACATTAATTATTTTTTATTTAAATTAAGTTTAATATTTTACTTTGACAAACAAAATCGCTTTTGGGAGCACCGGTTTGTGAGATGGCTTTAAAACCGTCTTCAATTTCGGTAAAATTACGGAAACCTCTTGCCTGTAAAATGCTTGCCGCCATCATACTCCGATAACCTCCTGCACAGTGAAGATAAAAATGTTCGGTCGGTTTAAGATGATTAATCCATTCATTGATGTAAGCCAAAGGCTTGTTATAGGCTTCATCGACGTGTTCCGCTTCGTACTCACTCTCTTTTCTTACATCGATAATTTTCACCTCTTTATTTTCAATTTCCTTTTCAAAATCTATAGCAGAAATTCGATGAACTTTATCTGTTTCTTTTCCGCTGTTTTTCCAGGCTTCAAAACCACCTTTCAGAAAACCTAAAACATTGTCAAACCCTACTCTGCTGAGTCTTGTGACCGTTTCCTCCTCATTACTTTCATCCGTAATTAACAAAATAGGTTGTTTTACATCTACAATCAAAGCGCCGACCCAAGGTGCAAAATCTCCGTCTAATCCGATATTAATCGATTGAGGAACAAAACCTTTTACAAACTCATCATTACTCCTTACATCAAGGATCAAAGCTCCTGAATGTTCTGCCATTTCTTCAAATTCTTCAGGCGAAAGTGCGTGGAGACCTTTTGACAAAACCTCATCAAAACTGTCGTAGCCTTTTTTATTCATCGCTACATTCATCCCGAAATAAGCTGGTGGAGGAAGAAGCCCTTCCGTAACGGCTTTTATGAAACTGTCTTTATCCTTTTGGTTCAGTGCATAATTGGTTTTCTTTTGATTACCAAACGTATCAACCGTCTCTTTTTGCATATTTTTCCCGCAGGCAGAACCCGCTCCGTGAGCGGGATAAACGATAATTTCATCGTTCAAAGGCAGAATTTTTTGGTATAAACTTTCGTAAAGAAGTCCCGCCAATTCTTCCTGGGTCATATTCGCCGCTTTCTGAGCTAAATCAGGACGACCAACATCGCCGAGAAACAAAGTATCTCCACTGAAAAGTGCTTTTTCTTTTCCGTTTTCATCGATTAACAAAAAGGAAGAACTTTCCATCGTATGCCCCGGCGTGTGCAGAACTTTGATCTTGATTTTTCCAACCTCAAAAATCTGATTGTCTTCGGCAATAATCGCATTAAATTCTGGGTTTGCCGTTGGTCCATAAACGATTGATGCACTTGTTTTTTTACTTAAATCAACGTGGCCACTCACAAAATCTGCGTGAAAATGGGTTTCAAAAATGTATTTGAGCTTTACATTGTCTTTTTCCAGTCTGTCAATGTAAGGTTGAGTTTCTCTTAAAGGGTCGATGATTGCCGCTTCACCTTCAGAAACAATGTAGTATGCTCCCTGAGCGAGACATCCTGTGTAAATCTGTTCTATTTTCATTTTGATATTTTTTATTTAATTTTAATTTGATACAAATTTCCGTGTTTGAATTCTGTTGTACAGTTACTTTTGTTACATAAGAGTATTAATTATCTCCTATTTTGAAACACCGAATGATTGCAGCCCGACTTGAACGGAGCTCTTTTTGTGAGGAGGAACGACGAGCAAAAAAGCGGGAGTGGAAGGCGGATAAAGCTGCCCAAAAATTATTGATTATTAGATATTTAAAAGAAAAGTTCCTTAATAATAATGTAGATCCCCATCATCAGAATAAACCATCCAAATGCAGGTTTCAGTTTTTTGCCATCAATTTTCTTTGATAATTGCGAGCCAATGATAATTCCAACGATGGCAATTGCGGTGATGGTTGCTAATAAATTCCATTCGATTTTAACGTGATTCATTGATGAAAAAAATCCGATCAGAGAATTTAAAGAAATGATGACCAAAGAAGTTCCGATGGCGACTTTCATTGGCGTTTTCAGGAGATTGACTAATGCCGGAATGATCATAAAACCACCTCCAGCTCCTACCAAACCTGTTAATATACCGACCACAGAACCTTCTGCTGCCAGAAGTGTATTATTTTTCTCTGAGTTTACCGTTTTTAGCACAACACTTTTTTGGATCATTTTGTAGGAAGCGATAATCATTAAACCTGCAAATAGTAACAGAAGAAAAATATTTTTGGTCACCATAAAATTCCCTATTCTAAAGAACTCGTCAGGAATTAGTAGAAGAAGAAAATTTCGGGTAATAAAAATGGAAATGATCGATGGAACGCCAAAAATAAAAGCCGTTTTAAAATCCACCAATCCTTTTTTGAAATAAGAAAACGAGCCAACCAAACTGCTGATTCCGACAATGAAAAGTGAATATTCTGTTGCCAAAAAAGCGTCAATTCCAAAGAGATAAACCAAAACTGGAACGGTAAGAATACTTCCGCCACCGCCTATTAATCCTAAAGAAATACCTATAAAAATCGATGCTACATATCCGAAAATTTCCATTTTTTAACTTTTATAAAGCAAAAATGGAAATATCTGTGAAGCTGTACAGCTACTTTTGTTACATAGGGAAATTTAGATAGAATCTGAAAGGATAATTTTGTTTCTACCCAGTTTTAGTTTACCGGAATCTTCCAATTGTTTTAGAAGTCTGGATACAACTACTCTAACTGTTCCGAGTTCATTGGCAAGCTGTTCGTGAGTGATCACGATGGTTTTAGATTGGGAGATTTCTGATTTTTTATGGAGCAGATTGAGCAATCTTTCATCTACTTTTTTGAAGGCAATCGCATTGATAATATCGAGCAATTCTTCAAAACGTTTGTGATACAGCCTGAAAATATAATCCAGCCATTCCGGATATTCTTTGATAAATAATGTAACTTTATCCATGGGTAAAAAAAGAATTTCGGATTCTTCCTCCACTTCGGCTTTTACGATGCTTTTTTCATTGTGCATCCCCCCGAGAAACGACATAATGCAACTTTCACCGGCTTTGATGTAATACAGTAAAATTTCTCTGCCGTCTTCTTCTGTCCTTATTACTTTTAACAATCCTTTCATTACAATCGGAATGGAACGTATGGACGCATTTTCATCCAGAATGATGTCACCTTCGTGGTATGTTTTCAGGATACCGTTTTGATAAAGCTTATCAGTTAATTCCGGTGAAGAACTGAATTCGGAAGAAATTATATTTGGGTTCATTATGTGAAAATATGCTACGAATTTACATTAATTTATAAATTTTCGATTTTAACATCAATTAATTTTTCTTACAAACAAAATATATCGTAATATTGCAATATTAAATATGGGAGCAACAAAGACCGATCATTTTACAGATCATCAAAATAAAATAGCCGTTATAGCAAAAGCTTTGGGACATCCTGCCAGAGTTGCCATCATTGAATATCTGCTCAAAGTCAACACATGCATCACGGGAGACATCGTCAGCGAATTACCTTTGGCACAGCCTACTATATCGCAGCATTTGAAAGAATTGAAAAACGCGGGTTTGATAAAAGGCAGTATTGAAGGAAATTCCGTTTGTTACTGCATCGATGAAAATACTTTCGAGATCCTTAAAGATTACTTTTCAAAAATTATCAATACGGTTACTGATCAGAAATGCTGTTGATGCATTTTTTTAAATTTTTATATCGCAATATTGCATTAGTGCAATTAAATATCTTGACCTTTCAAAGATCATTAGCATTAAACAAAAACAATTTAAACAAAATAATATGACACTAGAACAAATAAAAGAGATCTTGCCAACATTGGAGAATGTAGAGTTTCAATTGGAAGACGGGACTTTTGTGCCTGAGCATTTCCACGTGACGGAAGTCGGACAGATCAATAAAAAATTCATTGATTGTGGCGGCGTGATTCGTGAGGAAGCAGTGGTCAATTTCCAGTTATGGAATGCAGACGACCATGAGCACAGGTTAAAACCCGGAAAACTGCTTAATATTATCACACTTTCTGAAGAAAAATTAGGGATTGAAAATAATGAGATCGAAGTGGAATATCAAAGCAATACCATCGGCAAATATGATCTGGAGTTTAATGGAAAAGTTTTTATTTTGAAGAGCAAAACTACCGCTTGTCTCGCTCAGGACGCTTGTGGAATACCTTCGGAAAAGCTTAAAAAGAATCTGGCAGAGCTGCCTGTTGCCACTGCCAATACCTGCACACCGGGAAATGGCTGTTGCTAAATCAATGTCTATATGGAAGCACACGATAGAAAATCACACTGGGAAAATATTTACCAGAACAAACCTTTGGAAACGGTAAGCTGGTATCAGCCAACTCCCGAAACGTCCCTAAAACTTATTCATCAGTTTAATCTGCCAAAGTCTGCCAAGATTATTGATATTGGTGGTGGAGACAGCCTTCTTGTGGATCATCTGCTTGAGTTAGGTTTTGAAAACATTACAGTGCTCGACATTTCCCATACATCCATAGAACGCGCAAAAGCAAGGCTAGGAAGCAAAGCCGACAAAGTACAGTGGATCACTACAGATATTTTGGATTTCAGACCAACAGAGCAATACGATTTTTGGCACGACAGAGCCGCCTTTCATTTTTTGACCGAAGAAAATGACGTCGATCATTATATCGAAACTACAGGAAATGCGATCTCCAGAAATGGAATGATGGTGATCGGTACCTTTTCGAAGCTGGGACCAAAAAAATGCAGCGGTATCGATATTAAACAATATTCAGAACAGACAATGACAGATCGGTTTGAGAAATATTTTGAAGTGATCGAGTGTTTTTCTGTTGATCACAAAACACCTTTTGAAACCATTCAGAATTTTGTATTCTGCAGTTTCAAAAGAAGAAACACCATTTCTGATAATGCTAAATCTTAATATTACTGACAACAGCAAAACTACCATTTTAATCCGTATGATGGTTGGCGCAGTTTTCCTTTCGGAAGGCATTCAAAAATTTTTATTCCCCGCTTTGCGAGGTTCCGGGCGATTTGAAAAAATCGGCTTTCCATTACCTGAGTTTTTAGGAAATCTTGTAGGAACATTTGAAATTCTGTGTGGCACATTCATATTGCTGGGATTTTTTACAAGGTTAGCCAGTATCCCTTTGATCATTATTATGCTTATTGCTTTTGCTACTACAAAAACAGAAGTCTACATCGAAAAAGGATTTTGGGAACTGCTGCACGGAAGCCGTACTGACTGGGCGATGCTTTTGGGAAGCATTTTTTTGCTGATAAAAGGTGGAGGCTACTGGTCATTGGATAAAAAGTTAATGACCGATGGAAAATAAGGTAAGCATCAAAGAGATCATCCTTCTTTTTCTCAAACTGGGAATCATCGGTTTTGGAGGTCCCGCAGCGCACATTGCCATGATGCAGAATGAAGTGGTGGTCAAAAGGAAATGGATGAGCGAACAGCATTTTTTGGATCTACTGGGAGCAACCAACCTCATTCCGGGTCCCAATAGTACCAAAATGGCCATACACATCGGTTATGACAAAGCAGGCTGGAAAGGTTTATTGGCAGCTGGTTTATGCTTTATCATACCTGCCGTTTTAATCACAGGGATATTTGCTTTTTTGTACAGGCAATACGGGCAGCTGCCAGAAGTTCAACCATTTATTTACGGTATTAAGCCGGCCATAATAGCCGTTATCATCGGAGCAGTTTATCCTTTGGGAAAGAAGTCAATAAAATCGATATTCCTGCTTTTAATCGGTTTTGCTGTACTGGTAGCATCCTTATCAGGAATCGATGAGGTTTACTTACTGTTTGGTGCCGGTTTGGCAGCAATAGTTGTATTTTCTTTTAAAAACAGGAATAACGGTGCTGTTCAGAGTTTTATTCCTTTATTATTTTTTAAGACCAGCTACAGCAATTTCCTTTCGGAAACAAATATGAAACTGTTCTGGATCTTTCTGAAGATCGGATCAATACTGTATGGGAGCGGATATGTACTCTTTGCTTTTTTAGATACCGAATTGGTAACAAAGGGTTTGCTCACAACACAACAACTGATGGATGCAATTGCGGTGGGTCAGTTTACACCCGGACCGGTTTTCTCGTCTGTAACTTTTATCGGCTATCAGATCAACGGATTGTCTGGTGCAATTCTCTCTACCGTTGCTATATTTCTTCCGTCATTTATTTTCGTCGCACTTATTAATCCGCTGATGCAGAGGATGCGCCGGTATAAAAGCTTATCGGCATTTCTTGATGCGGTCAATGTAGCTTCTGTAGCGATCATTGCCGCTGTATGCTTCACAATGGGGAAAGAGACCATTACCGAATGGCGCACCATCATTATCGCATTGATCAGTGCCTTTATTGTTTTCAAATTTAAAAAGATCAATAGTGCCTTCATCGTTTTGGGAGGTGCAATATTGGGTTATTTATTAAAAACTATTTAATAAAGATAAAACCATTAAAAAGCATTCCGTCTATCAGTAATACTAATAATTTAAGAAAAAACTATTAATTAAAAATGAATCAGACTATTT
Source organism: Chryseobacterium sp. DT-167 (assembly GCF_058310155.1). Taxonomy (NCBI): domain Bacteria; kingdom Pseudomonadati; phylum Bacteroidota; class Flavobacteriia; order Flavobacteriales; family Weeksellaceae; genus Chryseobacterium; species Chryseobacterium sp. DT-167. Next base: position 7,917 of record NZ_JBZEEQ010000019.1, on the reverse strand, counting down.
TAAAAACCATAGAATCACTATCACCGGAATCTGTTTCGGAGGAAAGAAAAACTGTTTTGCAGCCACTAACAGATTATATCCAAAACAAAATGGAATCTGACCAGACAGTCAGGCTAAACTTTATCTGTACTCATAACAGCCGAAGAAGCCATCTGTCGCAGATCTGGGCGCAAACAATAGCCTATCATTTTAATATTAAAAACGTATTCTGTTATTCCGGCGGAACGGAGGCGACCGCAATGTTCCCGAAAGTGGCTGAAACATTATCAAACCAAGGTTTTCAAATTCAAAAGCTTAGCGAAACAGAAAATCCTGTCTATGCAGTAAAATATGCAGAAAATGAAAATCCTGTTATCTGCTTTTCAAAAGAATACAGCAATGAATTTAATCCTAAAAAAGAATTTGGTGCCATTATGACGTGTAATAATGCTGATGAAGGCTGCCCATTAGTGATGGGAGCAGAAGCCAGATTTCCTATCAAATATGATGACCCAAAAACTTCAGATAATACTCCGGAACAGACTCAGGTCTATACAGAAAGAAGTCTGCAGATCGCAGCAGAGATGTTTTATATTTTTTCAAAAATAAGCCGATAACCAATGCAGCCAAAATTAAAATTCCTTGATCGTTACCTTACCTTATGGATATTTCTTGCCATGGCAGCCGGAGTAGGTTTAGGATATACATTTCCCGAAATACCGAACATTACCAATTCGCTTTCTGTAGGAGCAACAAATATTCCACTGGCAATTGGATTGATTTTAATGATGTATCCTCCCCTCGCAAAAGTTGATTATTCACTATTACCGATAGCATTTAAAGATAAAAAAGTCATCAGCATATCATTGCTCTTAAACTGGATCATTGGTCCGATATTGATGTTTGTACTGGCTATTATTTTCCTAAGAAACCATCCTGACTACATGATAGGATTAATCCTCATAGGATTGGCAAGATGTATTGCAATGGTGATTGTCTGGAATGACCTGGCAAAAGGAAACAGAGAGTATGCTGCCTTATTGGTTGCTTTGAACAGCATCTTCCAGATATTCACTTATAGTTTTTTTGTGTGGCTGTTCATTAATGTTTTACCCAGGAAATTAGGATTGACTAACTTTAATGTAAGCATATCTATGAAAGAGGTAACAGAAAGTGTGCTCATCTATTTAGGCATCCCGTTTCTGGCTGGTTTTCTAAGCCGATATTTCTTAGTTAAATCAAAAGGTCTGGAATGGTATAACAGAAAATTTGTACCAGCAATCTCTCCCATCACCTTATATGCGTTATTATTTACCATTGTTCTCATGTTTAGCCTGAAAGGGGATAAAATAGTAGAGCTGCCGATGGACGTTGTGAAAGTTGCGGTACCACTTATAGTGTACTTCATACTGATGTTTTTTGTCAGTTTCTTTATCAATAAATCTTTGAAAATTACTTACGATAAAAATGCATCCATCGCATTTACAGCTACAGGAAACAATTTTGAATTGGCAATAGCCGTAGCGATTTCTGTGTTTGGTGTCAATTCGGCACAGGCTTTTGTAGGAGTCATCGGTCCTTTGGTAGAAGTTCCGGTTCTGATACTATTGGTAAGAGCAAGTCTCTGGCTAAAGAAAAAGTATTATTCATAATGATAATATTAACAGCAATCTAAATGACATCATGCTGCAATGATGATTCTCACATCTTTAATAATTTAATTTCACACACAACAATACACAGACACAATGAAGGACTGGGAAATTAGCCCAGAAAAAAATTATAAAATCTGCTTACAACATGGAAAAGCAAGATTTACTATTCTGATAAACCTATGAGCATGAAAGAACAATTCTCCTTCTTGGTTATCTTCACATCCTTTATTTAGGGAAATTAGTTATACCTCTCATACCTTTTTGCCTTTTAATTCATTATATGAAATTTATGTTGATCTTCTTTCACCATAATCTTCATACAAACGCCAAATATTATCCAAATTCTAAGATTTTTCACAATTAATGTAATTTTCCGTGATTTCACGGATTAAAAATTGGCTAATAATACTTTTCTTTGACAAAAAGAATTAATAGCCGATCTCAAACGACAAAGTAGCTGAAATCAAGTACTTTAAGAAATAACACAGAAACTGACATTAGTTATTTTGAGCAACAGAATCCATATTTTCTGTTTGAAATGCGCAAAAAGTCTGACTGTAAACTTTCTTACATAGAATGAGAAATATTTTATTAAAAAAAATGATTATTTTTTTTGTTATATCAATAATAAAGTTAATTTTGTAAAAGATATTTCTTCATAATTATATTATGTTAGTAATATCACAAAGCTAGTAAACCAACCAAAACTTAATAATATGATAACACTTCTTAAAAAAGGTCTTGTGACTTTACTGAATACTAAAACCTAGTATACCAACCAAAAAAACTTTACGATACAGCCAGCTTGTAGAAGAAATCCTTTTTTAATCTATTTGCGGGAAAAATTTTGGCAACTCCTGAGCAGAGCCCTATTAAGTAGTACAATACTGTGGTATTTAAACGGTCATAACTGTTACAGATCTTTGCTGCTACCTTATCAACTCATTTTCAGACGATATAAAAACTAAAACAGAGTTTCAATTTTAAAAACAAATAATTATGGACGGAACAATTGGAGAAATCCGACTTTTTGCCGCAAACTTTGCCCCAAAAAACTGGTGGTACTGCGACGGCTCACTATTAGCAATCAGATCAAACACAGCTTTGTTCTCTATCCTCGGAACTACTTACGGAGGGGATGGTAAAACAACTTTTGGACTGCCCAATCTTGTTGGAAGATCGGCTGTAGGTGTAGGTCAGGGACCGGGATTATCTTACTACGATTTAGGTGAGGCCACCGGTACAAATTCTGTAACGTTGAATATATCGAATTTGCCGGCGCACACGCACACCGCAGCAGGAAGTGTTGTAATACCTGCATTTTCAGAAGAGGGAGATTCGGGATCACCATCAAACAATGTTTTGGCAGCAAAAGGCTCTATGTACAGTTCACAGGGTAGTGACGCCACAACAAAACCGGTACCTCTTACTTTACAGGTTGGTGTTTCCGGTAGCAGCATCCCGATGAATATTACTCAGCCGTCGGTGGGGATGAATTACGTCATCTGTCTGTACGGAATGTTTCCACCCCGGTCTTAATGCAGTTCAGTTTTAAAAAAATAAAAATAATCACAACAATCAATACTTAAATTATGGAAGGATATATAGGAGAAGTACGTCTGTTTGCCGGAAACTTTGCCCCAATGGGCTGGGTATTCTGTGATGGTACAAAATATAATATTTCAATGTATGAAGCAACATATGCTATACTGGGAACAATTTACGGAGGCGACGGGCAAAACACATTTGCCGTTCCTGATCTCCGTGGGCGTGTTGCTGTAGGCACAGGATCCGGACCAAGTCTTTCAGTCATTAACCTGGGACAGGCAGGAGGTTCAGAATCAGTAACAATGACCTCTGCTCAGATGCCCGCACACATCCATTCAGCAATAGCCACAATAGCCTTTCCTGCTTATTCAGATGCAGGTGACACAGGATCTCCGTCAGGAACAGTACTTGGAGGTTTGCAGGGCGCATATTCTACGCAGGGTGCCGATACTCATATTGCTCCTGCAACAACCAATGGCTCACTATCGATTGTAGGTGGCAGTATGCCTTTTGATATTATACAGCCAGTTCTTGCAACCAACTACATTATATGCCTTGAAGGAATTTTCCCAAGCAGAAGTTAATTCATTAAATTTTTAATCTTAAAACTAATCATTATGGACGGAACAATGTCAGAAATCCGAATTTTTGCAGGAGATTTTGCACCGAAAAACTGGGCTTTTTGCCAAGGACAAATCATAGCCATCAATACAAATCAGGCATTATTTGCATTACTTGGTACAACTTACGGAGGAAACGGAGTAACCACTTTTATGCTGCCTAATTTCGCCGGAAGAACACCAATGGGAACAGGAAATGCAGTTGGGGTAAAAAGTTATCAGTTAGGAGAAATATCGGGAACCGAAACAGTAATATGCACACAAGCCAATATGCCTATGCATACTCACGCTTCCGGTACCGAAACCGTAGCTATTAAAACTTTTTCAGACGGAGGAGATACAGGTTCGCCTACAGGCAATACTCTTGCGTCATTATCCGGTTTATACTCAAACCAGACTGCGGATACTACATTAAGACCCGTATCTACTGCATTCAATTTAAGCGTTACGGGCGGAACCCAGCCTATGAATATACAGCAGCCATATCTGGGAATGAATTACATCATCTGCTTATACGGGATATTCCCATCAAGATCATAATTTACAAATAACAAGCCTCTAATCATTATCCGTTAGAGGCTTTATTAAAAAAAATGAAAATAGCTTTACTTTTACCGAGATCCGTAATCTATCCTTCAATTTCTTTTGATATAATGGATGGCTTTAAAAAATCATTGAAGAACATGGGTTTAGACGGATACCATGAAATAATCTCTGCAGGAATAGGCGTTGCAGCAAAACATGAAGAAATATATGCACGCTGTGAAGAATTTCTTTTAGATGGTGCCGATATAATCATCGGATATATAAATCCTCTTGCAGCGGAGTTCGTACACCCTTTATTCGAGTCTTCAGATAAAACACTGCTCGTCTTAGACAGCGGATATCATTTTCCTTCTTTTTCCGGAAAGCTTTCTCACGCATATTTCATTTCACTTCAGGGAAGTTTATGCACGAGGGTTATTGTCGACCAGGCTATTGAACACGGCTATAAGAATTTTGCATTTACCTGTTCACTTTATGACGCAGGCTATCGTCCTTCCTATATATATGCTACGGCAGTAGAAGAAAAAGGAGGCACAATAGGATTTAACCATGTAACTTCTTTAAGACGTGCAGATTTCACACTGACTCCCCTTACAGAATATCTTAAACAGGAAAAAGAAACAGCAGTGCTTGTAACTTTTTGTGGAGATATGGCAGAAGATTTCTTTAGTGAAAGCAATAAAATCGGAGACAATCATTCAGTTTACGGAACCGGTTTTACTTCTGACGAATTATGGCTTAGGAAAATAGCCTATCCAGGAAAAGACTGGAATTCAGCAGTAGCATGGTCTGAAATTTTAGAGACTCCTGAAAATGAAATTTTTGTACAATCATTAAACAGCAATAAAGAAGGCAAAGCCAATCTTTTCTCACTATTGGGATGGGAAGCAGCACTTTTTATCGGTTTGGAAAATTCAGGATTTGATGGTATTTCAATCAATTCACCCCGTGGAAAAGTTTGGATGAATCCGGAAAACAGGTTTACGGAAGCTCCGGTTTATTATGCCACTGTGACAAAAAATGAGAATACCGGAAACTGTCTTCTTAAAAACGTTCGGACAGCTTCAGTTACTGACACAGAACGTGAAAACCTGAGAAACAACATAAAAGCTATGGAGAATACAGAAATCAATACATGGCTCAATGCATATGCCTGTCTCGAATCATGAATACAACAACTAAAATAGCAGTATTATGCAACAACCGTATGGCAATTCCGGCTCTGCAGACCTTGCAGGCAACGGGATTTCTGTGCGCAATGGGGATACCTGAAGGGAATACAGATGTTATCGATTTCTGTATGGCACTTTCAAAACAGTCCGGAATACCATTATTTATATTCCGTAAAGAAAACTTTTCTGCTCAGATAGAAGAACTTAAAGAAAATCACAGACCACGATACATTTTCACCATGACATTCCCATGGAAATTATCTCCTCAAATCTTAAGAAAATATCCCCATGAATTCTATAATTTTCATTACGGACTTTTACCTGAAATGCGTGGTGCAGATCCTGTATTTGAAACCTTAAGAAGCAATGCCCGAGAAACAGGAATTACCGTTCATGCGATAGAAGATAAAATTGATACCGGAGCTATTATATTAAAAAAAACTCTCCCAATCACAAAAAATATGACACACGGTGTCCTTTGTACTCATTTATCATGGCTTGGCGCAAATCTTCTGAATGAGCTTATAACATTATTAAATAATGGTTTCAAAGGTACTCAGCAAGATCATCTGAAAGCCAAATACTATACAAAACCAGGCACAGCAGACGTATGCATATCCTGGCAAAAATTTGACGCACAAACCATTGAATGCTTATCAAGAGCGTGTAATCCCTGGAATAAAGGAGCATACACACAATGGAATGGATGGAATATAAGGATAGTTGAAACTACCATTGTTGAAAAAATAAAAGATCATCATCTTGATTCGCCGGGAACAATTCTCTCATTAAATGAAGAAAACGGGTTGATAGTCAAATGTAATAATGAAACCCAAATCCGGCTAGATATTATTTATACAGATGAGGGATTTATGAGTGGACATAAACTAAGTGCCTTTGGCTTAAAAAAAGGCAATCGGTTTATCAATCTATAATCTAAAAAATGTTAAACATGAAAAATTTTTACTTAAAAATCAAAACGCTCACCAACTTTATTATTTTAGCTGGTTCGTTATTGTTTGCATCTGCCGCAAATGCACAAACTACTCTTACCGCAGGAGATATTGCTTTTACAGGATATGATTCTACTCCGTTAGCAGGTGCAGGCGACAGTTTTTCGTTCGTATTGCTTACAAATATTTCAAGCGGAACGAAAATAAGTTTTACCGATCGTGGATATACCGGATCAGGATGGCAGACTGCAGGCTCAACCGAATCTTCCGTCACATGGACGAGTGGCACCGCACTGCCATTAGGAACCGAAGTGTACATTGTCGGACTTACCGCTTCCACCTACAATCCCACTACTTCTTCTTCAGCAACAAACGGCACGGTTGCTCTTACAGAAGGATCATCCAACAACGGATTGTCACTCTCAAATGTTGGTGATCAAATCATAGCATTTCAAGGAGGTAACGGAAGTATAACGGGATCAGGAGCCTATGCTATCTCGGGAATAAATTATTTTTATACCACAACCACAACGACTGCCGGATGGAACATCGGAGCAGCAGCCGGACCAAACGCATCCTTAATGCCTCCCGGTCTCACCGGCGGAACAAGCGCATTCTACACCGGAGCAGTTACAGGAAACACCCTTGCCCAATCAGGAAAATTCAATTGTACAGGAGTGCCCACCACAACAGCTGCTAATGTACGGACAGCAGTCATGAATTCTACTAACTGGACACTTAGTACAAGTACGGTTGGTCAGTATTCAGGTTGTTTGTTTATTGCCAGTACACCTGTAATAACAGCGAATCCCCCAAATCGTACCTTATGTTCAGGTGGAAATACGACATTTTCAATAGCTGCCACAGGAGCAACTTCATATCAATGGTATCAAAATGCAGGAAGTGGATTTACTGCGTTAACCAATACAGCACCGTTTTCTAATGTTACCACAAATACTTTAACGATAACGGGTACAACAGCATCATTAAATGGAACACAATACCGTTGTGTTGCCACAAACACTGCAGGATCAGTAACATCGAATAGTGGTACACTCACTGTTGTAAGTGTTACTGCAAATGGCGTTAAAACTGATGCTTCATGCAACGGAGGCTCAAATGGAACCATAAATCTTACTCCGGCAGGAGGAATTGCACCATACACCTTTAACTGGGGTGGCGGAATCACCACCGAAGACAGAACAGGACTGGCTGCCGGAACATATACTGTGACAGTAACTGACAATATAGGGTGTACTGCTACAAACTCTTTTGTAATTGGTCAACCGGCAACCGCCGTTTCAGGTACCACTGTAGTGACCAACATTGCCTGCAACGGGGCTTCTAACGGGGCCATCAACTTAACTCCGGCAGGTGGAACAGCTCCATACACCTTTAACTGGGGTGGCGGAATCACCACCGAAGACAGAACAGGACTGGCTGC
>NZ_JBZEEQ010000018.1:0-64654 GCF_058310155.1 Chryseobacterium sp. DT-167 | reverse complement strand
AAAGGAGCAGGTGCAAACGCTTACCTGAACAACTATATTGCAGGACAAGATCCTACAGTATACACTACTGAACTGACTTACACTATCGTATCTCAATAATCCCGGGAAACTTAAAATCTATCGAGAAGTGTTGCAGTTTTTGCAGCACTTCTTTTTTTAAACACACAAAGGAATAAGAAATTCTCAAAATCCGGCTTCAGAATAAATTTAGGTTATTCTGTTCTTCTTGATAGGTCAATGCAGCTTAATTTCAACTTTTAGTAAGTTTCTGTATTTTCGTGTCTTCCTATAATATTTAATATTCTTAGATTTGTTAAAAATTTAGTGCTAATCTACATTTATACATTCTATAATTTATCTTTCTATTCTATTTCATTTTTGTGTTCCGAATTGTCTGATATGATTTCCTGAACTGCAATTTCCGACAACAGAAGATAAAATTGGCTTACAATTCTTACTCTTTGTACCTTCTACCCAGATTTCAATATCGTTTTCAATGATCATTTCTTCAAGTCTAAAAATTACTCAACTGTTTTGGGTTGGATTAAATATGGAATACAAAGAAATTAAAATATCAACAGGATCTGCAAAAGAAAAATATATTCACAGATTCTCAATAAGGCTGCAATAAATCTAACTGTCTTGTACCATCCTGTACCCCGAATTTTTTATTCGGAAAATATGTATACATTTAAAAAGCAAAAAATCAGTTGAAAAAAAGAATTGATGCAATATTACATTCAAAACAATATAATGCAATCGATTAATCATTCGTTGATCTGCTAAAATTTAAATAATGTTATAATAAAATTGTAATTAATACACCAAATTGATGAATAATAGTTCTTCACGATTACATTCTTCTAAGCAGAATAAAAGAAATTATTACTTTCCACTCATCCTGATAACGAGTTTATTTTTCTTCTGGGGATTTATCCATAATCTGGATCCAATCTTGATTAAACACCTGCGAAGTGCTTTTCAGCTGAACCATTTTCAGGCTTCACTAGTAGATTCATCTGTTTTTGCAGCCTACTTTTTACTGGCAATTCCCGCCGGACTTATTATTCAGAAATATGGTTACAAAACCGGAATTTTGGTAGGTTTATTCTTTTTCGCGGCTGGATGTTTTTTGTTTGTTCCGGCAGCTAATACTATTAGTTATCCGTTTTTTCTCGCGGCACTTTTTGTCTTGTCTTGTGGTTTGGCGATTCTGGAAACAGCAGCAAATCCTTACATTACCGTTTTGGGCGAACCAGAAAAAGCAACACAAAGATTAAACTTTGCACAGTCTTTTAATGGTTTGGCAGCTTCTATTGCTCCTATCGTCGGCGGAATTTTTATTCTGAGTGAAGAACCGAAATCACAGGAAGAACTTGCCGGACTTGATCAGGCTGCCAAGCTGACCTATATTCATGCCGAAACTTCATTGGTAAAAGGACCTTACATCATATTGGGACTGATCATCCTACTGGTTATGTTTTTATTTTTATTAATAAAACTACCAGAAGTAACGGAAAGCAAAGAAAAATCAACAAAGAATTTTCTACAGGTTTTAGGTGTAAAAAATGTCGGATGGGGCGTTCTTGCGCAGTTTTTTTATATCGGTGCGCAAATTTATGTTTTCAGTTTTCTTCTTGTTTTTGCAGAAGATGCAATCAATATGAAAGGTCAGGAAGCTAAATATTACGCAGGTGTAGCAGGATTTTTATTCATGATCGGACGTTTTGCAGGAACTTTTTTCATGAGATATATTTCACCACAGAAATTATTGAGAATTTACAGTGTAATCAGTATCATTCTCAGCATCTGGATTATTGCAGGATCAGGAATTTCAACATTGTATGCATTGGTTGCGCTTACATTTTTTATGTCAATCATGTTTCCAACAATTTTTGCCTTAGGAATAGAAGGAGCCGGTACAGAAACCAAACCAGCCTCCAGCTTATTAATCATGTCAATTGTCGGAGGTGCCATTATCCCCCCGATTGCAAGTAAAATCACCGATATTTCAGGAAATATTCATTTTTCATATATCGTCCCTTTAGTCTGTTTTGTTGTAGTATTTCTGTTTTCATTAAGATTCAGAAATAAAAAGTCTTCAATATAATTATGATTAATCTAAATAAAAAACATTTGTGATCTTCGCTGAGCAGAGCGCCTTTATCTCAATCAATTTATTGATTTTAAAGGAATCGATGAATCTTTGATTTGCGAACCTTAAAAACAGTTAGTAGTAAAAAAAACTTTGCGGACTTTGCGTTAAATAAACATTAAGCAAAAAAAAGAATATTAAATTTTAAAGCTAAAAATGAGCAATTTAATTTTAAAAATAAATCAAAAAGACAATGTTTTGGTCGCTTTGCAGGATATTCCGGCAGAAACCGAAATTATTTTCGAAGGAATCACCTACACAACTTTAGAAGCAATCCCTGCTAAACATAAATTCTTTATGAATGACATGAAACAGGGTGATGAAATCTTTATGTATGGTGTTTTGGTGGGTAAAGTACAGTACGATCTCGCAGCTGGAACTCGAATGACGACCGACAATACAAAACATGCTGCCGAACCATACTACTACAGAGATGTTGACTATCACTGGACAAAACCTGATGTGTCAAGATTTTTACATAAAACTTTTAAAGGATATCATCGCTCAAACGGCGATGTGGGTACGGCAAACTACTGGCTTTTTATCCCAACCGTTTTTTGTGAAAACCGTAATCTTGATATTATTAAAGAATCTCTTTATGACAGCTTAGGATATGCGGTAGATGCAAAATATAAAGACTACACGCATCAATTAGTGGAAGCTATTTCAAAAGGAGAAAATTTGGATGATCTTAATTTTTCACCTTCAAATATTCCTGCAAAAGACAGAGTTTTTAAAAATGTAGACGGCATCAAGTTTCTCAATCACACTGGTGGTTGCGGCGGAACAAGACAGGATGCGGATACACTCAGCAAACTTTTGGCGTCTTATGCAGATCATCCTAATGTTGCAGGAGTTACTTTGTTAAGTTTGGGTTGTCAGCATCTCCAAATTGATAATTTTAAACGAGATTTATACAATCGAAATCCTGATTTTGATAAACCTTTACTCGTTTTTGAACAGCAAAAAGCGGTAAGTGAAGAAACCATGATCAAAAATGCCATTTTTGAAACTTTGAAAGGATTGTTAGAAATTAACAAAATCGAACGTGAAGATGCGCCGATAAGCAAACTTTGTGTCGGTGTAAAATGTGGTGGAAGCGACGGTTTCAGTGGTATTTCAGCCAATCCGGCTGTAGGACATCTTGCCGATATCCTTTCTGTTTTGGGCGCTAAAGTTTTACTCGCAGAGTTCCCGGAATTGTGTGGTGTCGAACAGGAATTAATAGATCGTGCAGTTGATCAGCCAACCGCAGAAAAATTCATCAGACTGATGACAGAATATGATGAACTCGCCCATGCAGTGGGTTCAGGATTTTACATGAATCCTTCACCTGGAAATATTAAGGACGGATTGATCACAGATGCCATAAAATCAGCAGGTGCCGCAAAAAAAGGAGGATCTGCCCCTGTTGTTGATGTTTTGGATTATACTGAACCTGCAACCAAACCAGGATTAAGCCTTGTCTGCACCCCCGGAAATGATGTGGAAGCAACCACCGGAAAAGCGGCTTCAGGAGCAACATTAATTCTCTTTACAACAGGTCTGGGTACGCCTACAGGAAATCCGGTTTGCCCTGTCATCAAAGTGGCTACCAATACCGTTTTAGCAACAAAAATGTCAGATATTATCGATATTGATACAGGTGCGGTTGTACGTGGCGAAAAAACCATTCAGCAAATGGGTGAAGATATTTTAGATTTTTGTATTGATGTTGCCAGCGGAAATATTATTCCTAAAGCTGTAGCACTGAATCAGGATGATTTTATCCCCTGGAAAAGAGGAGTGAGTCTTTAAGAAAGTTAATCTTTTAATCTTTTAATTAAATATAAATGTTTTCATTAAAAAATAAAAAAGCAGTCGTAACAGGCGGCGGAAGCGGGATCGGGCAAGCCATTGCGGTTCAGCTTGCAGCGAATGGTGCAGAAGTCTATATTATCGAAATTACCGAGCAAAACGGACAGGAAACGCTGGAAAAAATAAAGTCTTCCGGAGGAAATGCTACAGTGTATGCCTGTGATGTTTCAAAACAGAAAGATGTTTTAGCAGTTTTTGAACAAATTGGAGCGATCAATATTCTTGTAAATAATGCAGGAATTGCCCACATCGGAAAAGCAGACACCACTTCAGAAGAAGATTTCGACAAAATTTTAAATGTCAATATTAAAGGAGTTTATAATTGTCTATTTGCGGCGATTCCGCAGATTAGAAAATCAGGAGGCGGTGTGATCATTAATATGGCTTCCATTGCTGCATTGGTGGGAATTCCTGACCGTTTTGCATACAGTACAGCAAAAGGTGCTGTGAAAGCAATGACGATGAGTGTTGCCAAAGATTATATCAATGAAAACATTCGTTGTAATTCCATTTCTCCGGCACGTGTACACACTCCTTTTGTGGATGGATTTTTAGAGAAAAATTATCCCGACAACATCGATGAAATGTTTGAAAAATTATCAAAAACCCAACCCATAGGAAGAATGGCTCAGCCTGAGGAAGTTGCCTCTTTAGCTCTTTACCTGTGTAGTGACGAAGCTTCATTCATCACCGGTGTAGATTATCCTATTGACGGCGGTTTTACCACTTTGAACAATTAAAATTTGTTTAAACTTGTGAATTTTCACACTTTAAAATATTAGACTGCAATCCTAGCCCCGATAGAAACGGCATCCTTTTGGGTTGCGGCTGGAGCAAAGCGAAAGCCGTAACCCAAAAGATATAGTGGATAGCGGGAAAAAGCTCCTTAGAAAATAATAAAAAGTAAAATAATATGAAATTAATAAAATTCGGAAAACCGGGACAAGAAAAACCGGGAGTCATTATTGACGATAAAAGATATGATGTTTCTCATCTGGTAAAAGATTATGATGAAAACTTTTTTTCCAGAGATGCCATTGAAAATTTGAAATCTGAAATAAATACTCAGAATCTACCCGAAATTTCTCTTGATGAAAGATTAGGTGCACCTTTGGCAAGACCGTCCAAAATCATCTGCGTCGGACTGAATTATAAAGATCACGCCGCTGAAACTAATGCTCCGATTCCACAGGAACCTATTTTGTTTTTTAAGGCTACAACCGCAATCGTAGGTCCGAACGATGATTTGATTATCCCTAAAACGAGCACAAAAACCGACTGGGAAGTTGAATTAGCCATCGTTATCGGAAAAAAAGCAAGTTATGTTTCTGAGGAAAATGCGCTTGAACACGTTGCAGGTTATGTTTTGCATAACGATTATAGTGAAAGAGCTTTCCAACTGGAAAGAAACGGACAGTGGGTAAAAGGAAAAAGCTGTGATACTTTTGCTCCAATCGGGCCCTTCATTGCAACACCCGATGAAATTGAAGATGTTCATAATTTACGTTTGTGGTTGAAAGTCAATGGACAAATGCTGCAGAACGGAAATACTTCCAACCTGATTTTTAATCTTCCTTTTATCGTAAGTTATATCAGTCAGTTTATGACTTTACTTCCGGGGGATGTTATCAGTACAGGAACGCCTGCGGGTGTCGGTTTGGGACAAAAACCTGAACCTTGGTATCTGAAACCAGGTGATGTGGTAGAATTAGGAATTGACGGTTTGGGAAGCAGCACACAAAAAGTAAAAGCTTACGGTGAATGAAAAAATTTTGTCTAGCCCTCGATTTGATCGATGATCCTGAATTGATTGCGGAATACGAAAAGCATCACCAAAACGTTTGGCCTGAAGTGAAACAAAGTATTTTGGATTCCGGAATTACAAATATGGAGATTTATCGTATTCAGAACAGATTATTTATGATGATGGAAGCCGATGAAAATTTTTCTTTTGAGGCTAAAAATGAGGCTGATAAAAACAATTCAACAGTTCAGGAATGGGAAGAATTGATGTGGAAATTCCAAAAACAGTTACCCAATTCTAAACCGGATGAAAAATGGCAGTTGATGGACAAAATATTTTCATTATAAATTTCATTTTAGAGAAAATTGTTAAAAATGATTATTGATTCTCACGTACATTTTTGGAAATTTGATCCGGTTCGGGATGCCTGGATTATGAAAGATATGACCGCAATCCGGAAAGATTTTCTGCCGGAAGATTTTTCTTTATATTTAAATGAAAACAGCATTGATGGTTGTATTGCTGTACAGGCTGATCAAAGTGATGAAGAAACTGCTTTTTTGGTCAATTTAGCCAAAGAAAATCCGTTTATTAAGGGTGTTGTTGTTTGGATTGATTTAACTTCTGACAAACTTAAACAGTCACTTCAAAACTATCAGTCTGAAAAGTTGATCAAAGGTTTCAGGCATATTGCTGAAGGAGAAGAAATCGGTTTTTTACTGCAAGAAAATGTACTTAATGGAATTGCTGCGCTTCACAAATATGACTATACTTTCGATATTTTGTTGAGACAACACCAGCTTTCTGATGCGGTAAAACTTTCGGAAAAATTACCCGATCAACCTTTTATTCTGGATCATTGCGGAAAACCGGATTTGAAAACTAATGATTTAAAAGACTGGAAATCTAACATTTCCGAACTTGCCAAAAATCCCAATATCTATTGCAAAATATCAGGACTTTTAACCCAAGGAAATTGGAATAATATTGATGAAAAAATAATTTTTGAAACTTTAGATGTTATTTTTACTCAATTCGGAATTAAGCGTGTCATTTTTGGAAGTGACTGGCCTGTGATGTTATTAGGAGGAAATTATGCTTTGTGGCTGCAATTGATTTCAAAATATGTAAGCCAATTTACAGAAACCGAACAACAATTTTTTTTCTCCGGAAATGCAGTGAAATTTTACAAATTATAATTAACCACAAAAGCCACAAAATATTTTGACACATGAGCGACATTAGATTTAAGTTTAAAACTTTGAGAATAATAAGAACATATAAGCTTAAAAATCAGAGATTACTATTTTAAAATGAATGAATTAAAAACTTTGTGGTCTTTGTTAAATGAAATGCCTTTGCGAACTTGAAAACAGTTTGTAGTCAAAAAATCTTTGTGCACTTTGCGTTAAAAAAATATTACAAAAAATATGAATCTAAATCTCGACCATAAAATAATCATCGTAAGCGGCGGTGCAAAAGGCATCGGAAATGCTATTGCAAAAACTTTAGCCGAAGAAAAAGCGTTTCCGATCATCATAGGGAGAAACGAAGACGACAACAAAAAAGCTGTTCAGGAAATCATTGATAACGGCAGAAAAGCTGATTTCGTTACCGCCGAACTTTCCCAACCCGAAGAATGCAAAAAAGCTATTGAAGAAGTTATAAAAAAATACAGAAAAATTGATGGAATTGTCAACAACGCCGGTGTAAATGATGGAGTTGGACTGGAAAATGGCTCGTATGAAGGATTTATGGAATCCTATCATAAAAATGTGGTGCATTATTACCTTTTGGTCCATCACGCACTTCCTTATCTTAAGGAAAGTAAAGGTTCGATTGTGAACATTGGAAGTAAAACTGCAGAAACCGGACAGGGCGGAACTTCCGGTTATGCCGCAGCAAATGGTGCAAGAAATGCCTTGACAAGAGAATGGGCGGTCGAGCTATTACCATACAGCATCCGTGTGAATGCCATTATCGTGGCTGAAGCCTGGACACCGCTTTACCAATCGTGGATTTCTACCTTCGAAAATCCTGAAGAAAAATTGAAAAGTATTACCTCAAAAATACCATTCGAAAAACGTATGACGACCTCTGAAGAAATAGCAAATATGGCAGCGTTTCTCTTATCGGAAAAATCTTCGCATACAACAGGGCAGTTGATTCATGTGGATGGTGGGTATGTGCATTTGGACAGGAGTCTTGAATTGTAGTCTCTTTGATTTCAGCTTTAAAATAATGATTCCAAAAAACTCTCCGGTTCTTATTTAAACTGCCGTGGATAACATGGGAATTGTTTCTTTAATGTAGGCTCTGCTACGGATCACATTAAATATGAAGCCATTTGTGCTATTTGAATACAATTTTGTAGTATCCGTCCTCGTCTGTCACATCAATACCGACACCTTTAAATGTTAGTTTATTAATCTGGTAGCCGTCACAGCCTCCTTTAAATTCAGATGACTGTATTGAAAAATCAAAAGTTTTTAGGGGCGAGTAAAAGATGTAGTTTTTTGTACCGTTATATGCTCCTACATTTTCTAAAATAATTCTGCCATCACCGGTTTTGGAGACCTGTACCCCGACTTGATTTTCGTCTTTTATGGAAAAAGGATCAAGATTCCCATTTGTGATCAGGTTGTTGCCACCGGAGTCAGTAAATTCAAAAACAATTGGCTGAGGAGGATTGTAACAGTCGTCACCACAGGATGTCAGAATAAAAAACAATAAAAGAAAAAGGATTACTTTTTTCATCGGATAAAGATTATTTGGTGAAACGTAAAGTTAATCATTAACTTTTGAATTTCATGTTATGGCTTTCTTCCGCCGCTTGGTTACTTTATTCTTTTTGAAGACGCTGTCGTTTTATACGGCTGAGTGTATCCTTTGATATGCCCAGATAAGAGGCAATGATGTGCTGTGGAAAGCGTTTCAGGAAATCCGGATAAGCAGCAATAAAATCTGAATATCTTTTTTCTGCTCCAGCGCTTATTGAGGAGGTGAGTCTTTTTAAATTGGCAACACTATTTCTGTCATCCATTATCCTGACCATTTCTGCAAAAGCAGGGCAGATCTGTATCAGTTCCAGAACATTGGTTCTTGAAATCAGCAGCAGTTCAGTATCTTCCCACGCATCGATATTATATAAGGAAGGTACTGATGTTGTATAACTTTCGCGGTCTCCTACCCACCAGTTTTCTGTAAATAATTGTACGATATATTCTGTTCCGTTATCTTTTACGGTGTATTGCCGCATTGCGCCGCTGAGGATAAATCCGTAATATTTGCATACATCTCCTTCCTGCAAAAAATATTGCCTTTTGCGAAGCCGTTTGTGTATAAAATGGTTTTTTATAATCTCAAAATCATTTTCAGAGATGCCGCCGGGCAAATAACCGTTTATGTAATCAAATAGTTGTTTCATGATTTCCTCATCATAGCAAATTTAAGCATTTTTTCTCTGTGCTGAAAATGATGCAAGATTACTCTTGATCATGCATCTGCACTTACATTACATCCAACAGATGCAACAGGAAGTAGACATTTGTCTACTATATTTTTCGTCAAAGATCATCTTTAATTTATGATGCGAATTCTAAATTTGCTTGATAATTTAAGAAGTCTAACGATAAAATTTAGGCAAAAAATATCAATTAATAGCTTAATGATTCTGTAATATACAAACGAAAAATACAACAAATTAGATTGCATTTAAAATTATGAAAAAGAAAATAAGCTTTTCAACTAAAGGACAAAGGGCGGATATAGGAAACATTGTAATATACCGTATGCTTGCCAATAAATATGCAGATAAAGTGGGGGCTTTCATTTTTCTCGATCATATTGCCCCCGCATTCCGTACAGTACCGGATAAAGACGGTACAGGGGTGCATCCACACCGTGGAATAGCGACTCTTACTTATGTTATCAATGGTGAAGTAGAACATTTCGACAGTAGAGGCAATCATGAGAAGGTTCGCTCAGGAGGAATTCAGTGGATGAAAGCTGGGAACGGAATTACTCATGACGAAAGATTAAATGCCGATTCCGGAGCAGATGATCATCTTGTTCATGCTTTCCAGTTCTGGATCAATCTTCCTTCAAAGATCAAAGCTGAAGAACCGGAATATTTGGCAATTCAGGGTGATGAAGTTCCTCAGGTAAATTTTTCGGATGATAAGGGATGGTTAAAGGTAATTGTCGGAAAATATCAGGGTCACAGTTCTGTAATACCAAATTATTCAGAGCAGTTTCTCTATCATATCTGTCTACGGTCAGGTAAAAATATCACCTTTTCAATTGATGAAGGAATTGAGGTGGCTGCTTTTTTGTCAAACAATGAAATTTTCCTCAACGATGTGGAATTTAAATTGGGAGAATTTGTAGAATTTGACAGAGTGGCAGGTGAGATTACTATAGAAAACAAAACCTCTGATGTGGCAGATATTATTTTATTTGGCGGTGAACCATATACCGAGCCGATCGCAGCTGAAGGTCCGTTTGTGATGAATAGCCGATCTGAGATCGCAGAAGCTTACCGTGATTTTTATGCTGGAAAATACGGAACGATTGAGGATACTAAAAGGAAAACTTTGAACAATTAAATAATAAGCAAATACAAATGGAAATAGGAATAGACAGTTTTGCATCGGCAATGTATGGAACTGATACCCTGAATAGTGTGGATGTAATGGAACAGCTGTTGGACAGAATCTCAATGGCTGATCAGAGCGGACTTGATTTTTTCGGTATCGGTGAACATCATAGACAGGGGTTTCTGGATTCTGCACCTGATGTGATTTTGGCTGCCGCTGCCGCCAGAACTGAAAGAATCAGGTTGGGGAGTGCTGTAAAAGTATTGAGTACGGATGATCCTGTGAGAGTATATCAAAGTTTTGCTACCCTTGATCTTATATCAAAAGGTCGGGCAGAGCTTGTCGTGGGTCGCGGATCTTCTGTAGAAGCATTTCCTCTTTTTGGATTTGATTTAAAAGACTATGATGTCTTATTTGCAGAAAAGCTGGAATTATTGCTTCAGATACGGGATAACGAGTTTACCACATGGTCGGGTAAATTCAGACCGGCGATGAATAACCAGCCTGTTTATCCCAGAGCAATCCAGAAAAAACTGCCTGTTTGGCTGGGAGTTGGGGGTACACCAGAATCTTTTGTGCGTGCAGGCTCATTAGGATTGCCGCTTATGGTGGCGGTAATCGGCGGAGAAACAGAGCGCTTTCGGCCACTTGTTGATCTGTATCGTGAAGCGGGGAGTATCGCAGGATTTTCACCGGAGCAGCTGAAGGTAGGGCTGCATTCGCCTGGTTACGTAGCGCATAACACGGAAGAGGCTGTAGCAAATTATTACCCCGGCTATGCCAAGTTATGGACTAAACTTGGTAAAGATAGAGGGTGGCCCCCTGTGACCAGATCAGGCTTCGATGCTTTGATGGCTCCCAAAGGAGTATTATTGGTTGGCGGACCTGAAGAGGTTGCCGAAAAATTACTTAGCCACAGCAAAGCACTGGGCGGCATCGACAGATTTGCCTTTCAGATGGATAATGCAGGACTATCACATCAGCAATTGCTGCAAGCTACTGAATTGATCGGGACAAAAGTGATCCCTCTGGTAAAGCAGGCACTATAAAACTGTAGTATTATTTTGGGATTCGATGGTATTCTAAACTAACGGAAAGGAATTACAGGATATCGCAGAAAGCTTGATTACTGATTGCGGGTGCACAGACGAGTTGCGAAGATATAGTATAGACAATAATAAACAATCAATTATGAAAATATTTATAAAAGAAAATCAAACAGGAGGCTATGTCATAGCACGGGAGAAAGAGAAGAGAGCGGGAGCAATGACGTATTCTGTCGCTGGAGAAGAACTGATCATTATTGACCATACTGAGGTTGAGCCTGAATATAACGGCAAAAACGTGGGGCTGCAGATGCTTCATAAAATTGTTGACATGGCAAGGGAAAATAGCCTGAAAATAATACCGCTATGTCCTTTTGCAGCAGCTATGTTCAAAAAACATGAGGATATTAAGGATGTATTAAAATCATAAAATAAGCAATTATGGAAACTACAAAAGAATATAAAAAAGGTGATTTTTCTATCATCTGGAAGCCAAAACTATGTATTCATGCAGGTATCTGTGTAAAAAGCCTTCCACAGGTATATGATCCAAAAGCATCACCCTGGGTAAAGTGTGATAATGCCTCGGTAGAAGACCTGAAACGCCAAATCGACAAATGTCCTTCGGGTGCCTTATCTTATAAAGAATCCTAAGCCAATAATACGGATCAGTCCATGTTCTATGACTGATAAACCATTCCTTTACTGACCTAAATGAAAATCAGAATATAGAAATCAATTCCATAGAAAAATTGAATTTCTATATTCTCTGTTATGATGATTTTATGTTGTGATTTTTAAATTAATTAATATTTAAATAATTTATAAAAATTTATTAAAATATTTTATTATTTTTAAAATATATAATTAATTATTTATAAATATATCAAAATATTATAGTTTATATTATATTTTTTGTATATTTGAAAATATAAATAATTAAATATTTATAAAAAATAATATTATTATGATAAAAATTTTACAATTCATACTTTCTGTGTCGGTAATGATTACCGCAATAGTATTTGCTCAGGCACCGGTTCTTGGTACAACTTCAGATTTTGCACTTTTTTCATCAAATGGTGCGGTAAGTAATACCGGTCTGTCCCAATTGACAGGTAATGTAGGTACCAATAATGGCTCTAGCACAAATTTTGGCAATGTAGATGGGGTAATGCATGATGCAAATGGTGCTACAGCTACAGCAGCTGCATCTTTAACGATTGCCTACAATCAATTAAATTCCGCTATTCCTAATTTCTTTCCTGCACCATTACTGGGGAACGGACAGACATTGACGGCGGGAACTTATTTCATCGGACAAAGTGCTACCCTGAATAATGTTCTGACTCTCGATGGAGGGGGGAATGCAAATTCTGTTTTTATATTTAAAATCCAGGGCGCATTTTCGTCGGCAGCGGGAGCGCAGGTATTGCTTACCAATGGTGCTCTTGCGTGTAATGTATTCTGGAAAGTAGAAGGATTGGTCGACTTGGCATCCAATACATCCATGAAAGGTACCATAATTGCAAATAATGCGGCTATCATACTGAATACAGGAACATCACTGGAAGGTCGTGCACTTTCTACGACAGGAGCTGTCACCGTTTCCGGTGTCACTGTAAGAAAGCCGATTGGATGTGGAAGTTTGGTTTTAACCGGACCTGCTCAACCTGTTCTGAATAGCGTTGCATGTTACACAATTTTTACGGGAAATGGTACAGTTACCAACACCGGGGTTTCTTTGGTTACGGGTGATATAGGCTCAAATCTTGGTCTTACCACAGGTTTTTCTGCGATTAATGTTACAGGTACCATACATTCAAGCCCGGATACATCAACAGCAATGTGTGCTTTGGATTTAAACAATGTGTATGCTTTTTTAAATACTCTTCCAACCGATATTCAGTTGCTTTATCCTGCTGCATTTGGGCAGAATCTGGTACTTACTCCTCACACATATCAGCTGAATGCTGCAACGGTTCTCAACGGGACGGTATTTTTAAATGCTCAGAATAATCCCAATGCTGTTTTTGTAATAAAAATAAATGGTGCTCTTTCCACAAGTACTTATGCGTCGGTAGTTTTACAGAATGGAGCACAGGCAAAAAATGTATTCTGGAAAATTGACGGGGCTGTGAGCCTTAATGATTATGCAAGCTTTAAAGGTACTGTAATCGGTAACAATGGTGCGATCAATATGAATCTTGGTTCTACTATAGAAGGTCGTGTATTGAGTACAAGCGGTGCGATCAATACGGTGGGTATTAATGCGCAAATGACTCCCGGTTGTAATCCTGGATCGTTAGCTGTGAGTGGTGCTGTTGAAAATAAGCAGACAGCCAATGTTTATCCTAATCCTTTCTCATCAGTTCTGAATGTAAAACTTGATAATGAGAATAAAGGTTCAAATCTTACAATTTATAACGCTGCGGGAGCAAGAGTTTTAGGAGAAGTTTTGAATGAAACTTTAAGTTCAATTCAGTTAAGTCTTCCTGCTGGAATCTATTTTTATCAGATACAAAGTAAAGATGGTAAGGTTCAAACAGGAAAAATTATTTCTAAACCATAGTATTTTAATATATTTTCCAAATCATCAAGTCTCACTAAAAGGTGAGACTTTTTTCGTTTACTGTATCTGTAATTATCATGAGTCGGAATGCAAAGAATTATTAATGAAAAAAGCCCTCTCTGAGAGAAGGCCCGAAACACAATAATGAAAAAAACAGCTTTGAAACTGTATGCAATTGCCTGAGGGATTATAATTAATTGTGCTTACAGTCAAGGGTAGATTAGGTTACTATTTCCAATAATTCCAGTTGGCTCCGTCATAGACTGCTAATGTAGATGATGTGGAATCATACACTATGGTTCCTGCGATGCAGCCAACCATGGTCAGATGTGGATTGGCAGTGATTGGGAGTACCAATGCTTTTGATGTGGATTCCAACACCAATGTTCCTGACTTTGACGAAACATCAGAACCGATGATCACTCCCGCATTCACATTATTGTCTGAGCCTGCATTGGTAAATGCGTGGGGTATTCCTGCGTTGGCTTCCGTCAGATTCAGCCATCCGCCACTTCCGTTGCTGTTTCGTTGTTCCCATACCTGTACTGATTTTTCTACAGTATTGAACACGAATGTTCCGCCTGTATTATTTGCTGTAACCGATGCAACAGAAGGAAGAATTATCCCTTTATTGCCGGATCCGAACTCGAGAAGTACACTGCTGTTTGTGATTGATGTCTTACCAATGGCTATCTGTGCATTTAGGAGAGCAGAGAAACCAAGAAGAGCAATGCATCCACTTATTTTTGAAGGAGCTTTCATAAAATTATTTAATTACTTTGTGATTTTTATTCGTTACATCCTTTCGTGATACAGTTCCAGCCTGTTCTTGCATTATCTACTGCAGGATTATTACCCCTGTAGAGCTGTACACATCCTAGATCTGTGTTGTAGATGATCATTCCCTCAATGGCTATCAATGCATCCCGCTGAGCGGTATTCATGTGGGTAATAATCAGTCCTTTTTCAGCAGAATCCAGTGCTATATGACCGTTCGGGATACTTTTTGGCCAGTTGTTTACTGTCAGGCTGGGTTTTGTAGTAATCCCCATATCGGTATAGCTTAATGGTGTTCCTGCGGTACCGGGTTTTATGCACACGCACATAACTCTGTTAAGGCCATAGCCGCGACCCGACATATTTGTAGCGCCAACAACATTCTGTGTTGCGACAACGGTATTGGTTCCTGTAGTATTCCAGGTTATGGTATTAAATGAATTACCATTAACAAGTTTTAGAGGAAACAGTGGGCCACCGGAAGATTTGCTCCCAAACATTGTTACTGTTCCGTTGGGGCTGATGTTTACCCTGATTATAGGATTAGTTTGTGTGCCTGTCATGTTATAAATAAATGGTGTATTGGTTTCGTAGCTGCTGTTATCAACAAACTGTACATTGATTCCGGAAGTTCCTGATGACTGAAATTCAAATTCTTGGGTTGCCAGAGGTGTTCCGTTGATAATCATATTAAATGAATTATCCAGCTTGGTAATGTCTAATACAAAACCATAATTTGCGGCAGGCTGATTAAAGGATTGTGTCACCGGATTTGAGGGTGCATTGCTGCCGTTGTAATCCCAGCTGAAGGTTGATCCGTTGACAGCCTGTGTACAAATATCTTCTGCAGAAAGAATTCCGAATTTTATATTATCTACCGAAGGATTTGCAGAATTAAAAAGTACAGGTATCCTGAGGTTCGGAGTTCCGCTTTCCACACCTGTTCCTGAAAGATTGTTCATGCCATAATCTTCACCGACAATTTCCCATCCGGTGGGAAGCTGAGGTGAAGAAAAGCTATAGGTCCCGGTTACATCACGGGTATCAATTGCCACAGCATAAGTGTTACTTACTTCAAGTATTGTTGATGGAAATACAAAATTTCCATTTGCTGCTACTGCAACTTTTGAAATAATTGTATTGTTTGCCGCCAGAAGATATGCGTACAGAGGCATGGAAGCTGCAGATCCTATGCCTGTACCGTTAATGGTCGTGTTTCCGTCAATATCACGGTATACATTTCCGTTTACGGTTGCAGGAGCCACATCCGATGCTACAAAAAAGCCTCCACCGCCCATAAAATCAAGTCCGCCGACAGTACCGTCTGTATTGGAAGGTACATTTGATAAATTGATCAGATCATGCGTTCCCTGAAGTACATCATCGGGAAAAACTGATATGCCGTAGATTACCTGTCCTCCTGTCACTCCCAGCTCAGAAAATGTAACGAAGTCGCCGGATATTGCCTGCGATGAAATATTTTCCGCCGGTCGTATTAAATTGTCTGTCGCCGAAGGATTTGCATTGTTAGTATTTTGGAATACAGTACTGGTAAGCGTATATCCGGTACTGCTGAAGTTTGTCTGATTTCTGCTGATGAGATTTCCTAAGCCTGAAACTTTTCCTGTTGTGTCAAGAGAGGTTATAACGGCAACTTTATAATTATCATTGCCACCTCGATCCAGAAGAAGTGCGCCTAATTTGTTGAGGTTGATGTTTGCCGGCATTACCACTCCTGCATCCAGTATCAGATCTACTCTTTCTACATTATTGGTGGTTCCAGTTGCTGAATTGGAAAAGATATTGTCGACCCCACGGTTGATAACATAGCTATTGATGAGATCTTCAAGGTTTTCAATATATTCCGCTTTAAAATAAGTGTCATTACCTGAAATCAGGCTGTTTTCGAAAAATCCGGTAAATTTATCAGGATTTTGAGCCGTCATTCCGGCTATAATTCTGCGGTTTACCGCAATACGGTCGTATGGAACTGCTCCCGACTGAGTGAAAGGGACGTAATTCTGACTGTTGAACTGGAAAGACTGCAGCTTTGGAACCGTGCCTGTTGTAGAAGAATTGGTACGTCCGAAGAAAAGATTGTAATTGTTTGAGGACAGATAACCAGATGAACCAGTGTTGTATCCTGGTCGTATAACGTTGGTTGTAATGGCGCTCTGATTTTGTACCACTGTAAAATTAGACGCTGTCTGTCCGGATAAGGAAATGGCTATACAGACAGTGGATAGGTGTGAGATCTTTTTTAATGACATTAATATATTTTTTGTGTTTATTTGGTTGTTTTCGTTATAAGATAATCTTGTGATGACCGCTGCCGTATTTTTTGAATAGAGCTGCTTTTGTCGGTTGCAAAGCTATTATGAGTCTGCAAATAAAGAAAGAATGTGTATTACCATATTCCTGAAATTGGTAATGAAAGGATAGATTTGCTCAACAATCAGCTCTTCAGAAGGAGTATTCTATAAAGCTCATAGTTCAAGTTACAGTGAATACTGTGCAATAGGCGAAGGATGATTCAAGTAAAAAAAATAATATCCAGATTTGGCGAAAGCTCTGTCTGAAATATGACAGAAATGTATTCATTTTGTGAAATAATTCACGATAATGATAAAGTATTACTGATAGTGATAATTAAGTTATGGTATAAAAAAAAGAATTATTACATTTTATGCTTAGAAAAAATTACTTTTGTCACATCAATAATGACACTTAATGAAAAGGAACTCTGTGTTGCTGTTTTTCTTTTTGTGTATGTATGTCCATTCACAAAGAAGGGAGGAATTCGACAAACTTTATGTGAAAACTTATCTTGAAACTTCGCAAAAAGATTTTAACAAAGCTATAAAAATTGCTGATTCTCTTTATCAGTTTTCCTCTGATCCTATTTTAAAGAGCAGAAGCCTCATGTTGTCTGCAACATTATATCAGCAGAAAGGAAAATTTACCAAAGCCGTTGATTACGCACTTTCTGCCGAGAAAGCAATTGATAAGACTGATAACATTACCTGGAAGACCAGGATCTACGGTTTTCTCGCGTCCCAATACAGAATGCTGAAATTATATGATCTCTCAAAAAAATATGCAGATGAAGCTATAGAAAGCAGTAAAAAAATTACCGATACGCTGGCTTCGAGACAAATGGTGGGTCTTATGATGCAGGAAAAAGCATATTTTGAGATTGACCGGAAAAATTATAAAGCATCCATTCGGTATATTAATTTTTCTAAAAATCTTCTTAAAGATGTAAAAAATAATAATGATTTCTTTACCGCAAATAATGAGCAATTGCTCGGACTCAATTATTTTTACCTCAACCAATATCCGCGCTCACTGAAACATTATGAAACTGCACTTTCGCAGATAAAAGGTCAGCCTGAAACATTTCTGACCGGATTGATCTATAACGGTATTTCCAACGTATATCTGAACACGGGAAGAATTAAAGAAGCTGAGTACGAACTAAATAAAGCACGGAAAATTGCTGACCAGACACAATTTCTACAGTTAAAAAAAGAAATATACGATACTGCGGAACGTCTTTACCTTGCCAAGAAGGAAGTAACTAAAGTCGGTGAGTTCAAAAAGAAACAGGATTCTGTAAAAGCCCAGCTAGATACAGAGGCAGGAAGTTTTTACGATTCATCTTTGAAAGCTGCAGAAAGAAATAATACCAATGCAAAGAAGTCCGGCATCGTCAAAAATATTTTAATTATTTTGGTCTTTGCAGTATTATTGGGTTTTTTCATTTACTTTTTATATTATCAGAGAGCCGAAAAAATGACCCGTCAGAGATTTAGGGCAATTATTGCAGAATTGAACCGGAGAGCATATGATAAAGAAAACCGGGAACGAAAAAGTGAAAATTATCTTTCAGCTGTGAACAATGATGATCAAACTTCATTAATGACTTCTTTAACGGAAAATAAATTGGTTAAAGATCTTGAAAAATTTGAAAGCACCAATGTTTATTTGAAAAATGACATCTCCTTAGCTGCTTTGGCTTCTTACTGTAAAACAAACACAAAATATTTATCCTACGTCATCAAACATCATAAGGGTATGGATTTTAATAATTATATAAATTCACTCAGAATCAACTATATTATAGAAAAGCTGACCCATGATCCCGAATATAGAAAATATAAAATTGCAACTTTAGCAGAAGAATGCGGTTTTTCGTCACAAAATAAATTTGCAACTGTTTTTAAAAAAGTTACCAACATATCACCGTCGGTTTTTATCAGATATATTCAGGATCAATCGCGTGAACCCTCATCAGATAAATAACGGCTTTTGATTTTATTTTTGTTAAAATATACTCAATATACTTTACCTTTTTCCTGAAAATGGTAACAGAAGTTCTGGAAAGTTACTGAAAGCTTGTGTAGTTTTGTACCGCCGGATCAATCAGAGCTCATCAACAATTATAAAATATATTGTCATACAATTACATTTATTTTATTCGCAAGCCATACATATGAAAATCACAAATAATAAAAAGATCACAAATTTCAGATACAGCCTTATTGTTGTGAGTATTGTCTTTTTTGCAGGATTTATTTTTATTGAAGGATCGTTCTTAAAATCAGTTCTTTTCTGTGTAAGCTTGTTTGCTGCAGTTCTTGCTGTGTTTAGTAAATATCGGGAATTTGAAATTTCTGCTGAATGTATTTCATTCAAAAAATACAATTTTTTTAAGACAGGGGACATCCGGCCATACATTCAGATTCCTAAGATTCATATTTTAGATTATTCTGCTAAAAACATTTTTCGCATTTACTATTTATCAATAATGATTGAATCGGATTACGTTAAGCCAAAGGTTCTCACAATAAGAATGATAGGTTTTTCGGAAGGTGATATTATTGCAATGGTTAAGATTTTCGAGAACATTAAAAAGCAGAACAGAGATAATATAGAAAAGCATTTTAGAAGTCTGTTGCTGTCTTATAATGACCCGGAAGTTGAGTATGAAAAATAATGTAAAAAAATATCTGATGTTTAATTTCAATTTTAATAAAGCATTATAATTTTTTATATATTTACGGGGATAACTTTTGTTAATCCAATCTTCAGGAGCAGGAATTTTTCCTGCTTTTTCTTTTTATTCTGTTAGTCTCAGAAGCGGTGTACAATTATTTTATTTAACAAATCTGCGTGCATAAAGAAGATACGTTTTCGATTGATAAATTTACAGTTTGTAATCTCAGAAATATAATCAGTAAAAAATAATAATGTTTTTTGTCAAAAGTTTAATTTTATAAGGAATTTGTAATCAATCCTCAAACAATAAATTATTATTTTTGGCTAAAAATATATGGTTTTCTTGTTAAAAGATCGATATATTTGTAATGATACTATAAATATATTGATCTTCGATGAAAAGATATAAAACCTTTTTATTACTGCTTTTAATACCCGTTGCGATGTCAGCACAGCAAAATCTCACAGCTGATGAGCTGTTTTCGAAGGCCCGTACTACTGCATTTGAACAGAAAGATTATAGATCATCTATTGCTCTTGCAAAAGAGGCATTGGCAAAAGCTCCCAATTATACTGATATTTCTGTTTTTTTAGGAAGATTATATATCTGGAGTGATGATGTGGGTTCTGCAAGAGCTGTATTTGAAGATTTACAGAATAAAGGTGTTGAAGATGAGGATTATTTTGTCGCTTATGCCTCGCTTGAATATTGGAATGATCAACAGTCAAAAGCCATTGAGATCGTCAATAACGGTTTGGTTTTTCACCCTCAATCTGAGGATCTTTTACTATTGAAGGCAAAAATATACTACAGTGAGCAGAATTATACAGAATCTGAAAAAGCAATCAATGAACTGCTTGGCAATAATCCAAAGAATACAGAGGCTATCAGTCTTGCGGTAAAAATAAACGATCTTGTTTCTAAAAATGCAGTGAGCGTAGTGTACAATTATTCTCATTTTGATAAACAGTTTGCTGATGACTGGCACATTGTGGGGATAAGCTACAAAAGAGTTACTTCTGTGGGATCATTCATTGTAAGGGCAAATTATGCAAATAAGTTTGCACAGGATGGAACGCAAATAGAGCTTGAAGCCTATCCTAGATTATCCAAAACCTTTTACCTGTATGTAGGAGGTGCTTATTCGGGCAATGTAGGAATTTTCCCGAAATACCGTACAGGAGTTTCCCTAAACGCCAATCTTCCGCATAGTTTTGAAGCTGAGATTGGCTACAGACAGCTGTATTTCAGTAACAATATCTGGATGTATACCGCTTCGGTAGGGAAATATTACAAAAATTTCTGGTTTAATCTGCGTACGTATATCACTCCTGACAATACAAATATTTCACAGTCTTACACGGCAACTGTAAGGTATTATACAAAAAGCGCTCAGGATTATTTTGGTTTTCAGATCGGAACGGGGATCAGCCCGGAAGAATCCAGAAACAATCTTTTGGGGAACGAAACCTTTAAGCTTAAGACTTTTAAATTGGGTGCCGATTATAACTTTTCTGTCAAGAAGAACCTGTTTTCGGTAGGAACAATGTACTATAATCAGGAATATCTTCCCGGTGTAAAAGGCAATCAGTTTGATGTTATTTTGGGGTATACCAGGAAGTTTTAATACTTTGACTGAGCTTTTTTCATAAAATTCACCATCACCGAATCCGGCATCAGCTTTCTGGTTTTATAAAAGCTGGAATTCATTCTTTTGAACTGGCTGAAACGGTTATCTACTTTTTTAAATACTTCTTCGTTCTCATACTCATCTTCTTCCAGACGGGTAAGTGTAAACAATTTCCTGTCGTGAAGATAATATTTGTCTGAAACAAAATCAGTCAGCAGACTTTTACTCTGCATCATAGGAATATCGTTTTTAATAGCCACTTCAGAATCTTTGGAAAAGCCTTTTCCAACCCAGGTAACGGTACGGGGAACGGTAAGCTGATAATTATTTTTATAAAAAGCCGCAACAGATGGTGCTATATCAAAATGGCTTACTGTTTTTTCAAAACGTTTCGGCTCTTTCAGCAATGGAGAGTAAATCAGCAGGGGTACGTGAAACCTGTCGATCTTCGACTGAAGGATGATTTCAGGCATACTGTGATCTCCTGTTATAACGAAAATAGTTTTTCCGAAATCTGGACGTTTTTTATAGTTTTCAAAAAAAGTTTTGAGCGCATCATCAGCATTGAGAACGGACATGAGCTGGTTTTTATATTCTGCCGCCAACTTTTTCTGCTGCGGAGATAATGCATTTGATTGTATTCTTTCTTTGTACATCTTTTCATAATAATTTTTGTTGTTGATCAAAAAAGGATTATGGGTAGAAAGTGTAAGAATCATATTGAAATAAGGTTTTTCCTGGGGATTTTGTATCTGCAGCATTTTATTAAAAACTGCCTGATCTTCATATCCCCAACTTTCTCCGCCGTTGTTTGCAGGAAGTTTGCGATATGATTGATCAAACAAAGTTCTGTCAACAATATGATCTACTTTGCTGTATTTCAAAAATTGCCCATACCGGTCAAATGAAATATTTCCGCCATAATAAAACCCTGTTTCAAAGCCATTTGCTTTCAGAATATTATAGAGGTTAAAATTTTCCGGTGTTTTTTCAATTTCCAAAAACCCGTTTCTGCCAAAAGGAAGTGATCCGGTAAGTGACGGTAATGCCCCGAAAGTCCTGCCTGCAGAGCTTAAAGCATTTTCCCACGAGAGACTTTTATTTGCCAGAGAGTCCAGAAAAGGGGTGAAGTTTCCTACATAGCCTTTTGGCGAGGTGTAGGCGTGTCCGAAACCTTCCATTACTACAAAAACAAGATTAGGTACTTCCTCAGATTTGTTGAAATAACTTCCTAAAAAATCAGAAGTGTTTTCTTTTTTCCAGAACGGGAAGTCTTTGTTGAGCATTTCTTTATTTAAAGTGAAACTTTCTGATCCGTCCCACAGCTCACTAATTTCAGGATGTTCACTTATGAGATTTTCTTCATTGGATTTAAAAAAGTATGCCCATTTGCTTTTTGCAGCATTCTGTACGAGTTCGTTAGCGTTATTCAGTTCTGCGGATTCCAGAATGGTAACCGGAATAAAGAAAGCTGCTAAACCGACACATAAGATTACAATACCGGGATACACAGATTTAAAGGCCGACCTTCCTGCCATCCATAAAGGGATGACAGATGCAGCTACTAAAAGCCCGAGTAGGGCATAGTTTTTAAGATTAAGCATTCCGCTTGCCTGTAGTATCTGCTTTATTTCTTCTTTGGTATAAAACAAAAGATCTGCTCCCAGAACGTTACCCGTTTCAGAAAAATATAAAAACAAAATGTATTGCGTAATCGCAACAAATGAAAATATAATGATGGTCAAAGTCTTTGCCCAGCTTTGTTTTATGAAGTATGTTATCAGATAAACGATTCCAAAACCAAACATCAGCTGAAAGGCAAATAAAATATTTTCAAGAAAAAGCTGACCTGCAACAGCAGAGGAATCAAAATCTGTAAAAAAATATCGATACCAAAGCCATTCTGCCGCAATTCCCACTAAAAATAAAATACTGAAAACTGTAGCCAGCATTCCCCACCGTCTGAGTGCAATCTTTAGAATTGCCAAGACTCTCTCTTTGAAAGGCAGGTTTTTGGTATTCTGATTAAAGCCCTGTCTAGTCATCTCACCCCATCCATGAGATTTTTTAAAGTAATCAATAAAACCATTCACCGCTGCTTTTACAACGATTGGATGAAAATACAGCGGCTCTGAAAATGCAGTTCCGATGAGGGCGAGGAAATCTTTCCTTTTGCTGTACACCTGATGACTTACCAGATCCACCAGAATGCCGTAGATAGAATAAAGAAAGCCCATCGAAATTACCAACGCAAACAAAACGGTAAAAAAAGACCAGTTGATGATACCCAGCAAAAGGAAAACCAAGAAGACGATATATCCTAAAAATTCTACCAATGGTCCTAAAAATTCAAAAAAGAACCAATAGGGAAGGCTTACCATTCCCAACTTCCCGTATTTTGGGTTAAACATCATTTTTCTGTGTTTCCACAGGGTTTCTATAGTTCCTCTCATCCAGCGGTTACGCTGTTTTTTGAGGATGTCTTTGGCTTCGGGAACTTCCGTCCAGCAGAGAGGATCCGGGATGGTAAGCACTTCGTAGGGTTTATTCTTTTCCTCCATATACTTTCTCATCCGTACTACCAGCTCCATATCTTCGCCCACCGTGTTTTTATCATAACCTCCGCATTCCAAAACAATTTTTCTGTCAAAAACCCCAAAAGCACCGGATATCAAAATCAGCCCGGAAGCTCGCGACCACGCCATTCTACCCAACACGAAAGCCCGGATATATTCCAGCGCCTGGGTTTTTCCCAACAGTGTTTTCGGCATATTGACGCTGACTACTTTACCATCTTCAATTACACAGTTGTTGGCTAAACGGATCACTCCTCCACAGGCAATGATTTTTTTATCTGTCTGTTCCAGAAATGGCTTTGCCAGCTTCAAAATAGCATCCTGCTCCAGGATACAGTCTACATCTATACAAACCAAATAGTCTCCGGAAGAAACATTGATCCCTACATTCAGGGCATCTGCTTTTCCTCCGTTTTCTTTATCTACTACAATAAGTTTTTTAAAAGCCGGGTTTTCACTCTTATAGACACCTCTTATTTTATTGGTTTCAATTTCCCCCTGTACAAAATAAGACACGGATTTCAGCTCATACGCTTCAATTAATTTCTGTATAGAGTCATCTTTACTCCCGTCATTTACGATGATAATTTCCAGATTGTGATAGTACAGTGAAAGTAAAGATCTTACATTTTCCACAATGGTCATTCCTTCATTATAAGCAGGGGCAATAAGGCTGAAAACAGGCGCATTGGGATTGGCAGCAATGATGCTGTAATCAGTAAATGTATTTTCTTTTTTATAGCGTAAAACCGCACCCAGCGCATAGATTCCTATCCACCCATAAATAAGCGTAACTGCAGTACCATACAGCAGAAACAGCCAAATAACAATTTCATAGATAATGTGTGAAAATTCTAACATACTTTTTCCTGCATCGCATATTTAATAATCTGAACCAATTCTTCTGATGAAGATTCTTCCTGAGCCATCTTTGATAAGTATTCGTGATGTCCGAGTAAGAAAAGCGCTTCGGCAGCATGTACTTTGATGCCTGTAGAGGTACTTTCAGACAATTCTTGTTTTAATACATCTGTACAGCTTTGATCTTTTGAAGATTTTATGACTTTAAGAATTTCAAGCCGAACTTCAAGTGGCTGCTCCGGATAAGCTTCTGTAAGTGAGTTTACTGTAGAAAAGTTTTCCAGAGATTGCATCGCTTTTACAGCCTGCACTCTTACCTCAGCAGAAGCATGATTGAGCAGATTAAGCACTGCAGGATACAAAGACAGCCACTGAAATTTTTTTAAAAGTTTCAGGCTAAATATAATAACAGAGTCATTTTCACTTTCAAGCCAGTTTTTGATGGCAGCATCTGAGTTTTCCGGAATGCTTTTGATGGAAAGAAGAAGCCTGAGCTGCTGCCATTCAGAAATTTTTGAGGAAACGGTATTCAGGAAATCCAGTCCCTCAAACCCCTGCAATCTTACCATGGCGTATTGAGCTTCCTGATAAACCTGCTGATGAGAATGCGTAAGGAATCTGGCAATTTTTGGAAGAGATTCTTTTGCATCCATTACAGTAAGCTCCTGTATTCCTCCGGTGATCAGATGTGGTTTTTTCTGATCAAGTTTCTTAATGGCTTCTTTCTGAAGGTCATACCGTGTAAAGAGACTATTCAGCTTATTCTTTGCGGCTCCGGAGAATTTTTTTTCAGAATCAACCAATTTTTTTAAAAACATATTTCTGAAGGATGTATTACCGGAAAGCGCTACAAAATTTTGATCTGAAGGTATCTCATCTTCCTCATATACTATCGTTTCAGAAATTTTTTTATTGATAATATCCAGCCACGAAGCGCTGCGGACAGATTCTTTATATTGGAAAAAGCTGTAAAAAAGTACCACTATAATCAGTAAAAGAACCAATGACAGCATTCCCAGAAAAATCAGAAAAAGAAAATGTACTGATGTTAATAGCATTTTTAGTTTTTAGGCATGAATCTTTTAATTCTCAACATTAATTCATTAGGGCTGAAGGGTTTAACGATGAAATCCGCAGCTCCCAGATCAAAGGCATTCAGTACCACTTCTTCCTGTCCCATGCTCGACAGCATAATCACCGGCACGTGTTTTTCCATAGACTGCATCGCAGAAAGTATTTCTATTCCGGAAGCAAAAGGCATCATAATGTCTGTAATAGCAAGATCTACCTCTCTGTTTTTTAAGGTTTCGATAGCCTCTTTTCCGTTTCTGGTCAAGATAACTTCATGTCCTTCTTTCAACAATTTATGCTCTATTGTTTTTAAAATAAGTTCGTCATCTTCAGCAATCAGAATTACCATAGTTGTATTATTTATGTATTAAATCATTAATTAACTGCAATCCTGTTTTTATTTCATGCAAAATTTCATGCTCCATAGAGCTGTAGTTCATGTTGCTTTCAATACGGCTTTCCCAATTAGCAGTTTGTTCGGTAAGCTTTACCAGACCGGCTGTTCCTGCAGTTCCTTTGAGCTTGTGAAGGATTTGTTTCAGATATTCTGCGTTTTTATCTTTTATCCCTGCTTTTATATTTTTTTCTGCTTGAGAAAGTTCCTGAAGGACAAGGTCTAAAAATACTTTTCTGAAATCTTCGTCGTCACCCATCTGCTCTTCCAGAAGATTCATATCCAGATATGTTTCCGGATGTGATGAGCTTTCGGTAGACTGAGCGCCATTGCCAATATACAGTTTCAGCATTTCCAGGAGGTCAGATTGTCTGAGAGGTTTAGGCAAAAAATCATTCATTCCCGAATTCAGGCATTTTTCTTTTTCACCCACCACATTTCCTGCAGTAACCCCGATAATAGGAACTTTAGAATGTTGATAATCAGGTAACAGGCGAATCTGCTTTGTTGCCTCTATGCCGTCCATTACAGGCATCTGTACATCCATTAAAATAAGATCAAAAAACTCTTCACGGCACCGTTCTAATGCCTGCAAACCATCGGTTGCTTCTACTAAACGTGCGTCAGGAACCAATGATTTCATCATTTTGTTATTCAGAACCATATTTACCGGATTATCATCAACAAGCAAAACGTCAGGAGCACGCATAAACAGGAAAGGCTGATCTGCCTGCAAGGGTTTGCGCGCAACCGTTTCTTTTTCCGAACTTTTTATTGCCCGTCGCAGCGTTTTGTACAATTCTTCAGATTTAATAGGTTTAAGAAGAAAATATGAATCTTCTTCTTTCCTGAAGGAATCGATAACGTCATGTTCTTCTGAAGAAGTATGAAGGATAACGAGAGGTGAGGCTTCGTTTTGTGTATTAAATAATTGTTTTATTTTTTCGATTGTTTCCAATCCTGATATAATAGGCATATGGTAATCTACCAAAATAACATCAAACCGCTCTCCGGCTAACAGAAGCTGCAGGGCTTCCATTCCGTTGGCTGCAAGTACAGATTCTATATTCTTGTAAGCCAGCATATGCTGAAGAATAATTCTGTTTGCTTCATTATCATCAACTATAAGAACTCTGTTGATTTTCAGTGTTTCATCATCGCTGTGGTCGGAAACATTATTCTCATAAGGAATCTGAATGTCAAAATAGAATACAGACCCTTTTTGTAGCTCACTTACCAGAGAAAGCCTGCTTCCCATATATTTGAGGATATTGTTTGAAATGGTGAGTCCGAGACCGGTTCCTCCATAACGTTTACTGATAGAGCTGTTTTCCTGGGTAAAAGCATTAAAAATATGCTGCTGTTTTTCTACAGGAATACCAATTCCTGTGTCTCTCACCGAGAATCTTAATGTTATATTTTTATCATCTGTATTAAGTTTTTCAACTTTAAGCTCTATCTCACCCTGGGCTGTAAATTTGACGGCATTACCAAGGAGGTTGATAAGAATCTGTTTTAATCGGGTTTCATCAAGCCAGATTGTTTTGGGTAATCCCGGCTCAATATTCAAAAGCAATTCGATGTTTTTTTTCTGAGACTGATAAAGAACCACGTTAATAACCTGGCTCACCATGTCATAAACATTGGCTTTTTCTACCAAAAGCTCCATTTTTCCCGATTCAATTTTAGAGAAATCAAGAATGTCATTAATGATATTCAGGAGATTTTCTCCCGACTCATTAATATAATTGAGATACTGCGTCTGTATCTCATTTAAGGGAGTCTGAAGCAGGAGATCGGAAAATCCGATCACTCCGTTGAGCGGAGTTCTTATCTCATGACTCATATTGGCTAAAAATTCGGACTTGGTTTTGTTGGCAATATCTGCCATCTCTTTTGCATTTTTAAGTTCCTCATTGGTCTTTACCGACTCTGTAATATTCTGTGCAGAAACAATGACTCCACCCATTACCTCATCCGAAAGATACCAAGGGCTTACTACTATATTATAATGCTGTAATCCCTCTTTGTGAGGAACTTCCAGAGTCATATCCTTATTAATGTAAGCTTTGCCTCCCAGTGCGTCTCTGTATATTTTCTTTCTGTCATCCGGCACATTGGGCGATACGGTAAACATATTTTTTCCTATAAGATCTGTATCATGCATATGGAACTCATCTTTCCAGCTGCTGCTTACCGAAAGGTAATTAAGATCTTTATCAAACATAGCCACCGCAGTAGGAACATACGTTACAAATGACTGTAGCATAGCCTCTTTTGTTGCCAGCTCAAGATAGATATTTTTGAAGGTGTTAATATCCTGGATAATGCCGAAGACTCTTGTACATATCCCATCTTCAAATTCAGGTATTCCTTTTACCCTTACCCATATCATGACTCCATCATTGCGTATAAGCTGTAGCTCTTCGTCATACGGTATGCCTTTTTGTACAGCTCTTTCAAATAATGTTTCTACTTTTTTTCTACTTGCCTCACTATAAAATCCTAACGCATTTTCAAAATCAGGCTGGAATGTCTTGTCTATTTTATGGATTTCTTTAGTTGATTGTGACCAGAAAACAGTATCTGTCTTTAAGTTGACTTCCCAACCTCCGACCTGAGCTACTGCACTCGTCTGTTCCAGGATTTTCTTGGTATACAGCAGGTCTTTTTCGAGCGTTATTCTCTCTGTAACATTCAGGGCTGTGCTCACTACATATGGCATACCTTCTTTGTCTATTTCTACAAGGTTATGATACATCCACACCATCTCTTCTCCTTCCTTCGATTTTAAAATCATAGTTCCGAGATCTTCCTGATTGCTATTGATTCTTTCGATATATTGGGCAAGTAATGGCCAGTTTTTTTTAGGAACCAGATCTTTTAAATTTAAGCCTTTAACTTCGTCTGCCGAATAATGAAGTGTTTTTCTTCCTTTTTCGTTAACTGCGATGATATTTCCTTCCATATCATGCATGCTCATTAATCCTATTGCATTTTCAAAAAAGCTTCTGAAACGGCGTTCTGAACTCTCAAGTTTTTGTTTTTCTTCTATCTGTTGGGTAATATTTATACCGAAGCAGAAAATCTCGGAATGTTTTTGATTCTGTTTTAGATACCATTCTACAATAATCTCTGTAGCATCACTGATTTTCGTTGAAGTAGAAAATGTAATTTCCTCCTGAATTTCCGGCTTTTTTACAAGTAATTGCAGATCTTTATTGTGTTCGCCCAAAACGCTTAAAAAATTCTGGTCAAGAGATTCTGTTTTGCTGAACCCGAAAACCTTTTCGAAGGCAGGATTAACATCCTTAAGCATGAAATTACTATCCAGAACGCAGATCAGATTGTTGGAAATATTGAATGTCTGCTGGAAATATTCAGCCTGGATATTTTTTCTTTTCCCTGTCAGCAGGTTTGTTACGGCGCTTCCTATCTTTTTGAGGGCGGTTACCTGTTTTTCTGTTAACGTTTTTGGTTCATAGTCTATAACGCATAATGTACCTAATGCAAAACCTTCATCGTCTATAAGAGGAATGCCTGCATAAAAACGAATTCCACCTGCTTTTATCAGGGGATTTTCAGATGATCTTTCATCTGATAACGTGTCATTGATGATTACGACATCACCACTCGCAATGGAATATTGACATAAAGTGCTTTTTCTGTCAACAGAATCGAACGCAAGTCCTATGCAGCTTTGGATAACCTGTGATTCACTTTCCATCATAGCGATGAGAGATGCCGGACAATCGGTAATGAGGCATGCTGTTTCTGCAAAAATATCTAACTGTGGGTCCTTTTCCAGCTGTAAAAGGTCAAAAAATTTCAGCTTGTCAATTCGTGCTTCTTCGTTAGCAGGAACAGGGTATTTATCCATATAGTAACATCTTGTTTTAAAAATGATATTCGTTGCCGTAAGGCTAAATTTTTTAATTATTTTAACCTATAATTAAATTATGTAACAATAATCCAAATTACAAATTATTTTACATTTAGACACTATAAATTGAGAATCTAAGGAATATGAGGTGAATTATTTAGAATAAGAGGCAATCACCGAAGTGTTTACAATGATAAATAGTTTTTAAAAACACTAAATTCCCCCTTAAAGCATTTGTTTTAAGGGGGAATTTGTAAAATTTTTGACTCATAAAGAGATAGAGTTTACCTTTTGGTATATCAACTACCAGCCGGAGCTGAAAACTTTGAGTAATTCGGTTTGCTGCATCACTTCATTTTTGCTGTTGATAAGATTGTAATTTGCCTGAAGCCAGTTGTTCCGCACTACAAAAAAAGTATATGCATCCATCAGTCCTTCTTTATACTTCTCTTCGGATTTTTGAAAAGAGAGTTTTTGGTTTTCAAAATTTGTCATTAATAAAGTGTATTTTTCTTCCGAATTCCGGAATTGTGCTATGATGGAATTGATGCTTTGCGTGAGATTATTGATAATAATTTCTTTATCGTAGCTGGAATTAATAACATTCAGTTTTGCGATCTCCACATTATTTTTCACCTGCAATCTGTTGAATATCGGAATATTGAGTCCAAGAGAAACCTGTTGGTTTTTATTTCGATTAAACTGATCTGAAAACCCGTCTGCAGTTTTTCCTAAAGTTTTACTGTAAAAGCTTGACCAGTTGTAAATACCATTCAATGTCGGAAAGTATGCTGATCTTGCGATACCAATATTTTTTTCAGCAGCTTTTATCTCTGTAACAATAGCTTTATATGCCGGATTTTTTTCTAAAAGGTTCTGAACAAGATCTGTGTCGTTGAAATGGGAATTATCAAGTGCATCGTCCTCCATTTTGAAATCCAGAGAATCTTTTGTAATTGCCAAAGCATTCAGCAGATTGATCTTCGAAAGGTCTCTTGAAGTTTTCGCCGTTACCCATTGTTCCTGCAAAGTTCCAAGATTAGCTTTGATGTCGTAAACATCACTTTTCGGGCGGTTTCCGATCTCTACTTCTTTTTCTGTACGCCTGATCTGATCCTCAATTCCGGAAATCTGTGTTTCCAGAACACTGAGCCAGCTTTTACTGTTCTGATAGTTGAAAAACATCCGGATGACATTCATTTTTACCTCGTTTTGAGCCTGCTTCATCTTGAAAGTTGACGTTTCTTTGTTGATCTTTGACAATGAAATATTCAGGTAATTCCGCCAGTTCATTATTTCCCAGTTTGCCTGCGCATAGATCTGATCATATTGCGTATTGAGAGATCCTCTTTGATTGGTGGTTTGATCAATCGTGGAACCAAAGCTGTAATTGTGATTGGCTCCAGCCTCAACAGACGGAAGCAGCATTCCTTTTGCCGCAGAGATCTGTCGTTCATTTTTCTGGATATTGACAGAAAACTGTTTTGCCAGCGGATGATTGGCGGAAGCGTAGTCAAGGCATTGTTTTAAAGTCCAGGTTTGCTGAGCTGGAAAAAGGTTTATGATTAATATGAAGAATAGTTTTTTCATTACTTTTATTATTTGATAGATTTTCCGCTATCTATTGTTCCAAAGGTTTAATATACGGCTACCGATGTTGAACCCTTTCGGATTCGTTATTCGTATTTTAAATATTTCACAAGATTGATTTTTGTAGCGCGGTAGGCTTTGAAGCTTACAACAACAGAAGTCAGAATCAATAATAAAATCATACTCACAACATAAGGCCAGACCGGCATATCTATTCGGTAAGAGAAATCTTTCAGCCATTCATTCATTGCATAATAACTTACCGGAATGCTTAGTAGCACTGCAAACGTACAGATGAAAAGAAATCTTTTCGTCAGATCCCAGATGATTGTTTTCTCATCGGCTCCCAAAGTTTTTTTAATGGCGACATCTTTCAGCTTTTGTTCTATTAATAAAGATGACAGAGCAAATAATCCCAATAATGCAATCACCAAAACCACAATGTTGAGTGTTGTGAAAAGCGTCTGCTGTTTCTGGAATTTTTCGAAGGTCTTGGCAAATTGTTTATCTACAAATTCGTAATCAAAAGGATATCCAGGTTCGGCTTTTGTAAGCCAGAATTCTTTGATCCGCTCCAAAGTTCCGCTGACGTCATTTTTTGAAAGTTTGATTTGGAGGTTGCTCATATTATTTTTCACCCAGTTTCTATCGTAATTGAAAAAAACGACGGGTTTGATGGGTTTATCAACTCCATCGTAATAAAAATCCTTTACCACACCCAGAATTCTGTATTTCTTTTTGTCTTCCCAACCCGGAATGATTTCTTTTCCCAGAATAGTTTGCGGGTTGAAGCCCAGTTTCTGAGCAAAAGTCTCGTTTACAACCGCACCATCAATAGTGTCAGAAGCCTTTTTCCAGTCCAGATCCCTTCCCGAAGCGAGTTTGATTTCGTAAAACCGGAAATAGTTTTCATCAATAGCCCCAAGACTCGTATTTTCTACTATTTGGGTAGTATCTGCAGCATTTTTTGCAACTGAACTATTGCTGACACCTCTTCCGATCGATTGGATAGAGCCTGTGATATCTGTAACTCCGGCAATTTTGCTGATCTCATTTTTCAGAAAACTATATTTTTTTGAGTTGAAATCCTTATCCCAGTTTGATTTTTTAAAATCTATCTGAATCACCTGATCACCTTTGAAGCCCAGATCTTTCCTCATCATATAATTAACCTGAGTGTGAATAATCAATGAGCAGATAATGAAGAACGAAGAAATAATTAGTTGCAAAGTCAGGATAGAGTTGCGCAGCCAGACGCCTTGTCTGCTCCTCGCAAAATTTCCCTTCAGTGTATTAATCGGTTTGAAATTTGACAGATACAGCGCAGGAATCAACCCTGAGATCAAAGAAAATATAATCAGAAGTAATCCTGTGTAAATAAAAAGGCTAATGTCATCTAATTTGATTTCTTTCCTAAGAAATTTGTTGTAAGAAGGAAGCAGCAGCTCAACCATCGCAAATGCCAGAATATAGGCTACAAAAAAAATCATAAAAGTCTCTAATAAAAACTGTAAGACCAGTCTTGATTTTGAGCTTCCGATCGCTTTTCTTACGCCAACTTCTTTTGCTCTTTGAGAAGCCTGCGCCGTTTTGAGGTTAATCAGATTGATGCCTGATAAAAGCAAAATCAATGTTGATAAGCCCATCAGAATCATAATAGATTTTTTGTCACCTTTGTTGATACCTTCGCTGCGTGCATCTAGTTTTATTTTTGCAATTGACAACAGATAAGTTCTGGGCGGATTTTTTTTATCAATCTCATAACCCCATTTTTTTGCAGAAATCTCATCCTGCTCCTGCATTTTTTTTGTTATTTTATTTTCCAGTGCTTTGACATCCGAGCCTGGCTTTAGTTTTAAAAAACCACAAAAACTGTAATTTGTCCATTGGTTTTTACTATTTTCCAGAGAAGGAGTCAAAAAAAGAAAATCTGGTTTGAAGACCGTATTTTCTTTCTGCTTTTTATAAATAGCAGTTACAGTATAATTCTTATCATCTACTTCATTCTTCACAGTTTTACCTACAGAGTTGAGATAGTCATCACCAAATAATAATCTGGCAGTTTCTTCAGACAAGACAACTTTGCTTTCGTCTGACAAAGCATTTTCAAAATTGCCGGCAACTTTCTCAAACGGGAAAAATTTAAAAAAAGAATTGACAGTAGCTCCTCCGGAAACATACGCAGAATTACCTCCAAAGCTGAGTTTCTTTTTCCCCCAGTCATTGAATATCGTGGCATCTTCAATCTCCAAAAACAATTCTTTTGAGGTGAATATCTCCGGGTAGCTTGAGACAGACATCATCCCAAATGAGGAATTGCTGTTTTCAACAAAATATATATTTTCCTTATTGGGAATCCATTGTTCATAAGCCTTTTCGTCCTGCCAATGGATGAATATCAAAAGAAAAACACAGAGACCAACGCTCAATCCCAACACGTTGATAATGGTAGAAAGCCAGTTTTTTCTGTAATTAATGAATGCTATTTTGAGCCAGTTTTTTAGCATAGTTGTTGGTTTATGGTTGATAGTTGTCGGAATATCGAAGTCGAGGGTTAGAAGTTCGCTAATCTTCCAACATCTGACTTCCAACTTCCTGCTTTTACTCGTATTTCAGATATTTCACAAGATTCACTTTTGTGGCTTGCCAGGCTTTGATGCTTACGACTGAAAATGTCAGTAATAGCAAAACCACAAGACTTAAAACGAATGGTAAAACCGGCATATCAATTCGGTAAGCGAAATCCTTCAGCCACTCGTTCATCAGATAATAACTGATTGGAATACTGATGATAACGGCGATTAAAGTAATCCAAAGGAATTGTTTCGTCAAGCCAACAATCAAAGTTCCGTCCGATGCTCCCAAAGTTTTTCTGATGGCAACATCTTTCAGTTTCTGTTCAATCATTAATGATGACAAAGCGAATAATCCTAATAACGCCACCATCAAAACCATTGCATTTAAGATTGTAAAAAGTGTCTGTTGTTTTTGGTATGTTTCAAAGGTTTTGGCAAACTGTTTATCAATGAAATAAGAATTGAAAGGATAACCAGGCTCTACATTTTTTTGCCAGTAAGCTTTGATTCGCTTAACCGTTCCATCGATGTCGTCAGCTTTTAATTTTAATTGAATATTATAGACATTTAATCTCTTCCATTCGGTTTCTCGGTAGTGGAAAAGTATCATTGGTTCCACTTCACTCTTCAAGCTTCTGATGTTAAAATCCTTTACAATTCCGATGATATGATAAGGCTTGTTGTCAAATCCTGGTTTGATTTCTCTTTTCATTGCCTGTTCACCTGTCCAGCCGAATTTTCTTACAAAAGCTTCATTTACCAAAGCATTATTAATTGTATCCGATGACAATTTTGGATCCAGCCATCTTCCTTTCAGTAATTTTACACCGATGAACTGAGGATAATCATAATCCATCGAGCCGTGCTGAGCCTGAATACTCTGACTCATATAATCCATATTGGAACTGCTGAAATTGCCCGTCGCAGGTGGCGCTTCTGAATATGAAATACTCTCTACACCTTTTATTTTAGCCATTTCTGTTTTCAGCCTTTCATACTTTAGCCACGGTTTTCCGTTGTTGTATTCATTAAAATTAACTTGAAAAATCTGCTTGCCACTGAAACCCAAATCTTTGTTTATCATATATTTAACTTGCTGATTGACAATCAATCCACCAATGATAAAGAATGAAGAGATGATCAATTGTAAAGTCAGAATTCCGTTTCGCAGCCAAACACCGTGTTTGCTTCTGGCGAAGTTCCCTTTCAAAGTTTCTATCGCTTTGAAATTGGATAAATATAAAGCAGGAATGAGTCCCGAAATAACAGTCACCAAGACAACCATTGCGAATGAGTAGAAGTAAATATGCCAGTCATCCATCACGATTTCTTTATCAAAAAACTTGTTGAAGCTTGATAAAAGAAGCTCTGTCAAAGCCAATGACAAAAGATAGGAAGTTAAACAAACGATGAAAGTTTCCATCAAAAATTGAAGAACCAAGCTTGATTTTGTACTTCCAATTGCTTTTCTCACGCCGATTTCTTTGGCTCTTTGAGACGCCTGAGCCGTTTTAAGATTGA
Source organism: Chryseobacterium sp. DT-167 (assembly GCF_058310155.1). NCBI lineage: Bacteria > Pseudomonadati > Bacteroidota > Flavobacteriia > Flavobacteriales > Weeksellaceae > Chryseobacterium > Chryseobacterium sp. DT-167. The sequence continues at coordinate 28,801 of NZ_JBZEEQ010000018.1, read as the reverse complement.
TGAAATTAATGGCTGACAAAATCACAATCAAAACAGAAAGCGTGAAAAGAATAAGAATTGACTGGAAATCCGGCTTACCGAACCAGGTTGACTCGGCGTGCAGTTTCATCTTGTCAAGTGGCGTCAGCAATGAGTCGTTCGGTCCATAAGTGTCAATATATTGTTGAGGTGTCATTCCTGAACCTTGAGCATTGATTTTTGCACGCAACATTATCACATCAAGAAATTTTCTCTCAAAACTTCTCGGGTCTGCTCCTTTTTTTAGCATAAAAAAACAAGCGTAATTGAAGTTTCCCCATTGTTCTTTATCGTTTTTGAGTTGCTCAGCCGGTTTGAAGACAAAATCAGGTTTTATCTGGCTATTTCCTTTTGGCAATTCATAAACTGCCGTTACGATATAATTTTTATTATCAAATTTGATAGTTTCGCCTGCAACCTCCGTTTTTCCGAAAAGATTTTTGGCTGCAATAGTTGAGATTGCAACGTCGGTATCATTTCTAAGAACATTTTTGTAACTTCCGGAAATCAATTTGAAAGGAAAAAGATTGAAGAAATTTTCTGTTACCGGAAAACCATTTTCCTGATAAACGGTTTTCAACTTGGTTGTCATTTTGTAAGACGCACCTGTGTTGGTCATCAAAACATAATCCTCAGCTTCCGAAATACGTTTCAAAGCATTATCTGCCAAAGGTATCGAAATAGCCGATCCGTAAACGTTTTCCTTTTTAGTATAAGTCTGGAAATAATAAATATCGTCCTTTTTCGGATTCCATTTTTCGAAAGATTCTTCGTCATTCCAATGCATCAGGATGAGCATAAATCCTGTCAAACCGATCGTCAATCCAAATAAATTGATAATGGTGGAAAGCCAGTTCTTTTTATAGTTGATGAAGGCAATTTTGAGCCAATTGTTTAACATAAGTGATATTTTATGATTGATAAACGATTTTAAAAACCTCAGAGAAACAGAGTTCGTCCGAATCTCCGAGATCAGTTATAAAATGGTTGAATGAATGTTTTTTTTATAGAATTTGATTATTCAAAATTCTTTGCATCTGCTTTTTCGAAGACATCTTTTCTTTGAGTAGAATGTTCTTCGCTGAAAATTTCGCCGTCTTTCATATTCACAATTCTGGAAGCATAACCGGCGTCATAAGACGAGTGCGTCACCATTGCAATTGTAGAACCTTCTCTATGCAGTTCTGCGAGAAGATTCATCACCTCATTTCCGTTTGAGCTGTCGAGGTTTCCGGTTGGCTCATCCGCAAGAATCAGTTTTGGTCTCGTTACTAATGCTCTTGCAACGGCCGCTCGTTGCTGTTGACCGCCGGAAAGCTGTTGAGGATAGTGTTTTGCTCTGTGAGCGATGTTGATTTTTTCCATAATTTCCTCAACACGTTTTTTTCTTTCTGAGGACGAAACGCCGTTGTAGATTAATGGAAGTTCAATGTTTTCATAAACTGTCAGTTCATCAATCAAATTAAAATTCTGAAAGATGAAACCGATATTTTTCTTTCTAATATCTGATTTTTTCTTCTCAGAAGTTCCGATTGTTTCTATCGATTCAAATTGATAAGAACCTGAAGAAGCGCTGTCCAGAAGTCCGAGAATATTAAGGAAAGTCGATTTTCCACAACCGGAAGGTCCCATTATCGCTACAAATTCGCCTTCTTTTATGCTAAGACTTACATTGTTTAAAGCATTGGTTTGAACATCTTCTGTTTTATAGACTTTTGAAAGGTTTTGAATATTTATCATTGTTTTATTTTTTATAGTTTAAAGTTTGTAATTCGTAATTTCAATATTTATTTTTGAATATTAAGGATTTCATATTTTTTTATTTCAGCATAATCTGATGTGATTACGGTTTCGCCCTGCTTCAGTCCGGAAACCACTTCGTAATACATTTGATTTTCTCTTCCAAGACTAATGTTTCGTTTTTCGGCTTTATTATTTTTCATTACAAAAATCCATTTCCCGTTGGTGTCCTTATAAAAATTTCCTTTCGGAATCATCAGACTTTGCGTATCAGCAGAAAGTTTCAGCTTCACCCCGAACGTCATTCCGATTTTCAGGTTTTCCGGTTTTACATCAACGAAATTAAGTTCCACAGAAAACTGTCCGTCTTTCACTTCGGGAAGAATTTTGGTAATGATAACTTCAAATTGTTTCGCATTGCTTTCCAGACTTCCTTTGATTCCGTTGGTTAGTTTATTAATATAATATTCGTCAACTTTTGCAATTAATTTGTAACCGCCCATCAAATCTACTTTTCCGATGCTTTCGCCACTTGTTAAATTCTGTCCTAATGAAATATTAAATGATGATAATCTTCCGGAAACCGGCGACATAATCAGGAAATTATTCTTGTTGGAACGAAGAATATTCAGACTTTTTTCCATTTGGCTGATGGAACTATTGATAGCAGAAAACTGAGAATTTCTGGAAGCTTTTTCGCTGGAAGCGCCTTTTTCCACAATCACTTTTCTTTGTTTCTGATAATTCAGATTTTGTAATGCAATATCATAATCGGTTTTCTTTCCGATTTCAGCATCGTATAATCTTTTCTGAAGATTGAAAGATTGCAAAGCTGTATTATAATCATTTTGCGCCTGAAGCAATTCTTTATCTTGGTTAAATTCCTGATTCTTCAATTCCAGAAGCGAACTTCTCATCTGGCTGATCTGCTGCATAATTCCCGTTTCCTGATTAAGATAATTGAATTCCGTATTTGGATTGTAAACTCTTGCAATAGGTTGTCCTTTTGTTACCATTTGTCCGTCTTCCGCAAAAATTTCTTTTACCGCACCGCCTTCCAGAACATTTACAAGAGATGAATTAAGAGATTGTGTCTGTGCAGTTACCATCAACATATCTTCGAATTTCCCATTTGTCACTTCATCTGTTTGGATATCTTCTAACTTTACATTGTAAGTTTTTTTCTGATTAAGGAAATACCATCCGAAAATGAAAACCGCCAAAGCAGAAACAACGATAATCGATATTAATTTTAGTTTAGACTTCTTTTTTACTATTTTCGTATCCATATTAACGATAACTTATTTATCTACAGACTATTACACAATGCAGATGCCAGAGATTTATAACTTTGTAACTCTCTGAAAATGTGATTAAATATATTTTAATTAATTTTAAAACTGTTCATTATCGGACACTTTTTGTACGGAAATGAACAATTTTAGTTGATAGTTTTTAGTTGTCAGTTGATGGTTCATTAATATTTGTCAGGCTGCGCGGAGTCAAAGCCTTTTATTTCAATCATTTTAGATTTCAAATTATAAAAATGCGAAAAAAAGAAGCTCATATTTTAATTGTAGATGACGACGAAGATATTTTGTTTTCGGCGAGAGTCTGGCTCAAGAAATTTTTCACGGAAGTCAGTTGTCTCAGCCAGCCGAAAAATATTCTGAAGTTTTTAACGGAACAGCAAGTTGACACGGTTCTTCTGGATATGAATTTCCGGAAAGGTTTTGAAAACGGACAAGACGGATTGTATTGGATGAATGAAATTAAAACTTTGGAACCTCAGCTTCCGATTATTTTAATGACCGCTTATGGCGAAGTGGAATTGGCAGTTGAAGCTTTGAAAAACGGTGCTTCCGATTTTATTCTGAAACCTTGGAATAATGAGAAGTTGTACGCTTCTGTAAACCTGGCTGTTGATATTTCCCGGAAAAACAGAAAGCTGAATCAATGGGAGAATGTCAGCGTAAAGACCAATCAGTATCAGCTGGAAACCAAATCTTTTCTGATGCAGGAAGTGATGGATCAGATCACGAAAGTGGCGCCGACAGATGCCAATATTTTACTTTTAGGAGAAAACGGAACAGGAAAATATGTTTTGGCAGTACACATCCATGAATTATCTGAAAGAAAAAATCAGCCTTTTGTTCACATTGATTTGGGAAGTTTGTCTGAGAATCTTTTTGAGGCAGAATTATTTGGTTATAAAAAAGGAGCTTTTACAGATGCAAATCAGGATTACTCCGGAAAGATTGAAAATGCGCAAAACGGAACCGTTTTTTTAGATGAAATCGGAAATCTGCCGCTACATCTTCAAACCAAATTATTGAGTTTAATTCAAAACCGGAAATTAACGAGAATCGGAGAAAGCAAAGAACGGCTTTTGGACGTAAGATTTATTTTTGCGACCAATGAAAATCTTAAAAAAGCAGTTTCCGAAAACCGTTTCCGAAAAGATTTATATTACAGAATTAATACTGTTGAACTGCAAATTCCAGGTCTGAGAGAGCGATTGGAAGACATTCCGACTTTAGCCGATTATTTCCTGGAAAAGTACAAACAGAAATATCATAAAGCAGATTTGACTCTGAATAAACATTTAATTAACGAACTTACAACATATTCCTGGCCCGGAAATATCCGCGAACTGGATCATTGCATTGAGAGAAGCGTGATCCTTTCCAATGATAAAAATCTGAAATTACTGATGCCTCAAGATGAAGAGTCGGATAAGCCAATTATGAATCTCAATCTCGAAGAAATGGAGGAAATTCTCATTAAAAAGGCTTTGAAAAAACACAGAGGAAATATTTCTCTCGCTGCGGAAGATTTGGGATTGTCAAGAGCTGCGTTGTATCGTAGAATGGAAAAATTTGAATTGTGATAAAGCGGAAATTTATAAGATGGAACAAAAGCCTTGTCAAGGTTCAAAACCTTGACAAGGCTTAAAAAAAATAAAAAATGAACAAGCAACAATTTATCTGGTTACTATTTATTCTTTTGGCGATTGTCAGTGGGATTTTTGCCTTTGATTTTTACTCGCAAAATAAATGGATAAATTTTGGGTTGTTTTCGATTGTGACAATTGGCTGTATTGTTTTAGCGCAGACTTCGGCTTTTTCTTATATTCAGAAAACGGAAAAATTATTGTTGGCGATTCAGAAAAAAGATTTTTCGCTTTTCCCGAAAACCGAAGAGAATAATTTGGTGGATAATGCCGTAAAACTTTATTATCAAAGTAAAGAAGAACATTTGTCTTTATCATCTTACAAACTTCTCTATGAAGAAATTCTGAATCAACTGGAAATCGGGTTGATGATACTTTCCGAAAAAAATAATGAATGGGAAATTTTTTATGTGAATCCGGTTTTTCTGGAAATTTTACAGATTCCAAAATATAATTCCTGGGAATTATACGAATCTAAAACCTCGGAATTTTATGAAATCATTGAACAAACTAATTACGAAAACTCACAGGAATTTTTTGATATTTCAATTAATGAAAATGTAAAACAGTCGTTTTCTCTTAGAACCAAAAAAGTACAGAATGTGAAAAACCGCTTTTGTATTATCAGTCTGGAATCTGTTCAGAAAATCATTGAACAAAAAGAAAAACTCGCCTGGAATAATTTGATGAAGGTAATTTCTCACGAACTTCTCAATACTTTGACACCTGTCAATAGCTTGATTCAAAATCTTGAATATATTGCCAATCAGGAAGTTGTCGACAAAGAAGACCAGGAAGAAATGAAAGAAAGTCTGATGATCATCAATTCAAAATCCAAACAATTACTGAATTTTGTGGACGATTACCGACAAGTGGCTGAGCTTCCAAAACCGGTTTTTAAAACCATTTCTCTGACGGATATCGTAGAATCTGCCCTTAATTTTCTGAAGCCGGAATTTGAAAAAAATCAGATTAAAATCATCAATTCTCTGGAGAATCAAATGATTTTTGCAGACCAGAAAATGATTGAACGATGTCTGATTAATCTTTATCTGAATGCAATCTATGCAGTCGATGACAACTCAGAAAAAATCATTAAAACCGAAATAAAAACTCTTAATAAACGTATTTTATTAAGTGTTGAAGACAACGGAATTGGAATCTCAAATGAAATAAAAGACAAGATTTTTCTTCCATTTTTTACCACCCGAATCAGCGGTTCTGGAATTGGATTGACGTTGAGCAAAAGCATTATTGAAGCGCATAAAGGTTATCTCAATTACAAACCTTTGGAAAAAGGGAGCCGCTTTGAAATTTGGTTTTTAGAATGGTAGTTTTGTCAATATTATTCAAAAAATATTTTAAATCTTCTCATTCTCTAAAATTTTTAAAACGAGCTTTTCCTCATGAGTTAAACCTGCCTTTCCATCATTTTCTTCAATCACTTCCAATTCATCAAGGTATTTTTTAATGGAATTGTTTTCGTACAGATTGATTACCAAAGGATGAACATAATATTTCCTGCAGACTGTACTTGTGTTTCCAAGATGTGATGCAACAATATCAAGAGCTTCTTTTACTTTCTTTTTATACTGCGTATTATTTTCTGCATACCCGATTTCTTTAAAGGCAATTAGAGCATTCACGGTTCCTGACCATGTTCTGAAATCTTTTGCGGTAAAATCATCTCCGCTTATTTCTTTGATATAGTCATTTACCATTCCGGAATCTATCGCATGTCTGTTTCCTTCATCATCATAGTATTGGAAAAGCTCTTTTCCCGGAATCTCTTTGCATTTTGTGATCAGCTTTGAAAGCCTTTTGCTTTTCAGATCGACGTTATGCATAATTCCTTTTTTACCTTTAAAAGAAAAATTAATTTTTTGTCCCTGCACTTTTACGTGTTTTCCTTTTAAGGTTGTCAAGCCAAAAGAGCCATATAATTTTTCGTAAATACTGTTTCCGATTCTTATATTGGTACGTTGCATGAGACTTACAACCAATGCGAGAATTTTTCTTTTTTCAAAATTTCTCAGAGCCAGATCCTTCTCAAGCCGAAGACGGATTTCCGGTAACGCATATCCGAACTGAAGCATTCTGTAAAATTTAGTGTGATTTCGCAAAGCGCTCCATAGTGAATGGTATCTGTACTGTTTTCTCCTTAGTGCATCAAATCCTGTTGCCTGAAGATGACCGTTGTCTAAAGCGCAGATCCATACATTTTCCCATGCCGGAGGAATTACTAAACTATTGATGCGTTTGATCTCTGCTTTATCTTTGATTTTCTCTCCGTCTTTGTAATATGAATATTTTGTCCCTCTTTTTTTACGAATGATACCGGCTGTCTCTGCATCGGAAGTGTAAATAAGATTCACTGCCTTTGCAGAAGCTACCGGATCTTTCATAATTTTGATAATCTTCGACGGTTTGAGGTGAGAAATGATCTCCTGGTCTGATTGATCCATAATAAATAATTTGGTTAAGAGTTCTTACCCCGGGAAAACAGCCATAATAAAAGGGCTATAATACCTACCACGACAATTATTCCCCACCACATTCCGGCTTTGAAGATAGTTTCTACTGCTTCACAGCTTGTTAACAGAAGAATGCTAAGCAGACTCATGCTGTATAAAGTTAACTTTCTCATAATAGTTTATTTTTAAGTGATTATTAAATTCTATCATTGTCAGGTCGCCAGTTTTTGATCAACCTTTTAATCTCGTCTCCAGAAATATTTTCGTTTAAAGCCTTGTATAAAAGTTCTTTAAACTCCTCATCATAAGCAAATCTCAAAGCGGCAATCTGGCTGAAACTGAGTTTTTCGCAAACCTCATCAGATCTTTTATTGAATATCTCAAAATATCTTTGTCTGAATTCCAGCTTTACAATCCGGTTTTGATTTCCCAATGCATAATGTTGTCTTACCATTATTGCTAAATACAGAATCAGGAATATAATAATTGAAAATAAAATCCATATCAGTTGATGTTCTGCATCATTCCAGATTTTATAAATTCCGTAACCTTCTAAAACGAAGAGAACAGGGAGATAAACAAAATGATGAGGCGGATAAAATTTCCTGTGATTGCTGTAGTTTTGCACTTTCATTTTTGAAATATAGCAATAACCTTTCCAAAATATTATGATATTAATAATGATATTGACTTTGTGGTATTAAAAAATGTATTTTATTTTGTAACTGTAAGCTTTACAACGACTTTCATATTCAGACCGGATAAAAGCGACTGGTTGTCAACGAAAAAGCATTTAGTGAGAATTATGAAAGGTTTGCCGGTCCAGCTTCTAAAAAAAATAACTGTAAACTCTGAAAAGCACTTTGTAAATCAAGGTAGCGAAGATGATTTTTTGTAACTTTCGGTTTTTAAAATTTAAATAATGACTTCAAACGAAAAAGTAGCTGCACTTCGTGAAGAAATGCAAAAAAATAATATTGATGCATTTATCGTATATTCTGCTGACCCGCATATGAGCGAATATTTACCCACAGAATGGCAGGAAAGAGCATGGTTGTCGGGTTTTACAGGGTCTGCCGGTTTTGTGGTTGTTACGAAAGATAAAGCTGGGCTTTGGACGGATGGAAGATATTTCACACAAGCTCCGAAAGAACTGGAGGGTTCAGGAATTGATCTTTTCAAGGATGGAATGGAAGGAACTCCAGATTATATCGACTGGATCATCTCTGAAATTCCTGCAAACGGAAAAGTAGCGGTGAATGCTTTGGCAACTTCTCACGCAAACTGGGAACTGCTTTTTGGAAAATTACATCAAAAAAACATAACATTAGCTGATCTTCCTTTGCTGAAGCAAGTGTGGAAGGAAAGGGGAGAAGCTTCAAAAAATCCTATTTATACACATCCTGTTGAAAGAGCTGGGAAATCAGTGACTGATAAAATTTCTGCCATTCGCCAGAAGATGGAGGGTATGGAAGTGACCGTTCATATCATTTCCAGTTTGGATGATGTTGCCTGGACTCTGAATTTGAGAGGAAGCGATGTGGAAAGCAATCCTGTATTTTTAGGTTATATTATTATCACGAAAAACGACGCAATGTTGTTCACAGACCTCGAAAAAATGGAGGTGGAAGCGAGAAAACAAATGGACGAAGCTTGGGTGAAAATGTTGCCTTATGAAGAGTTTTACAATCACCTAAGGAATATCAGAAACGAAAAAGTTCTGGTTTCACCAAACAGCAACCAGTCGATTTTTGAAGCACTGAAAATTGGAAACGAATTTGTGAAATCTGCAGTTCCCGGAAATCTGATGAAAGCTCAGAAAAACGAAACTGAGTTGGAAGGTTTCAGAAAAGTGATGGTGAGAGACGGTGTGGCAATGGTGAAATTTCTGCATTGGCTGACTCATAATGCCGGAAAACAGGCGATGAACGAGTATTCTATCGGACAAAAGCTGAAAGGTTTCCGTGCTGAAGGAGAAAATTTTGTGGGTGAGAGTTTCGGAAGTATTGTAGGGTATAAAGATAATGGAGCCATCATGCATTATTCTGCCAAAAAAGAAGGTAGTAAAGATGTGACTGATGAGGCTACAATTTTAGTAGATTCCGGAGGTCAATATTTAGAAGGAACCACTGATATTACAAGAACTTTTGCGTTAGGTGTGGCTTCTGAAGAATTTAAAATAAATTCTACTTTGGTTTTACAGGGATTGATCCGTCTTTCTATGGTGAAATTTCCTAAGGGAACAAAAGGTGTTCAGCTGGATGCGATTGCCAGACTTCCTTTATGGATGAATGGAAAGGATTACAATCACGGAACAGGGCATGGAGTAGGAAGCTTTATGAATGTGCATGAAGGTCCGCAAAACATCAGAAAAGATCTGAATCCGCAGGAATTGTTGCCTGGAATGGTTTGTTCAAACGAGCCAGGATTTTACGTGGAAGGTGAATACGGAATCCGTCATGAGAATCTGATCGCGGTAAAAGAATCTGAAACTACAGATTTCGGAACGTTTTATGAGTTTGAAACTTTAACGTTTTGTCCGTTTTTCAAAGATACCATCGTGAAAGAGATTTTGTCTGAAGAGGAAATCAACTGGCTGAACGAATATCACAGAACATGTGAAGAAAAAATAGCTCCGTTTCTGGAGGGTGAAGTGAAAGACTGGTTCCTTGAGCAGGTAAAACCTCTTTAATTGATTTAAAATTCACGAAAAAGGTCTTGTATCAAATGATGCAGGACTTTTTTTATTGAATTATTTAATGATTTTCAGCAATGACTGTCTATCAATCCGTATTTCACTTGTGAACTTGATTAAATTTAGTTTGGCGATAATTTAATATTCTTAATACCTTTTTTAGCCCTGATTGAACGGTATGTTTGAGCTCTTTTTGCAAGAAAAGGAAATGAGAAGGCGCAAAAAAGCGAGTAGTGAAAGCAGGTTCCCGGCTACTGAAAAAGTAGGAGAGTTGGAGCGTTTTTGAGTTTTGAGTACTTCAGTAAAAAATGGATTTTTTAGCCTGCTAAATTTATGTAATTTTGCAATATGAATCACGACACTATCTGCGCACTGGCAACTGCTAACGGAATTGGAGCTATCGGAATTATAAGAATTTCAGGAGATGATGCTATTTCTGTCTCTTCAAAAATTTTCGAAGGAAAAAATCTTGAAAAAGCCGATTCTCACACGGTTCATTACGGATTTATTAAAGATAATGATGAGGTAATTGATGAAGTTATGGTTTCTGTTTTCAGGGCTCCTAAAACGTTTACTGCAGAAGATTCAGTTGAGATTTCTTTTCACGGATCACCGCATATTGCCAAAAGAATTCTTGAAGTTTTGATTAAAAACGGAGCGAGAATGGCAAAAGCAGGCGAATTTACGATGCGTGCTTTTATGAACGGCAGAATTGATCTGAGTCAGGCAGAATCAATAGCAGATTTGATTGCTTCGGAAAATGAATCTTCCCGAAAAGTAGCTCTAAATCAATTGAAAGGAGGAATTACCCATGAGATTTCTTTCCTTCGAACAGATCTTTTAAATTTTGTGTCACTTGTAGAACTTGAGCTTGACTTTGCAGAGGAAGATGTGGAATTTGCTGACAGATCTGCATTGAATCTGCTGCTTGATAAAATTGAAGCAAAACTAAATTCACTTATCGAGAGTTTCCAGTACGGAAATGCCATCAAAAACGGAACAGCTGTTGCCATCATCGGAAAACCAAACGCCGGAAAATCTACATTATTAAATGCTTTGTTGAAAGAAGAACGTGCAATTGTAAGCAATATTGCGGGCACAACCAGAGATACGATTGAGGAGATTCTTCATATAAAAGGTCACGCTTTCAGACTGATTGACACGGCAGGATTACGCGATACAGTGGATGAGATTGAAGCAATCGGTGTAAAGAAAGCCAAAGAAAAAGTAGAAAATGCCAATATTCTTGTCTATTTGGCAGATGCTGCGACTGAAGATTTTTCTGAAGATATTGAGATGATAAGGTCTTTAAAAAGAGATGATTTGAAACTTATTATCTGCGCAACAAAAATTGACGAGGTTTCTCCGCCAACCTATGAAAAGGCAGAAGATATTTTTAGAAATGCAATCGCAGACGAGTTTGATTTTATTAAAATTTCGGCTGTTGAAAACCAAAATATCCAGGATCTAAAAAACGAGCTGTCATCTTACGTTGAGCAATTAAAATCACAGGAAAATAATGTTGTCATCACCAATCAGCGTCACTACGAAGCATTGGGTAAATCTCTGGAAGCGGTAAATAAAGTAAAGGAAGCCATAGCTTTTCAGATTTCAACAGAATTGCTTGCCTATGAACTGAGAAATGCTCTTGAATATCTTGGTGAGATTTCCGGAGAGGTTACTAATGATGAGATTTTAGGGAATATTTTCAGTAAATTCTGTATCGGCAAATAGCATTCACTATAATGTAACCATAGGAATTATCTTCAAACTGTAGATTTCACTTATCATATAGTGCCAAAATAGGAAGGATTTTTCGTAGATATAATCTTTTTCTGAATCTTGATTTAAATAAAAATATACTAAAAGGTATATTTTTTCTTTTTTATAATATACTTTTTAGTATATTTGCAGAGTCAATAAGAGAAATAATGTTAACAAAAGCAGAAAAAACAAAACTTTTTATCTTGGAAACTGCAAGCCCGATCTATAACGAGAAAGGGATTTCGGGGGTAAGTATTGATGATGTTTTGGAGGCTACCAAATTAACAAAAGGATGTATTTACGGACATTTCAGCGGTAAGGATGATCTGTCTGAGCAGGTGGTTGATTTTTCTCTAAAAAAGATGTCAGAAAAAGTAGCTTCTGTTATTTCGAAAGGGAAAACGGCAAAAGAAAAAATTTTTTTATACTTAGATTTTTACAAGAATCCTATTGATACTTATATTTCAGGAGGATGTCCTATTTTTAATACTGCCGTTGAAGCAGATGACCAGTTCCCGTCTATTAAGAAAAAAGTTTCGGCAGTTCTTAATGCCGGTCAGGAAGGTATTTCAAACATTTTAAAAGAAGGTATTTCAAATGGCGAATTTTCAGATAATCTTAATGCTTATGTTTTTGCTTTTAAATTGTTTTCTGCTGTAGAAGGTGGCATTGTATTAAGCAGAACAATGGAATCCGGAGAATTGATGGTGGGACTTATAAACGATCTCAAAAAAGAACTGGAGCAGTATTCATTGTAATTTTTTTTTAAACAAAAATATACTTTTTAGTATATTTTATAAATTTAAATTTGTATTAAAAATAAAATATGAGTCATACATTATTTGAAAGTTATGAGATTAACGAAATTACACTTCAGAACAGAACGTAATTGCACCCATGACAAGAGTGCGTTCTGTTAATCAGAGTGAAATTCCCACAGAACTTACGGCAATATATTATGCACAATGTGAGGCAACGGTTCTCAATACTTCGGATCGGGAAATTTTTTATACGCCAGGAGAAAAGGGTATACAGACTATCCTTTTCAAAACATATAGCAAAAATTATTAAAATATATTATTTAATTACAAACAGATTTAAAAATGAAAACAACAGGAAATACCATTTTTATCAGTGGCGGAAGTGCCGGAATAGGATTGGCAATTGCTAAAAAATTGCAGAAAGCAGGAAATAAAATCATCATCAACGGGCGTAGTGAAGAACGCCTTCAAAAAGCTTTAACTGAGTTGCAGGATGCAGCAGCAATTCAGGGTGATTTATCCGTAGAGGCAGACAGAATTCGTATTGCAGAAGATCTGAAGACAAATCATAAGGATGTTAATATCATTATCAACAATGCGGGGGCAGCGTTTGGTTATTTATTGAGCGAAACGACCAATGCCCACGAAAAAGCATTGATCGAAATGAATACCAATTATTTTGCAATCATACATTTTACAGAGTTAATGATTCCTCACCTTCTAGAAAGAGAGGAAGCGGCTGTAGTTAATATTTCATCTATTGCAGTCTATGGCGCTCACAAATTCTTACCGACCTATGGTGCAACAAAAGCGGCACTGCACAGCTATACGGTAGCTTTGCGACAAACTTATGAGGAAAAGGAAAACCTCAACATCTATGAAGTCTATCCTCCTTTGGTGAATACTGAGTTTTCTGCTGAGATTGGCGGCTCACAAGGAATTCAGCCGAGCGAGGTTGCAGACGAATTACTTATAGGGTTAGAGAACGATCAATTTGATATTCCGGTAGGGGATACGAAGGTCTATGCAAATGCAATCGCCGAGGCAATGGCGAAGTTGACACAGGTATAAAAGCTATCAATGATTACTTACATCCAAAAAGGCAGTTGGTGCACTTGTACTTCTTTTAAATTTTTAAGAATATGAATCTGAAAAATAAAACAATACTGATTACAGGAGGAGCTTCAGGTATTGGTCTGGAAGCGGCAAAGCAGTTTTTGACGTTAGGAAATAATGTGATAATCACCGGAAGAAACCTTTCAAAATTAGAAACTGTAAAGGCACAGCTCCCCGATATAACGATTATTCAATCTGATGCTGCAAAAGAGGAAGATGCAATTGCACTGTTTGAAAAAATAAATGCTTTGGGCGGAATTGATATTTTATATAATAATGCGGGAGTAGGTGTTTCTCCGTTGAACCTAGGTAGACCCAGTAAAAAGCATCTTGAAGGTGCTATATATGAGATGGAAATCAATTATTTCGGAGTCATACGATTAAATAATCTATTTATGGATATGCTGAAATCCAGAAGTGAATCTGCAATAATAAATACTACCTCAATTCTTAGTATTGTGCCTTCGGTTCTTGAAGCGACGTATTCTGCATCAAAATCTGCGCTGGCTTCTTATACCAGATCTTTGAGGTCACATCTGAAGTCAACGAACAGCACAGTAAAGGTCTTCGAACTTCTTCCTCCATTGGTAGATACCGATATGGTTGCAGATAGAAAAGATAAAAAGATGAGTACCCGTACATTTGTAAAAGAATTAATCAACGGGCTTGAAAAAGATCATCTGACTATTCGTGTAGGTGATGCAAAATCATTATTTATCATCAATCGCATTGCTCCAAATACAGCGTATCATTTGGTAAATAAACCAGAACATTATCAATTTATCAAATAAAATTTTATGAAAGCATTTGTCGTTCAGAAATATGGTAAGAAAGAAGATCTTGCACTTACCGAAGTTACCAGACCGGTAATCAGAGAAAACGAAGTTTTGGTAGAAATCTATTCAGCAGGGCTTAATCAGCTGGATTCTAAAATTTTATCAGGTGAATTCAGACAGATTTTACCCTATCAGACACCTTTTATTTTAGGGCACGATTTGGCAGGTATTGTAGTCGAAACTGGCTCGGAGGTAACAAAATTCAAGGTTGGGGATGAGGTTTATGCCCGACCTTCTGACCATCGTATCGGAACTTTTGCTGAATATCTGGCTGTTCAGGAAAAAGATCTTGCCCTAAAACCGAAAAACCTCTCGATGGACGAAGCAGCCGGAATTCCTTTGGTCGCCCTGACAGCTTGGCAGGCATTGGTGGAGTTGGGAAAACTAAAGAAAGGAGAAAAAGTTTTTATTCAGGCAGGAACCGGTGGAGTAGGAATTATCGCAATTCAGTTGGCGAAATACTTAGGGGCTACAGTAGCAACTACTGCAGGGAAAGCAAACTTCGAAATGCTCAGGAAGCTAGGTGCAGACATTTTAATCGACTATAAAACTCAGGATTTTGAAAATGTTTTGAAAGATTATGATCTTGTTCTAAACAGTCAGGATGTTCAAACGCTGAAAAAGTCTTTAAATATTGTGAAAAAAGGAGGTATGGTCATATCCATTTCAGGTCCGCCAACTCCTTTGCTTGCTGAAGAACTTGGTGCTTCATGGGTGGTTAAGATCATATTGTCACTTTTAAGTTTAGGAATAAGGAGAAAAGCAAAGAAAAAAGGGATTACTTACCGTTTTTTATTTATGAAATCCAGCGGAAAGCAACTTGAGGAAATAACAAAACTTTTTGAAGACGGCACTATAAAAACTGTGATTGACAGAGTATACCCTTTCTCTCAAACAAATGAAGCTTTGCATCATGTTGCAGGAGGAAGAGCGAAAGGAAAAATAATTGTCAAATTGAAGTGATGTAAGTCAGTAAAACAACATTTATTGAGAATAATAAACAGGTAATAAAAAATATTAAAAGTGTATTTTCATAGAGCTACAGTGGTTTCGGGAGCATTATTATTCTTGCATTTCCACCTTCACGAATAACGATCAGTTTTCTGTTGACCATATTTTGCAGAAATGCATTTCTTTCTGCAACGGGCATATTGAGGATGTGATCAAAATCACCGAAAAAGTTCCCGTTGTTTCCACCTGTTTCAGTATGTTTTTTCTTTACCAGCTCAAGTATTTGATTTTCCATTTCTACAGGATCCATTTCTCTTTTTTTAGTATGTTTAAAATACTTTCTCAATCTACAAATAAATTATTATAAATGATGCTTTTCTATGAATATTGAATCTCAATCTACGAAAATTGATCTGCGAGAGCTGATTATACACAAGTAACGTTTCAGATTAAGAATCAGAGGTGAATTTTTTTGCACACTGTAAGGGCAAACCTTTCTATTGCTGGCTTAGTATTTGTAATTTATATGAATCATTAATTAATTTATATGTTATGAAAATTACCAGTGACATCAAGGAAAATCTTCTTACACTTACAAAATTGATTGAAAATATTGAGGTCGTATACAAAAAGAAAAAGAAGTACAGCGGAGAATTATCTAGGGTAAAGCAATCTCCATTTGAAGCAAGAATATTGGATGAAAAAAATGAAGACGATCCTGAACACATTATAGACTTTGATATTGCAGAGCAAATTACAATCAAATTTTTCGACGGAACGATCAAAACATATCAGGATGAAGTTGCGTAATTCTCTTTCATTTTTTTGATCCGCATATAATAATATCAAGTTTATACTCAACAGTAAACATATTGTGACCAGAGTCATACTTCTCGTAAATGTTTGTTTGTACCTTAGATTATTATATAAAGGAAAAAGTTTGACGCCGTTTATCCTTTTAACAACCGGATTTTCTTAATCTTTAAAAGTACAGATTATGATTATTGATGAGAAATTGCTAAAAGCACAGGGAGCACAGCTATTGGCTTTGGAGAAGGATGAGTATCTGGTAAAAAAGGAAACATATCCTCAAAATTACTATCAGGTAAAAAGTGGCAGTTTCAAAATCACGACTGACAACAACGATAAAATTGAGTTTATCCATCAGCTTCCGGGAAAAGGGGAACCTGTGGGAGAAACTTTTTTATTTTTTGAAAATCTCTATGAGATCAATGCAATAGCTCTGAACGACAGTATAGTGTATGTATTGGAAAGGATCAAGTTTCATCAGCTGTTAGAAAAGAATCCTGCGATCTTGCTGAAGCTGTATCAGTATGCCTGCGAATCGATACAACATCAGCGCATCCTTATGTATAAGGTTGCCTACAGTGATCCTGCAAATAAAATCATAACTGTATTAGATCATATAAAAAAGGTGCAGAATCAGCTTGTCCCGTTTCAGTACGAAGTACCCTATACCCGGAAACAGCTTGCATCTCTTACGGGTCTCCGCACAGAAACGGTCGTAAGAACCATCAAATTAATGGAAAAACAGGAGCTGGTAAAAATTGTCAACGGTAAGGTTTTTTACTGACATCATTTACATTTGGCTAAGAAGTAAGCAATTAATTTAATTTTAATCAATCAACAATACAATTTCAAAGTGACATTTTTTCATTTTTCAGATAGTATATTAATGACAAAAAGTTAATCATTTTCTATAGATTCTGACAGGATTTCACAGGAATCTGTTGGTATATTTTTTGTGATTTTTAAACCGAGATCATTAAAAATATTGTTTAACTTAAAAATTTGTTTGTTATGACAACAATCGTAAAAAGAAACAATGGTAGCTTGATTCCTGCCAATCCGCGTTCGCTGTTTGACGATTTTTTCAATCGCGAACTCTTTAACTGGGGCAACAATAATTTTTCATCTTCACAGACTACGCTTCCGTCGGTGAATATCAAAGATCTTAACGATGCTTTTGAAGTAGAGGTTGCTGCTCCCGGTATGAACAGAGAAGATTTCAAAATTACCATTAACGGTAATGTACTCACCATTTCATCTTCCAAAGAAGACAAAGATGAAGAACCTACCGAAACTTTTACAAGAAGGGAATTCAGCTACAAATCTTTTCAGCGTAGTTTCGAACTCGCAAAAGAGGTAATTGATGACGAAAACATCGAAGCCCGCTATGAAAATGGTGTTCTAAGGCTTACTATCCCGAAAAAAAACAGCGGAAAAACAGAAACATCAAGATTGATTGAGGTTCAATAATTTTTAAAAGGTTTTCCGGGATTCCGGGAAACCTTTTTCTTTGTTACCATCTTTTAAATATAGATATATGAATGCATTATTGTGGTCTATCTGTGTTTTATCTCTTACTTTATTGACATTGGGTTTTGTACTCAAAAGATTAAATCAGCCTTATCTGATCGCTTATATCATTGCCGGGATTTTATTGGGACCTCACTTTGCAGGCGTTTTTTCTAATGTGGAAGAAATAGAAATCATCGGTGAACTTGGCGTACTTCTTCTCATGTTTTTCCTGGGTCTGGAAATCAATATCCCAAACAAGCGGCATCTCATCATAAAACCTTTGATTGCACAGGGTATGAAAGGTCTTTTGGGTCTCGGATGCGCCGTATTGATAGGTCATTTTCTTGGGCTTGATCTTAAAAGTATCACTTTGATTGCGATACTCTTTTTTTTTAACAGCACTGCAGTCGTTACAGAATTCTTAAAAAAATACAATATACTCAATACCACATTCGGAAGTACATTATTTAATATTCTTCTCCTTCAGGATATTCTGCTTGCTCCCGTACTTACTCTTCTGAAAGCATGGAGCGGGCATCAGCTCATGGCCATACATCTGATATTGCCGATGATGGTATCTGTTGCAATTTTTTTTCTTTTTAAAAAGATCAGAAACGTTCAGGAGATCAGATTACCGGGATTTTTAAGAATGATTGAGTATGACCATGACCTGCAGCTGTTTCTGGGTCTTCTGATCTGTATGGGTTTTGGTTTGGTGGCAGATCTCGCAGGGTTGAGCAGCGCTTTGGGAAGCTTTATAGCCGGTGTACTCGTAGGAAGACTCAAAGTTTTCAACTGGCTTGAGCATTCGCTTGCTTCGTTTAAGGTATTTTTCGTTGCACTGTTTTTTGTTTCGATAGGTCTTCGACTTGATCTCAGTTATCTTGTAAGTCACAATAAAATCATTATTATCGGTACATTATTCGTTTTGTTGAGTAACAGTTTAATATCTGCAGTCGTCTTTCGCCTTCTTCAATTCGACTGGAAAAGCAGTTGGTTCGGAGGTGCATTATTATCTCAGACCGGTGAGTTTGGAATTCTGGCGCTTACCATTGCTTATAAGGCAGATATTATTCAATACGAAATTTATAAAGCAGGTCTCGCTATTACCTGTCTTACGCTTTTGTTTTCAACAGTTTGGATTGTCCTGTTGAGGAAATTTTTACACAAGCGCATTTCGCCTGAGGGTACTTAATCTCCTCAACAGAACATTTCTCTAGACATTAAAAAATACAGGATTAGTAGAATATTTTACTGTTTTTTAATTTCAGCATATTTTCACTTTCCATTTTTTTTATGGTTCTGATGACGGTTTCGATTCTTAAACCGGTAATAGATGCAAGCTGTTTTCTGGTAAGATCAATTTCAAAAGAGTATTTATCAGGATTATTGCTGTAGCTTTTAAAGTAATTGAAGACTCCAAGCAGCCTTACTTCAGGTTTCAGAGACAGATTGTGCTGCATCATGATAAACTTCTGATATAGCCTTTGTGATAAAAACCTGTTGATATCCAGAGAAACATTCGGATGTTCATCAAGTAATTTAAATAGATTCTCTTTTGGTATCTTCAGGATCTCGCAGGGCGATAATGTTTCTGCATTCACAGGATATTTATCGCTGATAAAAAGCATCAGCTCACACACACTCTGACCGGGAAATAATATACTTTGAATGATTTCTTTTCCGTCTTCATCAAAATGATTTAATTTAATTCTTCCGCTTGCGATTTGGAAATAATATTTTGGTGTCTCACCTTCTTCAAAAATAGTTTTAAGAGCGTTGATATGTATGATGTCGGCACCATATGATTGTAAAAGGTTACTGTTAATAAGCATAATTTTGATATATTGTTATTATTTCTGACCAAAGATAAAAGTGTGCCATCTGATCCTGATAAATTTACAGGACAGCTGTTTTTTGTAAATTTTATGACCAAAAAAAGATAGTAAGCATCTGTGGAATTTGATTTCCTTTTCTTGATTTAAAGCTATTCATTGTCAGGATCTTAAACCGAAAATCGAGATAAAAAACCATCAAATAAATCTACAAATTTTCCCTGTATATTGGCAGATCTATATTTTTCAGTTTGAGATTGATAAAATAAAAACCTTCTCCGAAGAGAAGGGTAATACACAAATGATGAAAAAAAATTGAATGCGTATTTCTACGTTTCAATCTCTACAAAAGTAAAGACAATATTATGCAGAAGTTATGCTTCAGATCATATTTTAGATTTACGGGCAATAAAAATAATAAAGAAATTGCTTTACCATCAGAGCAAAAAAGTGATACATTTCCGGATATTTATAATAAAAAAACCTCCGAATGAAATCAGAGGTTTGTAAAAATTAAAGTTCACTTGGTGTAAACCCTTCAGTTACGTTAAGACTTTGAAATTGTTGCTGCAGCTGTTGTGTTTCAGGTACTTTTATCATGCTGTTGACTGTAACGTGCGGCCAGTTAATAGGCTGTGCAGTTCCTGTAGCCGGAAAAACCAGATTGATCGTCTGTGAATACTGTAAGATCTGGCTAGGATTTCCTGCGCTGTCCGTAATATCTTCAATCCAGAAGGTGGCATCCATTTTTGTGGCGTTTACGTTGGTCTGAATAAATGGAATATTCAGAATTCCTCCGTTGGCATCGGGCGTATTGGTAGACATTTGAATAACGGTCATATTGCTTACTCCGCCTGTTCCTACCAAACCTTCCAATGTAGACTGAAGAAATGCATTGGGATTCACCTGATTGAACGGTGCAAACTGAGGATTCCCAATAATCTGATCAGAATAACCGAGTTGAGTGATTCTTCCACCATTCAGCAGGGTAGGAATGGAAGAAGCCGGACTGAAGAAATCAGTTCCCGGATTACCAACTTCACTTGAGCTTCCAAGTGCCAATAAAGAATTTCCGTGAGGAATGGTTGACATACGCGCAATTGTGTAGCCACCGTTTGGCTGACCTAAATTTAAGAATAATCCGGTCTCCACATGAATAGTTGATCCTGCAGGAAAGCCACGGTCATTGCAAAAGCTGCTGTCACAAGCACTTACGATTTGCTGCTCATATAAAAGACCGAAAATCATTTGTTCTACCTGCTGTCCGTTTACGACAGGACCACGGTTTCCAGCCTGTACGACAACCGGATTAAAAGTCAATGTTTCTGTATAGGGAATGACTTCAAAAACAAACCCTTTATCCTGTCCCGGAACAGAAATGGTATTCCAGCCTGCTGAAATAGCTGATGCAGGAACGTCAGCGTTTTTCCATGTTCCTACAAGTGGTGCCAAAGCTCCAAGATCTGAGGCAGAAACTCTTTCAAGAGGAAGAACTTGCGCTCCTAATGTGAGTCCTCTCATTTTACTTTCTAGATTCATAATTTTTAGTTTTTTATGGTTAAAGGTTTTAGTTTTGATCAAATATAATACGCTCTCGTCTGTATTGCAGCAGGAGCAGACATACTTGTACGGACGGCAAAAGCAGGTGTGTCTCCGATCAGGAATTCGAGGTCTGCTTTCATTGGGTGATCAGAATTTCCGTAGGTCATTTGTACTCGTTTTTTGCTTTCTTCCGAACTTAAAAAATGAAGATTTGTCGGTTGAAGGATATTCCAGCGGCAGCCGATTAACTGATCTTCAAATTTTCCATATTCTGTGATAGGAGAGAATGCCGACATTTCAGGAATAAGATCTGCAACATCAGCAACACAGGTAAAAATACTTTCTGAGCTGTCTTTCGGATCGTTACAAGTTACCGTCCATGTGTTTTGACCGGGAACATTTAGTGAAGGAAGATTTGTTGTAAATGAAGTTTTAAATTTGGGCTCACCGAACAATTCGATTCCTGCTTTGATCGCCATATCTGCATCACAAGGAACCCAAACGCGCTTATGTCCCATTAGTTTTGTCTGTTCTTCTCCTCGAAGATACTCTTCAGCCGTTACAAAAGCGACCGTGTCTTTTTGAGATTCAGGATAAGAAACTATATTTAACTCTATTTCCTGAGTGGTGCTGGAACCATTGGGAAACTGTCCGGTATAATTTTGGAAATTAAAACTGACCAATGCTTTTCCATTAAAATCTGCGGCGATGAGTCCTGTATTTTCAAGATATTTTAAAACTTTTTCGCGGTCAGCAAAAAAGGCTACTTCAATATTGAAAAGGGTTGCGTAATAAAACGGTAATCCAAATCCTTGCGGGATCGGAGGTAATTGGTTGTTCATAGTAATGAGTTTTTGGTTTTAGTTTTAAAATTTTAAAACCTTATAGGTTTCTGAAACCTATAAGGTTTAATAACATTTCTCTCAGTTTAATAATTATGAGCTTTTGATTAATCTTAACCTTTATGATAAGGACATCCTGAAGGTGGATTGGCAATGCGCTCAGAAACTGCAGCAGTTGTCGTCATGCTCATTGCAGGAGGTGCATTGAAAAATTCCTGTTCGATTATTTTTCTCTGATCTGCAGGAATATCCTCAATTTTACGAAGCGTATTTACCTGAATGTGAGGCCAGCTTGTTGTACCACCGTCATTTCCGAAATCAAATTCGAAAAATATAATTTGCTCGTATTGAAGCTGAAGAATTTCTTTTCCATCTTCAATTACAGTTTCGATCCAAAGATTAAAATCTATTTCAACTGTCGGTACAAAACGATTAACAAAAGGAACGTTTAAAATTCCACCTTGGGCTCCAGTTTGCATTCTTGATGATAATTGAACAAGTACATAATTTGCAACATTTTGTCCGCTCAATGTGTCTCTTAATCTCATATCTGGTCTTACACAATAAGGATATAGCTCATCTGCCAATATTCTCTGGGTATAAATTTTATTTGAACCAGGGTCGTTTTCATCAGTTAAAGTCTCGTGAACCCATGCCGGAGCCGGTTCGTCAAGGTTGATCGGATGGGTAACACTTGCTCCTGCACCTCCCATTGTAGGGGAAATAGCAAGGTGAGGAGGATCCCAAGTTGCATCTCCATAAGGGAATTGCGGAGCACCATTTCTAAGGTAATATACTTTATTATCTTTACTTTCAGGTGTAATATCTCCCAATACCGTAATCGTGCTTCCGTGAGGGATAACTCCACTTCTTGAGATCGAATAATCAGGAATAAAATAAGGTCCTGTGATACCATCCATTGGTTTTATTTCCTGTGCAGGAATGATTTCATAATATTGCTGTCCTTCTTTTAATTGGCTCAAAAGAATGTATGAAGAGTTACCGTTTTCGTCTCTTACTTCAACCAAAGGTTCGTTTCTGTATTCTCCTTTATATCCGTATTTTTTAAAATCTTCATTAGAAAAGGCGTGAATTCCTCTGTCTCTTTTGATGGTTTCTTCAGTTGCAGCGTAATTGTAAACGTCGCTTAACCAAAGATACATTCCGTTTTCTTCGTGAATTCCGGCGTATTGTAAATCTGGATTTCCTTCTACTTTATTTACACTTTTAATGGTTTGATCGTATTTTACAGCACCACAAAATAATTCTGTTGCACCACCACGGTTACGAACACCACCGGGAACGATTTCGAATGTTAATTTTTCGATGTATTCTTCAGTATCAAAACTGAATTTCCCTGGAATTGTATTTTGATTGGTTCCTGGAGAAGGCATAATCGTCGTGTGAATTCCACTTCCTAATGATGGACGGTCGATATTTTTATTGTAATTAGCATTATAACTTACCCATGTTCCATTTAATGCTTCTAAAACACCATACTTTACATTATTTGCAATGTCCTGTAAATTTTCTTCCCTAAAAGGGGTTACCGGATCGTCGATTAAAAGTTTCGAGTATCCTTCCATTAAATTGGCAAGATAACCTTGCTGATTCTGACTTGGTTGTGGTGCTCTTAAAAATTCACTTCCTTTTTCTAAACTTTCTTTTTTTCTTTTAAGCATGGTGTATTAGTTTTTTGTGATTAATTAGTGGGATATTCAAATGTTGGTCCTGCATTGTATTGAGAATCCAACGGTTGGCTCATTAGTCCGATCGCCTGTTCTTTCAATGCATACATATACATGATTGATTTTTCCAGTTCTTTGGCATTGCCTTCTACAGCAGCCTGAATGGCATCCAGTAAATTTTTATAAGTCTGATTAAATGCTTTTCCTTGTGCATATAATTGCGGATTAGACTCATAATCTGCCATTTTCGGATTTGGTTTCATAGGATAAGCGGCGTTCCAGTCTACAGGAAGAGATTTTCCTGTTGGTGGAGTAGTGACGGGCATCATTCCGTTTTCATCTGTAAATTCTTCGTATTTTCCATTCAAATAATAGTGCTCATGGAA
Organism: Chryseobacterium sp. DT-167; assembly: GCF_058310155.1. Taxonomy (NCBI): domain Bacteria; kingdom Pseudomonadati; phylum Bacteroidota; class Flavobacteriia; order Flavobacteriales; family Weeksellaceae; genus Chryseobacterium; species Chryseobacterium sp. DT-167. Next base: position 4,878 of record NZ_JBZEEQ010000018.1, on the reverse strand, counting down.
AATTTCTTTGAATCTGAAATAATGGGCTAATTCCATCCCTTCTTCAAACTGAGAAGGATCAACATCAAAAATAGAATCATCCGCACCTTCACCTTGCCCTTTAATTTCCTGAAAAACGGCTATTACTCCGTCTAAAGCTTCCACAGGATGCAGTTTTCCACCGCTTCCGTAATATTGCTCAGGACGGATCTGTTTTGCAGGATCTCCCGTGAAAATTCCACCCGTATTTAATTCTTCAAAAGTTTGCGGCAATCTCCCGTTGGCTTTGTAATAAGCAATGATTTGGAAGACAACAATATAAAAGAACAAAACATCATAATATTCACCGATTGTATGAACATTTTTCATGATGAAATCTTTCATGTTTTCAAGAGTCCAGAAATTATTTTCCTGTATTGCTGCCTTTTTAAGAAATGGTTGATTCTCTTCAATATGATCATATTTCGGAGCTTTCACCAAAGGATTACTCGGGCTTTCAATAGCAATAAATGTTGCAATGCTGTTTGTGGAAAACGTTTCCAGACCTACGAAGAAATCAACATTCATCGGTAACTTCATCGGATAAGTCGGATAATTCTGTGGTCTGTTGACAGAAGGCTGAATGCTTACCGCATTCATCACATTGCAAACCATAATCATATGAAGCATTTCTTCAACGGCAACGCTTCTGATGATTTGTGAAGCTGAGGCATTCGTTCCGTCTTTAATTGAGTACAAAGCAGTAAGATAGGGGGGGATTGTAGAATGCTCAATAAGAATTGCGGTCTGCAAAAGATCCTGTAATACAGGACGGTAATCCATATCAGATAATCCTTTTTTAACCGTTGACGGAGCAGATTTTGAGTCAAATCTTTCGATAGTAGCTGGCTGCGAAATTTCAGAGGCAAACTGTGAACTCAGATATTGATTAAACTCTTCAATCTGACTGTTTAATAATAAGCCGGTCAGTGTTTTGCTGTGGTATTTTAATCCTTCAAGCCAGTCTTCTTTACTGATTTTTGAGTCAAATAATAATGTTTGTAATGAAATGGCATCTGCAACGATTGTATTTTTGCTTAAAGCATTTGAACTTTTTAATAAAGTTTCCTTTGATTCTGTTTTATTGATAAGTCTCTGTCTCATGTTTTCAGTTTTTGAATTTGTTTTCCAGATCAGCCAAAATAGATTCTACTGAGCGGATGGTGAATGCTGATAGGGTTAAAGTAGGGTTTGAAGTTCCCAGAGTCGTCATATTTCCGGCACCTACGATGTATAAATTGGGGTGATCCCAGGATTTGCAATAGCTGTTGGTCACAGAATCGTCCGGCGTTGCACCCATTCTGTGTGTTCCTACGATGTGACCGGCTCCGTTGTAAGAATATCTTACGTTGTTATACATAAACGTATTGTTATCTGTTGCCTTATATTTCGTGAAATCTTCAATACCAAGTCTTTCAAACATCTGATCTGAAGCCAATTTTGCCTGTTCCATGGCTTTCATTTCGTACTCCGTCAGTTCATAATTGATAACCGGACGCGGAATTCCCAAAACATCGAGATATTGATCATTTATGGTTACTCTGTTGTTTGGATTCGGTAACTGCTCGATTTCAAAATGAAATAAAACCTGTCTTGTCAATCTTTTCTGCAAAGCTTCTTTTAATTCTGTTCCGAAAAGCCCCTGTCCCAAAAATTCAGAAACATCTGATCCCGGAGAAAACGCAGGCCAGCTCCATCCCCAATTGTCAAGAGGAGAAATCCATGCTGAAAATTCACTTCTGAAATTCCCGTCACGGAAAGACGAAATATTGGTCGTAGAACCCGGACCTCTGTAAGAATAAATCGGTTCAGGGAACAATCCCCAAGTCAGCATTACCATATGATCCATTAAATTTCTTCCTACCTGATCACTTCGGTTGGCAACGGTTTTTTCTACTTTTTGTCCGTTTTCGATAACGGTATATTTTGAATTCAATAAAATTTTAGGATTTTCAAAAGCATTGGCTGCAAGAATCACGATAGAATCTGTAGTATCAATAACTTCTTCAGTAAAATTTGCACTTTCCTTAGAAATATATCTTCTCAAATGAACTTTTGAAATTTTCTCCTGATTTGCCTGATCAACACTCAGTTTGTAAACAACACTTTGAGCCTGAACCTGAATGTTTGGATTTTTTTGAAGATTATCATTTTTATTGACTTTATAAAGTGCTTTTTTCAATGTTTTTAAGGCATTGTATTTTGCCTGAACCGGACAGATCGGAACGCATGAAGCATTTCCTTCACAACGTTCTCCCATGTAAGGATTCCAGACAGAGCCTAAAGCTTTATATTCTTCGTTTTCAATGTTTTTCAATGATAATTTATAGCCAGAATCTGTATTTTCAGCTTTAATTATTTTTGATTTGCCGTAAAGAGGATTCGGAGTAGAATTTCTTCCCTGAGGTGTTGGAACCAGTTTTAAAGGAAAGTTTTCAAAATTTAACTGAACGCTGGTTCCTGCAAGTCCATCAATAATCCTTTGATCCATATAGCTTTGCGGAATTTCTTCCATCGGGAAAACATAATCGCCATAGTATTGTTCCATACTTTCAGAGATAGGATATTCCTGTGCGGCAACATTTCCCGAAACGCCGATTTCAAACTCAGCCATTTCATAATATGGTTTAAGGATGTCGTAATTGATGGGCCAATCCATCGCTCTTCCGTAGTTTTTCTTTAAATAAAAATCATTCGGAAGCATTCTTGGCGTTGTTCCCAGCCAGTGAAGGGTCGTTCCGCCGCCAACTCTTATTGCATCACTCGCAAAAGGCATCGGACCAAACTGTACCAAATATCCCTTTTTATCCGGAAACGGCTGAACGATCGGTGCCATATCCAGAACATCCGGTGATGGTGCCTGTTTCAGATTCGGATAAGGAGAATTGGGAACTTTTGCTTCCTCCATATAGAATTTACGGATGTATTCGTTGTAAGTTGTCATTGATGTTGCAGAATCCAATGCCAATCCGGCTTCCAATCCGGCTTCAAACATCAGTACAGATAATTCTCTGGCATCTTCCGGCTGGTCGACTTCGGTACGGTAAACCATTTTACCTTTTTTCGTATCAAATACATGATCGGTCAGAAGTTTGGCAATCAATGATCCTGCGATCCCCGTTCCTACGATGATCACATCTTTTTTGGGTAGGTTGTTATTTTGTTGTTTCATGAGTTGCTGTTTACAGGTTTAACGCCCCAAGATTTGAAACCGGGTTGTTTTGCTCCCGGCGGATGGGCATGCATTACATTCCAGACAAGACCTTCTTTGTACGATAAATCATTTATATAAGCACCTTCCCAGGTTCCCAGATACCAAAGAGTGATGATGCTGTTGGCAATAGCCTGTGTAGAAGGATTGGCAAGAATGTCAGTGGAAATAAGGTTGTTTAACTGATTTGAATTTTGAGATTTTTCAATCAGATTTTTAGAAGTATTTAGAAATTCTGTAAAAGTTACATTCTCTATATGATCAAGAATGTAGCGATAATAAATTTCTGCTAAACCTGTTGACTGTAGTTCGTTGACAGAAAAACCGGTAAGAGCTTCTGAAATAGTGACGAACACGCCGTAGTAATAATCATCGACGTTGAGGATTTTGGTGGTAATAATCATTTTGTTGAAATTTGGTATTAGTGTCTCTGTCTTCTTACTTGGTAGAAGATATTTTAAGATCGGAATAAAAAAATGTTAGATTGCCTCAGCCTTGATCAGGCGGTTTAATAAGTTTTCGGTTGTTTTTTGAGTCTGACATGATTAGTAGTTTTTAGTTGTCTAAAGATAATGAATTATGATTGTGTCTATATCAGTATTTTTACTGTAAATGACTGTTTTATAGTGTATTTATAATGGTTATAAAGAGTGAATAATAAACGGATTTTTTTGCTGTTTTTTTTATTTAATTTAGATTTAATTTAAATAAAACAGTGTTTTTTTGTTATAAAAAATAACAGCAGTATTTTAAATACTGCTATTATTAATTGAGATAAATGATTTATTCTAAATGATCAATTACTTCTTGATGAACTTAAATGTTTGAATACCATTGTTAGTATAAATCTGAATCAGGTACATCCCCTGAACTAAAGAACGAACATCAATACTTCTTTCATCTTTATTTAATGTTTTCTCGGTGACCTTTTTCCCGTCAGCTGAAATAATTACTATTTTGATAATTTTTTCCTGACCAGTGAAATTCAGAACTTCTCGAACCGGATTAGGGTAAATCTGCATTTCTGATTTATCTTTTGTCACATTTCCAACACTTAAACTTGCGTTGTATGCAAGAACAGCTAATGAAGCCGTCGATTCACAACCGCCTGATGTTTGTGTAGCATAATACGTTGTATTGTTCACAATCAGAGTTGTCATTGCTAAACTGCCTGTATGATTTGTAGCATCTGATGCAGAAGCATACCATTTTATGTTTTGTCCGTTTACTACTAAGGCACTTAGCGTATCTCCGGCATTAAAACTCTGAACTGCTGCTCCTGTAGGTGCTCCTACTACACTAGACTGAGTAATTGTTACTGTTCTCGTTATCGTACACGCATTTGCATCTGTCACAGTTACGGTATAAGTTCCTGCTGCTAGACCAGTTGCAGTTGCTCCTGTTCCACCCGAAGGAGACCATGAATAAGTGTAAGGTGCTGTTCCGCCTGAAACAGTAATTGTCGCTGTTCCGTTAGATCCTCCATTACAAGAAACATTGGTTTGGCTTACTGTTGCAGTTAAAGCAATTGGCTGTGTTACGGTTGCATTTACGGTTGCCGTACATCCGTTTGCATCGGTGATGATGACGGTGTATGTTCCTGCAGCCAGTCCTGTTCTGTCTTCGGTGGTGATTCCGCCACCCCAGTT